>CAZHMZ010000001.1:0-31570 GCA_964532655.1 uncultured Anaerolineaceae bacterium
ACTCCTTTTGAATGATCAAAAATTTCGCAGAATAAATTAAAAAAACGAACCGGCCCAATTAAAGTTGGCCGGTTTCGCTACTCTGCTCCCCGTGTACCCCGCCTCTCTCTCAGCATGAGGCAAGCGACCAGATTAAGGTACGCGGATCATCACATCCAAAAGGATTCAGTTGTTAATTGGACTGTTCCCACTTCCACTAGCAGATAGATGACGGTTAGCTAATGGTATTATACGACAATACAATTTCAGAGTCAATCATTTCGTTACAATAACCGGTAATTTGTATGGTGATAAATAAACTTTGTGTGATAACTTTCAAAAAAAATCGATCCACATGGCAGGCGGTTACCTACTGCTTTTCGGTTTGCAGTTTGTACCCCAGACGGTCAATATTGAGGATTAAATCAGGATCGGCCTTTATATTTTCGAACTTACGCCGCAGCAGATAAATGAGATATTTGATCCGGCGGCGGATTTCAGGGGAATCCTCGCCCCATACATTGTCGGCGATGCTCTCGTAGCTGACAATGGCAGGTGAATGTTTGGCCAGAAGCGAGAGGATGTCAAACTCCTTGGGGGTCAGACGCATGCTCTCACCTTTGATGGTTACTTCCTGCATGTTGAGATCCAGATCCATCTCGATATCCGGGAAGACCAGCCGGCTCAACTCACGTGGCTTGTTGGCACGCCGCAAAACCGCTTTCACGCGTTCGCTCAACTCGGCATTGTGGAACGGCTTGGAGATATAATCATCTGCTCCGGCAGCCAGGCCTTTGACCACATCATCCTTGCTGGACTTGGCGGACACGATGATGACCGGTACCTTCTCAATCATCTGCCGCAGGTGATCCAGGATCTCCCACCCGTCCATTTCCGGCATCATCAGATCCAGCAGAACCAGATCGGGTTCCTGTTCGGCGGCTTTCAGCAGCGCCTCGCGGCCGGTTGTGGCGCTCAGCACATTGAAGCCCGCAATGCGTAAAATTTGCTTTAGCAAAAATACGGTGTCGAGTTCATCCTCTACCACCAGCACACGTTTCCGCTGGCTGATGTCCAGCTCGTCCAGATCGATCCCCATTGAGTTAATCTCAACCATCCCGCGCCTCCGCAAAAAATGTAGTGATAATGACCTTACTGATAAACAATGATTAAAAAATAAAAAAACCGGCCACAACTCAGGCCGGTTTCGCTGCTATGCTCCCCAGACATCCGGTTTTATCCTGCAAAACCAAGCGACCAGATGAAATGTCTGGATCAACACATCCTGTTGATCAATCTGTATCCAGTTTTGTTATTGCTCCTCCCAACCGGCAGAAACGATCTGCATTCCTGAATTCGCACCACACAGTTAGTTACTGGTATTATATAACTCGTAAAAAGGTATGTCAATAGATTAGTGGAAAAATACTGACAGAGCCATTAAACCTGGCTAAGAGTTCTGGCACAAGGCTACGCAGACAGCATTTTTACTGTTATTCAACCGTTTCGGGTGTATTCGCAAACAAATTTACCGATATTCTGCAAAAAACCGCGAGATTTCTCTCTGGCCAGCCTCAAAATAGTCGAAAGTTTATTACACAGCTAAAACCGGATTGCCGGCTTCCGTTTTCACCTTCAAATTGGATAAGACGACTCTGCTCCGGTTCCACAACCACGTGGCCTGGCTGATATTACCGGCCAAAAGACCGGCCACACCAAAGTAGAGGCCGGGTGTTTTTCCCCATATCACACCAATGATCAGAATCAGCGCCAGCGCGGCCAGTGACATGGCCATCGCCTCGGAGATGGAGCGGGTCTTTCGGCCGAACAGTAAAATACCCTGGCTCCAACTGCGTATCACACTCAGCGCCGGCAACGGGATGGCAATCAACAGGGCAATCTGCCCAAGCGCAGCCAGGTCAGGCGCCAGGCCGGTGATGGTGCCAAACCACACATCCGAAAGCGGTGTGAGGGCAATCAGGCAAAACACGGAAGTGGTGGCAATGCCCACATACAACGCAAACCTGGCCAGCCGGGCCGGAGCGTGGGGTTTATCAAGTAATGTAACAGTGACCTCGTTCAGCGCCAGGCCAAAACTTCGGAACAGCGAGATAAGCGAGTTGACCACCGGTAAAACGGCCAGCGAATCGATGGCGCGCGGCATACGGCTGATGGCCATGCTGCTGATGGGCGACCAGATCATATTCAATAGCGAGGTGAATACCAGCGGAATATAAAAAGCGAAGAAAGCCCGCCAGGAAAGCGGCTCGGCCGGCGGAGCAGTTTGTACCTGATACTTCAACACCGGCTGCACGCGAATGCCGGTGTAAATGGCTTCTGCCACCACCCCCACGCTCAATGCCGCGGCTTCCACCACGGTGCCGGGAATGACATGGATCACATAGCAGGCGACCAGCACCAAAATATAACCGGTGATGCGGATGACCGTTCCCACCATGATGGCGCTGGCCAGCCCGTTGCGGATGAGAATCCCCTGATGCAGCCGGCGGTAGGCAACCGCATAGCAGATGGGGATACTGGCCATCAGTCCCCAACGAGCCAGTTGATATAACTCTTCCGGGGCGCCCAGAATATCATGGGCCAGAAAAAAGTACAGCGGGGTAAACGTAAACAGGATCAGCATCCCCGTCATGGCGCCGCTTAAGATGGTCATAAACCGCAGCAGCTTCTTATAGGTAGCCCAATCGCGCACCAGGGCGGTGGAAGCGGACAACAGCATGGTGATCGGCGAATTCATCACCTGCCTGATGGGCTGCATGATGCCCCCGGATGCTGCCAGATTGAGACGCGCCTCCGGTAAACGAGCCACCACCACGGCCAGCAGGGTTGATTCCAGACTCATCATCAGCCAGCTGATTGCCAGCGGCCACCACGTCTTAAGGATTTCGCGATTGGACAGGGAAGTCTTTTGTTCTGCGCTGTGTGTCATAAGTACCGGTCAAAGATTTGACTAGTGTATCATGAAACGAGTAAAGCCATTGCGGTTACAATAAACAGCATGGCTTCTACCGCTCTTTCACCCATGTCGATGAAAAAACGATGGCTGCTGGCCAGCCGTCCCAAAACCCTGCCGGCTGCCATATCGCCGGTGCTGGTGGGATGGGCGGTTTCCCTCAGTGTTCTGCACACACGCACCGGCAACCTGGCCGGCTTCCCACTGCTGCCCGCCCTGCTGACCCTGCTGATCGCCGTGTTGATCCAGATTGTGGCTAATTTGGTGAACGATGTATCCGACTATGAAAAAGGGGCGGACGCCGGTGAACGTCTGGGACCTTTGCGTGTGACGCAGGCCGGCCTGATCACTCCCCGCCAGATGTGGGCAGCCGTGTTGCTGCTTCTGACTGTCGCTGCGGCTGCCGGCGTTTATCTTGTTTTTCTGGCCGGCTGGCCGGTGCTTCTCATCGGGGCAGCCTGTATGGCCGGCGCAGTTTTCTACTCGGTGGGACGTTATTCGTTTTCCGCCACCGGTCTGGGGGACTTGTTCGCGACGCTGTTCTTCGGGTTTGGGGGGGTGTGCGGTACCGTGTATGTACTGACGGGAAGCGTTCCCCTGTTGGCCTGGGCAGCCGCTCTGCCGGTGGGTCTGCTGGTAACTGCCATCCTGGTGGTCAACAACATCCGCGATGAAGAGAATGACCGGAAAGCAGGTCGCCGGAATATCCCGGTACGCTTTGGACGTAAAGCCGGAGAAATCGAATACACCTGCCTTCTGGCGGCGGCGTATTTGTCATCCGTTGGAGTTGCCGCCACAGCGAGCAGCGGATGGATGTTGCTGGTCTGGTTAAGCCTGCCGTCCGCCATCAAACTGCGCCGCAATCTGATCGCAGAGCCTGTTGGACCTCGCTTCAACCAGTTTCTGGCGCAGACAGCCCGTATTACCCTCATCTACAGCCTGCTGCTGTGTGCGGGTATCCTGCTTGGCATCTGGTTTTAGCGAACCGCCATCTGCCTATCAGGCCGGTGAGCCATCCTGCGCTTCAGGCGAGCGATTATCCGTCGATGCTTGAAGGAACCGCATCCCTTCAAACACCTGCTGAACCCGTTGCAGACTCATTGCCCCAATATACTCGCCCAACTGTTGCTTCTTGACCGAAGAGATCTTGGATACTTCCACCACGCTCCGCTTGGGTAAGTTTCCCTCACCATCATCCAACAGCAAATTGCCCGGAAGGTTGGCCCGTTTCAAATTGGATGTGATGGCACACACAATCACCCGGGTAAGCCGGCTGCGATTGAAGACGTTCTCCTGCAAAATCACAAACGGATGGGCAGGCCTGGTTTCATCCCCTTCAGACGGATGCACCCAATAAATATCCCCTTGCTGAATTTTCATTTTATCCTCTAATTGGATTGTACCTGACCGGAATGAGTGACGTGTGAAACTCGTGGTGTCGCCTGCGGCGAAACTCACACCGCGCGTTTACGGCCCCAGTGAATGGCCATGGTGCCCAGCATGCGTTTGACATAACCCACCGCACTGAAGCCGGCCTGCCGGATCCGCGCTGCCAGTTTGTCAGCCTGCAAAAATCCTTCGGTGGAATCAGGCAGATAGTGATACGCCTCGGATTCGCCGGTGATGATCCGCCCCAACAGTGGGATGATCACCTGCAAGTGAAAACGGATGAATGGCTGGAGCAGATTATGCGCAGGAGGGGTGGTATCCAGCGCGGCCCACATTTTTTGCGGTTTCAGAACCCGCTGCTGCTCACCCAGCGTACGATCCAGGTTGCTCACATTGCGCAGTAGATAGCCGGAAATGACACCGTCAAACACCTGTGCGTTAAACGGCAAGTGCTCGGCATCGGCCGCCACCCAGGCAATCCCCGCAGTTCCGGGACGATTTTTGCCCGCCCGCAGCATACCGGGCGTCAGATCGCTGGCGATCACCAGCGCATCCGGGTGGGAATGGCGGATCTGGATAGCAATATCACCGGTGCCCGCACCGGCATCCAGGACCACCGCCTGTGCCGGTATCTCAAGCCGGCGAACGGCCTCGCGCCGCCAGCGCAGATCCTGTCCAAAAGTCATCAGACGGTTCATTAAATCATAACGGCGGGCAATCCGCCCAAACATACCGCGTACGTACTGGGTGCGTTCTTCTCCGGTAAGGTGTGTCATCTATTTGATGATAACATGAATGCCTGCCTCTATTTTTATTCAAGCGATTATTTTGTAGACTTGACACAACCGTTCAACACGGGCATACTCAGCCTGTACAGGAGGCATTCTCATGCTTGTAATTGGATTAATGTCAGGCACATCCGCCGACGGGGTGGATGCTGCTTTAATGGAACTGCACGGCGCACCGCCTGCCGTGAACTGGAAGCTTGTCAGGCATGTTCATCTGGCGTATCCCGCCGAACTCCAGGCTGAGATACTGAGCTGCGCCCGCGCCGAAACCAGCAGCGTTCAGGCGCTGTGCCGGGTGAATTTTTCGCTGGCCAAAGTCTTTTCCCGGGCAGTATTACAGGTGATTGACGAAGAAGGATTGACCCCGGAACAGGTGGATCTGATCGGCTCACACGGGCAGACCGTCTGGCACATCCCCACCGGCCCCAACGCCTCCACACTGCAGATCGGCGAGGCGGCTGTCATCGCCGAGCGAACCGGCATCACCACCATCCATAACTTCCGCCCACGTGATATGGCAGCCGGCGGACAGGGCGCGCCACTCACCTCGTATACCGATGCGGTCCTGTTCACCCATCCCACCATGGTGCGAGCCTGCCAGAACATCGGCGGCATTGCCAACCTCACTTTCCTCCCCCCTACCTCACAGCCCCAGTATGTTCCGCTGGCTTTTGATACCGGCCCAGGCAACATGCTGCTGGATGACGCCATTCGCATGATCAGCGGCGGGGTAGAAACCTTTGACCGGGATGGGAAACACGCCATGCGTGGCCGTGTGAACGCCGGACTGCTGGGTGATTGGCTGGAAACCGAGCCCTATTACACGCAACGCCCGCCCAAGACCACCGGCCGTGAGCTGTTTACCCGCGCTTACGGCAGCAAACTGTGGGATCAGGCGCGCGAAATGGGTCTGAATGCGGATGATTTCATCGCCACCCTGACCGCCTTAACTGCCCGCACGATTGCCGATGCGTACCGCAATTATTTACCGCTTATGCCGGAAGAGATCATCGTCAGTGGCGGCGGAGCGCTCAACCCGGCCTTGATGGATCTGCTCGTCCAGGCATTGGCGCCTGCCCGTCTGCTCACCTCTGATGATATGGGCTTACCCTCCGAGGCCAAGGAAGCAGCCGCTTTTGCCCTGCTGGCCTATGAAACCTGGCATAACCGGCCCTCCACGCTGCCTTCCGCCACAGGCGCAAGACACCCCTCCGTGCTGGGCAGCATCACCCCCGGCCAAAACTGGAACCGGCTGGAGCGCTGATCGACCATGAGCCAACAACTCCCCGGCACCGAAATCCCCAATCCCCGCACCAGCAATCTGGATCAGATAAGCACCCTGGAAATGTTGCAGACCATCAACCGCGAAGACGCCCAGGTGGCCGTCGCGGTTCAGGCCTGTCTCCTACAGATCGCAGAAGCGGTGGATGCGGTGGCTGATCGTCTGCGGCGCGGCGGACGTCTGTTCTACGTTGGCGCCGGTACCTCCGGTCGCCTGGGTGTACTGGACGCCTCCGAATGCCCTCCCACCTTCAGCGTGAAACCGGAACTGGTGACCGGCCTCATCGCCGGCGGTGACCGGGCTCTCCGCTTTCCGGTGGAAGGCGCCGAAGACGACCCCGCGCAGGCAAAGCTGGATCTGCAGGCTGCCGGATTGACTGAAAAAGACTGTCTGGTGGGTCTCAGCGCCGGCGGCAGCGCCCCTTATGTACTGGGGGCCCTGCAATACGGGCGTGAGATTGGCGCGCTGTGCATCGGTATCGCCTGTGTGAAGCCGGCCGCGCTCAGCCAGGACGCTCATATCAGCATTCTGGCCGTCACCGGCCCGGAAGTGCTCACCGGCTCTACCCGTTTGAAAGCCGGCACAGCCCAGAAGATGATCCTCAACATGCTCAGCACCAGTGTGATGGTGCGATTGGGCAAGACCTATGGCAACCTGATGGTCGATCTGCAAGCCAGCAACAAAAAGCTGCGCCTGCGCGCCATACGCCTGGTGACGCAGATTTGCGAAATCGGCGAGGAAGAAGCACAAGAATTACTCATCCAGTGCGGCTGGCAGGTAAAAACCGCCGCAGCGGCCTGGTTTCTGCACTCCACCCCGCAGCAGGCGCGTGAGGCGCTGGAAAAGGCGGGCGGTATGCTGCGCAAGGTGATCGAACCGTGAAATTCATTTTGGGAGTGGATGGCGGAGGGAGCAAGACCCTCGCCCTGCTGGCTGATGAAACTGGCCGGGTCATCGGCCGCGGAACAGGCGGCTCGTGCGCTTTTCAAGCACTCCCTGAAAAAGACGTGCGCCAGGCGCTGCGCGATGCGGTGAATGGAGCGTTTGCTCAGGCCGGTATTCCGGTACAACCGGCTGCCGTGCTGGGATTGGGTATTTCGGGCGTGGACCGCCCCGGTGACCACATCAAAGTGCAGCGGTTTTTGAATGAAGAACACCTGGCCCAGGAAAATATTGTGGTCAATGACGGCGAACTGCTGCTGTGGTGCGGAGCGCTGCGGGGTTGGGGCATTGGGGTCATCTCGGGCACCGGCTCCATTGTGATTGGCCGCGACCTGGCCGGGCGCTTTGCGCGCGCCGGTGGGTGGGGCTACCGCTTTGGCGATGAAGGCAGCGGGTTTATGATCGGCACCGAGGCGCTGCGAGCGGTGGCCCGGGCTGATGATCAACGTGGCCCGCAGACTCTGCTCACCCGGCTGGTGCTGGAGCATTGGGGGCTGGAAAAGCCCTGCGATCTGATCCCCTATGTGTATCAGGGCAATCTGCCGTATGCGCAGGTGGCCAGGCTGGCACCGTTGGTGGGTTCTGCCGCCGCGCAGGGGGATGCTGTGGCTGCGGAAATTTTGGAGCAGGCCGCCCGGGACTTAATCCAAACGGTAGCGGCGCTGTGCCGCCAGCTAAATTTTATCGGGTCGATCCCTACTGCCCTGGGCGGCGGTACACTGCTGCACATTGAGCAGCTCCGCGCTGGCTTGATCCGCGGTGCGGCGGAAGCCGGTGTGCGCATGGAACCGCTGGAGCTGGCGCATGAACCGGCACAAGGGGCAGTCAGAATGGCGCTGGAGAGATTCCTATAAAAATAGTACTTATCAGCCAGCCCGCCTGGGGCGGGTGTACGACGGTTGAAAATCGGTAAATCAGTTCCTGGCGTTTGAGCCTAACCTACAACGCATCGGTAGGGGCAATCTTTGACCGCCCGTCCTAACTGTGTTCGTTTCAAATTGCCCCGGCGGGCGCACGCTGTGCGCCCCTACGGAATGAATAACCCTCTCCTGCGTGGCCGGTAACGCGCCGGCAGAGACGGCTATCAACCGCCCGTCCGAATGGTATCCGTATCAAACCTGTCCCGGTGGCTCCGTGCCGCCCATTTTTCACCCCAAAACGCCCTGTATATGTATAGTAAAATACAGATAGTTAAGGGATTGATAGGTCTATGGAACGAACCGTACCGAAAACTGCCTCCGAAGAAATCGAGCTGTATCTGCGCACGATCTATTCACTGCTGCGCTCCTCTACCGATGTGCAGATTCATTCACTGGAAGAAGTGCATGCCAACACCAATTCGTCGCTGCATCTGGGCGCTCGCCGCAGCACCCCGGATATGTCGGCCTTTATTTATACCCTTTTCCGCCTTCCGACCTGTATGACCCAGGTGCGAAAGGTCATTCTGGGTCAAAACGCCGAGATTCTCAACCGACACGGGTTCACAGAAGTAGAAAGCTGGGAACCCGTTTCTGCACCTGCCCGCAGACGACGCTGCTTCTTTGACCGGAACCAGACGCTGGCCTGTTTCATCGCCAGCCGGTCTGATATCGACGATCTCATCCCCACCCTTACCGCGTACCAGATCGAGTGGAACAAGCTGCACGCCCTGTTGAATACCCTGCCACCGGATGTGGATCTCCGCACCCTGGCCGGTGATCCGGCAGCCGCCGGGACGCTGGCGGAAGTGATGCAAATCAGCCCGGACGACCTGATCCGCCTGCAAACCATCTGGGGCCCGCAGTTTGCCGACCAGCTTCAGCAGATCGCGGATCGGAAATGCGCGCTGCAGTTACGCCTGCTGAACGGGTCGCTTACCGAGTACTGGCGCTCTACGCGCATCTGGTGGAATGCCATCGAAGATCACTTCCCGGATGTACGCAACCGGCCGGTGTATTTCATCTCCAGCAACAACCACAGCATCGCCAATCTGCTGACCGGCTTCATTCTCAAGCAGAAAGAGGTCATGCTGGAATGGCACCGACGCGAGGGTTCCCCGTCGCTGCAGGAAGAGTGGCAGGCCATTCAAACCAACGAGGTGCCCTCCAGTGAGGAGAACTTCCTGTACTATCTGTATAAAAAGTTCACATCCTCGGTTGACGGCGCAAAAGTGCTGGAACAACAATATCTCGAGGAGAAGCGCTGCGCCATCACCCGCATCCCCAGTGTGCATTCCTTCGAGGTGGATGCTCAGGTGATCGATCTGGCGTGTCTGGACCCCGAATCGGTGGACCCCCGGCTTGCCAGAGAGGATCTTTCTTTCCTGCACCGGAGTAACGCGCTCATCCTCAATCTGGATTATCCGCTCGGGTTGGCAGCCTACAACATCTTGCGGGTCGTCAGCGAGCATGTGTATCCCATTCTGGGCATTTACTCGGTGGGCAAGGCAGCCACGCTCAACGGCGTGATCGGCGATGTGATCATCCCGGACGTGGTCTATGACGAGCATTCACAGAACACTTATCTGTATCGCAATGCCATCCGCGCGCATGATGTGATGCCCTTTTTGGTACACGGCAGCACCCTGGATCATCAAAAAGCCATCAGCGTATTGGGCACATTCCTGCAAAATGCCGATTTTATGGATGTGTTTTATCGTGAAGGCTACACGGATATCGAAATGGAGGCGGGGCCGTATCTCAGCGCCGTATCTGAGCTGACCCGCCCCAACCGCCACCCCATCAACGAGATTGTCAACCTGTATGATCTGCCGTTTGATCTGGGGATTGTGCATTATGTTTCAGACACGCCGTTGAGCAAGGGCAAGAACCTGGGAGCGGGATCGCTCTCGTATAACGGTATCGATTCGACATACGCTGCCTCGCTTGCCATCCTGCAGCGTATCCTGCAACTGGAAAAACAAAGACTGATCGGTAGAGGTTGATGGTATGGTTCGTATCCAGACTGTGGAAGTGGTAAGACCCAATATGCTCGAACGATTGAATATTCAACCGTTCAAACCGCGTACAGAGGCCATTGCTGAAGCCTACCGCCTTGGTTCGGAACTGCATGCCGGGCAAACCCGCCTGAGCGGCGAGCCGTTCTTCGAAACTCACTGTGTGTGGATTGCCAACTTCCTCGAACATCTGGTCAAACGCGAGGCGTGGACCATCGCTGCCCTTCTGCATGATACGGTGGAAGACCGCGGCGGCAGTCTGGATCTGATCCGCCAAACCTTCCCGGGGGATCTGGGTGAAGAAGTGGCCCACATTGTGGATGGGGTGACCAAGCTGAGCGTTTCACGCACCGGGCGCTCACGCCAGATGGAAACCCTGCGGAAAATTGCCATGTTCCGCGACCCGGGTGTGTTCATCGTCAAACTGGCCGATAAGACGCACAATGTGATGACGCTGGAATTCATGGAAGATCCCAAACGCCAGCAGAAAGCCGATGAAGCCATCCGCGCTTACGGCCGACTGGCCGGGATTTTGAACTGCTATGAATGGCGGCACTGGCTGGAGGATATGGCCTTCCCGTTTGCCTATCCTGAAATCTATCAGCCGGTCAAGCAGCAAATTGACCGGGATCCCCGCCTCTCGCTGGATTTCATCAACGGTTTTCTGCGCCAGTTGGGCGCGGTGATGGAAAAAGCCGGTATCGACGGCAGCGTGGAGATCACCATTAACGGCTACTGGTCCACCTGGCAGAAGCTCAAACGCATGTCGCTCATGCGCCGCACCTCGTTGAATACCTACCAGTATGTCAACGATCTGATCAGCTTCCGCATGGTGGTGGATGATGAAGATTACAAGCAGTGTTACAACCTGCTGGCGGATGTAAATCGCTTTTTAGGGCCGTATTTGAATCAGGACCGCTTTGACGATTACATCGCCTGCCCGCAAAACGGCTATCGCGCGCTGCAGGCCACAGCCTGGCTTCAAAACCTGGGCGCCATTGAGGTGGCTATTGCCACCCGCGAGATGGAAGATGAGAACCGCTGGGGATTTGTGTATGCCGTCAATCACGGTCACAGCACGGAAAGTTACCAGACCGTGGAGATTATCACTCCCACCGGCGGGGTGCGCTTTGTACCCGAAGGCTCTACCGTGCTGGACGGCATCGCCGCCATCCAGCAGGATCTATTGCTCGACAAAATCAGCTCGGTGCGCGTCAACGACAATATGGCCCGCCTATGGGACAAGGTGCATCCGGGTGATGTGATTGAAGTGATCACGGAAGGTGATCATCTCACGCCCAGTGAAGAATGGCTGCAGTTCTGCAGCCGCTCCACAGCCCGGCTGATCCGGCTGTTACTGGCCAACCAGGCACTTAAGATGGCCGCCGTGCAGGGGCGTCAACAGGTAAAAATCATTTTAATGGATCGTGGTATCCTTTCGCTGGAAGATGTGTGGTCGCTGGCTCCCGAGCGGGTTGAAAACCTGCTCAGCCAGCTTTCCTCCCCCGGTCTGGAAGATCTCTATTCAGCGGTGGGCGGCGGTGCCATTGCCACCGAGGAATTGAAACACGCGCTGGATGAAGCCGGCATCTCCAAGGAAAGACTCAACTGGACCACCATCCATTTACTGGGCAAAGTGGAAACCAACAAGCCCGGCATGCTGGCGTTGTTTGCCAGCCTCATTTCTATTGCCGGCGCCAATATCCTGCGCGTGGTCAACGACACCATGGACGACGGAAGTTTTGATATCACATTCGTGGCCCAGGGGTTGAACGCTGATCAGGAAAGAGAACTGACCCATTCATTCCAGATGCATTCCGGTGATTTGCGGTATCTGGAAGTTGTTTAGAAAGAAAAAGAAAGGAAGATTGGGGGATGGCCAGATATGCAGTCAATACCAGTATCAAAGCTGAAAAGGTGATGGATAAAGCGGTTGAATTTTTTGGAACCGGCCTGAATATGGACATCACAGAGCAAAGAGACTGCTGTGTGCGGTTTACCGGCAGCGGCGGATTTGTGCATGTGTATGTCATCGCCAACCATGGCGTCAAAGAGATCACCATCGAGTGCCAGGATTGGGATGAGCAGGTAGAAAAATTCCTGGTTCAGCTTTAGAACCGAGCCTTGAGCAGAGAATACCCTGCGCGGCAGACTCTGTGCTGAGCCTGCCGGGTTAAATCAAAACAGGGCCGTTTGTCAGAAAACAGCCCCATTTGATCAGCTTACGCTTTTATTCCGGAATTTCGGTTTCGATTGCCACCGGTTCAACGTAGGGTTTGCGGAAGATAAAGGTCTGAGCCAGTCCCTTGCCTTTGGTTGTCACAAGGATATCATCCAGTTCAAATCCGCTGGAGGCTTTCGTACCGATCAGATTGGTCAGCAGCGTTTCATCCTTGGTGACCGGGTCTTTGCAGACAAGATCCTGTCTTTCAGCGTCAAATGCGCAAACGCCGGTATAAAAAGTATAGGTCCACTTTTGTTCTGTGGCGGTTTTGATATCTTCCGCGCCATCGGCGGCAGCCTTACAGCCGGAAAGAACCAGCACCACAATCAACATTAAGGCAAAGATGACTTTTTTCATTTTTCTCTCCATCAAATTATTCTGTGATGAAGAGATTGATGCAAATAATATGCCAAACTCGCAAAGGTTGCGCCTGAAGGGTTACAGAATTACCATTTTGGTCGATACGTTTGTACCCGCCCGAATTCTGAACACTGTATACTTGTCATGAAATAATATGTTGCTATACTGTTACTAAAAGATCATTCAGGAAAGGAGTCAATTGATAGACAGACAATTCAACTGATTGTTGAGTAAAGTGGAGTAGCTCGCTGTTTGTAAATCCAATCTCGGCTGCCATTCATTCCGATTTATTATTTTTTATCCATCCGGGAAGTATTTAGCCAGAAAAAATCTACAAACAAAGCAGAGTTCCTCGTTCTCTTTACTCATATAACCTGTAGCAATCTGTTTCGCAGAGTCTTGCCATCCGGCAGTTCTCTGTTGATGGGATTGCTGGTATTGATGGTTTATGTTGTAAAGGAGTGTGTTTCATGACCATCCACAAGGATCATGCTGAAAAAGGACAGATCATTGTGATCATGTCCATCGGCATCATTGTTCTATTGAGCTTTGTAGCGCTGACGGTTGATATGGGAATGTACTTTCTCGACCGCCGGCAAGCCCAAAATGCGGCCGACACAGCCGCCTTGGCCGGGGTACTGGCCAAACATTACGGAACCAACTGCGAAACCGATGCGATCAACCAGGCAGCCATGAATAGCTATTCGGACGGGGAAAATGTTGATGTGCAGGTGGATTGCAACTATGGTGAAGACGGAAACTATGTACTGGTGACCATCACCTCTACCTCGGATACACTTCTGGCCGGATTGTTTGGGCGTGAAAATTTAACCAATGAGGTGCTGGCTGAGGCGCATTATACCCCCGGTGAAAGTGGAGTTTCTTCCTCCATTTTGGGTGCGGCGCTGATTGCACTGGACCCCACCAGCAAAGACGCATTCTCATTAGGCGGCAACGCCACCCTTACCACTCAGGGGGGAGGCGTGTTTGTCAACTCGAGCAATAAGAAAGCCTGGACCGGCAGCGGAAATCAAACCTTCACAACCGACAGCGGCATCCAGGTAGTCGGCGGGGTGAGTCTTTCAGGCAATATGACCCTGAACACCGATATCACAGCGGGCGGTAGTGTAAACCGAAGCGGAAACTTCACCGTGAACGGAAACATCCTGGAAAATCAGGATGTGGAAGCCTTGCCCTTTCCACCGGTTGATTTGGTAATCGCTCCACCAGAAATATCTTCACCAAATTGTACGAACAATGGAACCATGGTGACCACAGGTGGCGTAGTCTGGCTGACGCCGGGAGTTCATCCCAAACGTACCATCTCAGGGAATAACAATATTGTTTTCCAGCCGGGAAATTACTGCTTTTCCGGAGATTTATCCATCAGCGGCAACATGACCATTACAGCCAATCAGGTGAAGATCTATTCGAACAATAAAAATATCACCTTTTCCGGAAATATGACGGTCAATGCGGAAAATTCATTGTTTTTACTGAATTCGGGGAATTTCAACATGGATGGCAACGCGCAACTCAACCTGTCTGACAGTACCGTTTATTTAGGAGAAGGCAATTTCACGCTGAACGGCAATGATACGACCCGCATCCTTTCAGATGAATCAACAATGATTTACCTGGGTTCAGGGAACCTGCATTTCAACGGCAACACCGATTTCATCTGCACAAACACCACCTTCTATTTAAACGAAGGCGATCTGACCTGGAACGGGAACGCGAAATTTTCGATGGATGCACCCGATGACGGGATTTACGCGGGACTGCTTATCTATATGCCCTACACCAACGCATCGACCGTCACGATCAACGGAAATTCGGGGTCGGCGCTGACCGGCAGCATTATTGTGCCGGGCGCTTCGGTAAAGGTCAACGGAAACAGCAACAGCGCTGTTTTCAACAGCCGGATTATCGGGTATGACTTCAAATTTACCGGCAACAGTACCATGCACATTGTTTTCGACGAAGAAGATAATTACGAATTTGCTGCAGGTGAAGATCCCTATATTGATCTCACGCGTTAACCTGAAGCTAACGTAAAATCTCGAAGGAAAACACGGCGTTCCTTCCGGCAAGCCAAGCAGATTGTCTGCCAGGAAAAATTTCCCTGGCAGACAGATGAATAGCCACGTTGATTTCGAAAAACGGATCAGACCCTATTGATACACATCCAGCAGCGGCAGGGAGAGTTCTCCTGCATCCCAATACGTGTCATCTTCGGTGAAATCCAATCTCAATGACATGCCACCTGTGAATTTAAAGGTATCTCCGATGAATTGCGCAGCCCAGGCACCGGATTCCGTGTTGCCATTGAGAGTCACATCCGATTGCGGAAATGCCAGTGTACCGCGGAAGTAATTCTCCGACCCACCGTTCCATTTAACTGTGGCGGGATTGGGCGCGTAAATGAGCAAGCCAGGTATGGCCAGCCCTGAACCGGTGGCGCCATGCTTGGGAGCGCGCAGGTTGGTATTGGCATTGCCATTCAACGTCCAACTGGAGCCGGTGTAATAGATGGTTACGCCATCATTTTCACCTCCGGAGACTGTAACTGTACCTTTGAGATCGACCGTTCCTGAAATGCAATACAGACCCGGGTTCATCACCAGGTCACCCGAGGTGACTTTGATGCCATTATACCGACCGGGGCTGATGGTGCCGCCCTTGTTACTGGGGGAGGATTTATTCGTCATACCAGCGGCATTGCAGGCTTCTGGAAAACCGGGAATGGACAGTTCATATTTGCCCTCAGCCGGTTTGACACATGTCGCCACGTTGGTGGTAGGCTTTCCTTCGCTGTCCAGGCAGGTGATCGTTTTGGTATTGTGGCCAAAACCTGGCATGTATCGTATACCCTGGTCGGAAATGATGTCGATGTTTTTCCCGTCGAAACCACTGTTGGTGTGGATACCGCTTCCGATCACCGTCAAATCCGAATTACCATTGCCAAAAATAGCTGAGTCGTCATCATCCGCGAGCGCCACAAGACCCAGACCATCCACAGTCGGACCGGGTGGATCGTTCACTCCAGGCTCAATTCGCGTAACCGCCTGCACAGTGTTTTGCAGTTCATTTGAATAAATGAGCTGAGCAATGGCTGTATTGGTGGTGGAGGTGAACTTCACGGTGATGAGCAGATAGTTGCCGGTAGCTCCGCCATCGTCTTTGCATTCCACCAACACGCCGTTCCCGTCGCTGATATCATGATCGCCGGCCAGATTGAATTCGACCGCGCTGTTTTCCACGGCCTCATAAGCCGCCGCAATGGCGTCATCAACTTCCGCATCACCGCAGTCGAAAGTAGTCAGATCGACGCCCCCGTTGACAAATTCCTTTGCGGCAGCGCCAGCTCCGGCCATGGCGGCATTATCCGCGCTGTTCTGGTCATAACGGCGGTCAGCGTACAGCATACCTCCGTCAATCGCCAGAGCGGCAAATCCAAGCAGGGCGATGATCCCAACGGTGAGGATGATCAGCACCTGGCCGCTCTCTGAATCTCGTTTCTGAACCATAATATCCCTCCAACAAACAGATACAAAAGATCGCCGAAAATGGCTTACTTTTCGGAAAATGTATCTATCTTGCGATAGGGATGGAAAATGTCCGCTCAAGTTGAGAAATTGGTAGACGCAGCGGTGAAAAAAATAAGAAAAATGTCGTATACAATTATCAGGGTTGCTGCGTGGCCAACAGAAACTGCGGTTTCATCCCCGATCCAATTCACGCAAGACATCTACTACTGCTTATCATCATAATATAATAAACGACTTAATGCAACCGGTTAACTGATCCCTTTAGTTGACAGTTTGGTAAGGCAGTACTCAATAATAGCCGCTTTTCCTTGCAAAACTGATCTGAGAGCTTAATGAATTGACTGCCTGCGGAAATTCCTGCAGGCAGTCTGAAAAGAGATCGTATTGACAATCAGAAGATTATTGATACACGTCCAACAAGGAGGGTGTTGTATGCCCTTCATCCCAATAGAGATCGCCGCCGTCATAATTCAGGACAAAATTAGGATTCCCGTGGAAGCGCACATACTTGGCAATCCATTGGGCTTCCCAGCCGGTAGTACCACTGGTACCGCCAATGTTCAGCGTGCCGCTGGGCACAAATACCGTGCCGCGCAAGATTGAGTCCGACGTTCCGGTGATTTTCACCTCGCCGGTGTATGTTTCGGAGGTGTACAGCAGCATACCTGGAATAGCCAGACCGGAATTGGTGGCTGTTTGAGTAGGTGCACGAAGATTGATGGAGCCATTACCCTCAAACTCGAAGGAGGTGCCGTCAAAGTAAATGGTCACCCCATCATCGCTGGTATAAGGGGAAGTGTCGAGAACCTGCACTGTGCCGCCGGTAATTTTTACCCCGCCGGTGAAACAATATAAACCGGGGGCCATGATCAATGTACTTCCACTGGAAGTGAGACTTATGCCATTGTAACGGCCGGGTTCCATGTTGTACGAGGCGGTCTTTACCTCTAACGCGTCACAATCCGGCGGCGGAACGGTCAGTGTCACCAACGTATCTGTGTGCTCGGGATCGGCCTGGGTAGTGCTGCTGCTGCAATCAGGCCCAACATGGAATGGATCAGTTTTCTTCGGTTCCCCGGATACGCAGCGGTAATTACTGCCGGTTTGCGTGGCGATACAACCCGAGGCGCCATCTTTTGCCAGCCCCGAGTTGGAATGGATACCGCCGGTGAGCACCTGGATGTTCACGTTACCGCTCAGATCAGCCGCATAATCGATACCGGCATCGTCGCAGTTATCTGCAAGACCCACAATCCCGTTGCCATCGGCAGCCGGGCCGGCCGGGTTGTTTACACCGGGTTCCACCCGCGTAACAGCTTCCACCTGGTTGACCAGGTTTCCCCTATAGATAATCTGGCTTAAGAAACTCTGAGTATCTGATGTGAGCTTAACCTTAACCAGCATATATTTACCATCAGTCGCAGCGGTGGAACTGCATTCTACATAAACCCCTTCATCGGCAGCATTGTACGCCGATGCGGTGGTAAATACCGGTATATCATAATCGGCGGCCATACCTTGAGCGGCTGTATTGGCCAGCGATTTCGCATTGATCACTTCTGCATCACTGCAGTCAAAGGCTTCAATGGATATATTTTTTTCATATAGCTCATTACCAGCAGCGCGCGCGCCGGTGATTGACGCGTTATCTGCCGCGTTCTGGTCATGCCGGCGATCAGAATACAACATTCCGCCGTCGACAGCCAGCGCCGTAAAACCCAGCAGCGCCACAATCCCCACGGTCAGGATCACCAATATCTGGCCCTTTTCACTTCGTTGGATCATCCTTTTCATGCTCCCACCTTCTTTCAAAAACCGGCTTTACTTACATTCATAACGCACAATGTTACCATTAGCGGAGGTTTTCAATGCAATGGCATTATCTTTTACTCCGTCAATTTCATCGATAATAGCACCGATAAACGGCATGGTAATGTTAAAACTTGGATCTGCCACCTCAACCCGGATGGGATTGGGATTGCATCCGTCTTTCGGGCCATTTGTGCCCAGGCTGATATCATAAGCTTTTGCGACTGTGCATTCCTTATTATTGATATAGACAATGACCGTGGCATCAACCGAAGAGATAAGTGCTTCTGCGCGGCTCTGTATCTGGGAGCAATCGCTCGGATAAGCGCTGCCGTATAGCACGCCTTCCTGCGCAGCATCTCGCATGGAAATGTAATAGAAAAACATTCTCCCAAGATCAACCACGCCTGCCAATAGCAGGAGAATTACCGACAGACTTACTGCAAATTCCACCAAGCTTTGGCCTTTTTCATGGTTGATTCGGTGCATCCTCTGTCGTTTTATCTTCATACACAATCCTTCGCCGCATTAAAATCCGATATCAACCACCCACCTGCATACGGTGAATTATGGTACGGGCAGATTCTGATTCAATGAGTAATCCGTTCAAAGCTCCCCAATCCAACACAATTGGGTGATAATCGACTGTCACCATCACGACTATCCGTTCACCCATGGTAGGTTCCAGTGTTCCATCACAATCGCCCAGTGAAGTGGAGCCTGGACCTGTATCATAAAAAATGTCCACATCCTCATTCTGGATGCCTGCGTACTGACCGATCCGGCGTGCGCGCTCTTTTATACCATCACAATCCTGGTAATAGGGCATGCCATTGTCACTGGTACCGGTGCCAGAACCATAACGTACTGCTTCGCGAGCAGCCGTTGTTACACTGCCATATACAAAAAAGAAGTAACCAAATTCAAAAATGCCGATCATCAACAACAACAGAAGAGGGATAACCAGCGCAAACTCCACCAGACTCTGGCCTTTTTCTTTACGTGTTTTCTTTAACTCCACAGCCTTTTCCCGCACGGTTAGCCTCTTCTCCAACAATCACTTTTCCTTAATACAACCTGACAATTCTGCCACAATTTTCTCTATTCTGCTGATGATACAATGATTCCATGTCGGTCAGTTGAACTGAAGATGACCATCGGCTTCAATATTATCCCCCCTGCAACCAGGCCTGTAAACCGGTTGTTTATCATACTCTGGTACAGCCAAACCTGTCCATTCTACAGGCTGTCAATTCAACAAGTCGTCATCAATTACCGAAAACCAACCATTTCCATGACTGTCAATTTGAATAAAAGAACATCAGCCAGTTTGTTTACCGCAGTCCGGTGATATTATTGTACAATCCTTAAAGTAGGGTGTCAATAACGGTCACCACCTTTACGACCTGTTCGCACTTAACAAATCAGTCAAGACCTCAAAAATTGACATTTTCCCTTCTTATTTGACAAAGTATTTCATATTTATGGAGAATAATCCATGCAGGTGATCAATCTGAAAGATAAATTCAATCAAATGCCCGATTACTGGCACCCGCGCATCATCGGCGAAGTGAATGATTCCTACGCGAAAATCGGCAAGTTAAAGGGCGAGTTTGTCTGGCACAGCCATGAAAACGAAGATGAACTGTTCCTGGTGGTGCAGGGTCATCTGGTGATTAAGCTGCGCGACCGCGATCTGCATCTGGACCCCGGTGAACTGGTGATTATCCCCAAAGGGGTTGAACACTGCCCGGTGGCCAAAGAAGAGGTGCACGTACTGCTGCTGGAACCGCGCACCACGCTGAATACCGGTAATGTGACCAACCAGTTAACTATGACACACGATGACTGGATCTAACCGTATGGAGATCACCATCCGTGAAATAATCAACCCGGCGGCCGCCGATCTGGCTCTGCGGGATGAAAGCTTCATGGTCGATGCGATGCTGGTACTGCAGGCGCAGGATAACCGCATCACATATACTTTCAAACCTGTCGCGCCTTACAGAAAAACCTATCCCAAAGAAGAAGAAACCCTCTACCCCGGCGAGGGTGACCGTACAGCCTTTATCGCCTGTGTGGAAGAGATACGCGCCGGCCGGATTCTGGTCAAAAAATCCTGGAACAATCTGGCCTACATTGATGACTTGTGCGTGGATGCAGCCTACCGAGGGCACGGAATTGGTGCCCGTCTGATGGCCTGCGCTGAAGAATGGGCGCGCCGCAGCCAGTTACCGGGCCTCATGCTGGAAACCCAGAATATCAACACTGCTGCATGCCGTTTATACGCCCGCTGCGGCTATACACTGTGCGGGTTTGACACGCACCTGTACAAAGCGCTTCCGAACGTTCAGGACGAAATTGCGCTGTACTGGTATAAGATGCTGTAAAAGGTGATACCCCGGGCTGCGACCGTTAACGCCGCTGCGAGCGGTTCCATTGCCACGGCCAGACCGCCGGCACGATAGCCGCGATGAGCACCAGCACAGCCAGTACCGCCAGCACCGAGCCGATCACCCCAAAAGCCGGGAATACCACCGCCATGGCAAAAAAGATCAGCGCCAGTAAAAAGATACCTGCCCCAATACCCCCCGTTATGCCGGCCCACTTCCAGCCCTTACGCTGTGAGGCCAGGCGCAACCCACCCACACTACCACTTTGACCGTTGATGTGAATGGGATGTCGTTTTCCTTCGTCATCGGTGTACCAGGTAGCATAAACCGGTAATAAGAGCTGTGACCAGTTCAGCAGATTGTACGACAAATCGGCGGTAAACCGCTGCAACTGGCCTGCTCGCGAGGCACGCATACAGTCGATAGACAGACGCCGCTTGATAGCTTCCTTAGCCAGCGGCCAGGCTTCCTCGGTATCCAGATCGGGGATGCGCAGAAGCACGCCTTTCAGGTGTTCAGGGTCGTAATTTTGCGCGCCATCCGGCGCAAACCGCCCAACCCGGTTGGTCCACTGCTCGTGATCGCTCATGGCCGGGGTAATGGTATTGTCATAATGCAGGCTGATCTGCCCCAACCGCGGTTCCCAACGCAGGCGGCTTTCCAACTGTTCGGTGGTGTGCCACCCACCGCCGGCATAAGCCTCCTGGCTGCTCTTTACCTGATAGTTGTATCCCATTTCAGCCTTCCAGGTTCCTTTCAGGCTGCAATCCACCAGCCACATGGGCAGGTGATACGGTCGGGCGCGCTCAAGCAGGGTTTCAGTTTGAAAATCATCGCACTTAAGCCAGACGCCGTCAACAAACTTGGCCAGGATGGGGCGCAGATTTTCCTGCCTGACCCTGAACGGGATTACCTTTTCAGGGGCGTCGCTGCGCAGCCTGACCGGCTGCGGTTGCAGCACCGCCTGTGCGCAATTGGGACAAACCAGGCCGCCTGTCGTGTTTTCCAACATCCCTTCCGGTGCGAGATGTGCCTGTCCGCAGGCGGGACAGCCCAACGGACGCAGTGATAACCCCCATGCGGCAGCGCTTTCTTCCATTATGTCGGTAGGTGTGTCAGCGGGCGTCTCAACCATCGGATTGTGTTCGTCTGTCATGCTGCCTCCGATTCAACGGCTTTGCGGTACAGGATGACCGCCAGAACTACCCCGATCACCAGCAGGATCCCGCCCAGGGCAACCGGCAGCACGCCGATACCCGTCACCAGCAGCGGCAAGCCCACCAGGCCAATGATCAACCCCGGCAGCAGCAGCGCGGCGATGGCCAACCAGATTTTCAGCCATTCAACCGGTTTCTGACCGGCCACTTCGCCGGTCTGCCCGTTGGCCATTACCTGATAGACTTTTTCCTTATAACGGTATGATGCCAGATACACCGGCAGGAGCACGTACCGCCAGGTTTCGTCGGCAAAATCAGCCCGCATGCTGAAGTTGCGCACCTGGGCTTCGGCGATATCATCCTGACAGGCTTGACGCGCCTGCTCTCGCATGCGTACCTTGCCCTTTTCCCAGGCGTCCGGCAGGCTCACATCGTAGGCATGCGCGCTCCAGCCCGCCAGAAAATCAGGCGAATAGTCAGTCAGTCCGCTCATCTCGAAGGGTTGAATCCGTTCAAGGATGCGGCTGCTGATATGCGAACTGCCGTTGATCACCAGATCATCCACCGTCACATCTACCCGTCCGGAACGCCAGTGCCAGCGCGTTTCGGTGCGGGTGCTGCCATCGGCATTGCGTACGGTGTGGGTCCGCCCCACTTCAGCCTTCCAGGAACAACGCATGTGGGCATCAAAGGTCCAGAAGGGTAGATAAACACCTGAAAAGTGATCCATATTCACACTGCGAGCCAATCCATCCGGGTGGAACCAACCGCGTCCCAGCCAGGCGGCCGCCCGCTGTGAAAGATCGGCGCCTTTCAGTTGAAAAGGGATCATGTAGCGCGGCTGCAGCTTATCGGGAGCAGCCTGCCGCAAACTGACCTGGTTGGAACCGCAGAACGGGCAGGTGGACGTGATGGCTCCCGTGTCGAGCGCCATTTCCGCGCCGCAGGCATCGCAGTGAATTTCGCGTCGTTCCACACCCCAACCGTGAGCCGCGGCGTTCAGCGTTTCAAGTGTAAACTCAAATTCCTCGGCCCGCCGGCCGGGCTGGCCGGCCTGAACCGCGACCGTATAACCGCAATGCTCACAGGCAACACCACCGGCGGATACATCGTAGCGTGTGGAGGCTCCGCAAGCCGGGCAGACATATCGCTGCGGTGATGTGCTTGCAGCCGCCTGCCCGGGCATGTAAACGGATATTCCGTCCACAGCCGATTCAGTTTGAACATATCCATTCGGGACAACGAATTTGCTATCGCTCATTCTACGTTCTCATCCTGATATTTGAATGGTTGTATTTTACAGGAAAAGTATGCCCGCCGAAACAACTGAGAACCTATTAAATTTCTTTCAGGGCTGGCAGCTCTGACAGGCCGGCCATTGAGTGGCTGCCGCGTCGTTAGGTGAAACAAAGTATTGCTGATACAGCGCCTCGGTGACGAATGCCAGACCGTAATCGGTCCGGTAGACCAGGCGGTACCCGTTGACCATGTCTTCACGAACATCCGTGTAAAACTCGCGCGCCAGGGCCATTTTATCCTCATTCACTGCCTGAGCATTTGGGTTAAGATAATCGTTCACGCGGCTTTGCATGATCAACAGCATATCGTATTTGCAATCCTCAATGTACGGGTAATCCAGCATTTCAAAACGGGTATTGGTGATCCAGCCAGTGTCTGACGGCACATACATGCGTGGGTCAAAATATACGCGGTAGGCATTCGCCGGCAGCGAGACAAGAGATTCTGACAGCTCATGGTAGAAAGCCACGGCACGGTTGTTCTCGCTTTTATGTAATTGATCGTCAAAACGTACCACGTCCTGGCGAATGAACAAAATCACCTGCACCAGCAGGAATATCCCCAGCCCTACTTTAACAACAGAACCCCAAAATTCCCGGTTCCTGTCAGGTGAAGTCAGTTTTTTGAAATCTGATTGATCCGGCAGCAGGGGCGTGAATAGCGAGAAAAGCGGTAAAGCAGCCGGTAGCCAGTATTGAAACTTAAAATGGATGAGAAAAAAAACCAACACAAATAACGGGATCACCCATGCCAGGATGATAATGGAAAGCAGCCGGTTTGGCCCTCGCAGTGCCCCCCGAATACCCGCTGCCAGGCCTACCAATAACAGGATCACACCGCCGTAATATTTCGTTAAAACAGGCGCGGAAGCCACCAGTCCCTTTTCATACACCAGTTCGTATCCCTGAGTGAGCAGTTCAGACTGGTCGCGCATGATCTCAAAATATCGTTCGCGTTCCGCTCCGTATACCAGAATGGGATTGGTTATGAAATAGGCCCCCGCCATCACAGCCAGGAAACCGGCTGCTGAAAAGAGCAATTTTTTGAAAGAAACCGTTTTCTGCAGCAGGCCTATCAGCAGATAGACCGCCACGGAGAGAAAAAAGTAAAAACCGATTCCCTTCGTCATGGCGGCTGCCCCGCACAAAACGGCGCATGCATAGAAATTGAATCCAAAACGCAGATTATCGCGCGCCAGAAAAAAGACCGCCAGCATCATCATGAAGATGACCAGGCCGTCAGGATGCCACCAGAAATTATTCTCCACCACCGCAGGGAGTACGGACAGCAGTATAAACAGGGGGATTGCTTTCCAGGACTTAAAACGGGTTTGCAGATAAATCAGCATCCAAATAGCAGCCAGCATGGGCAGAAGGCTGACAAGCTGGCGCAGTACCAGCATCACCAGAGGGATATTACCAATCTGCCCGGCCCATTTTACCGGAAGAAGTACCAACGCCGACCAGGCAAAATAGGGAAAGCCATAGAAGTAATAGTTATAGTAAGCGAAGTTATACAGCGTCAGCTTGAGCGAGTCATACGGCTCGATCATATGGAAAACGTACGGCAGCGGCATGGCTTCATCGGCTTCAAATACCTGCACCATGCTGATATCAGCCGAATTAGCTGCGTTGGGAAAACAAAACAGGATGATATATATGACGCTTAACAGCGCCAGGACGGAGATAATTTGCTTTTTTTGCATGAGTATTTGCAGGTATTATACTGTTGATATCAGCCGGCTTATTCGATGTCATCACCTCGCGACCGTGAGATGAGCACCTTGTCAACGCGCCGGCGGTCCATATCCAGCACCTCAATGTGCAAGCCGCGGATGTCGAACTGGTCGCCCTCGTTGGGCACCTCTCCAAGAGTGGACATGACAAATCCGCCTACCGTGTGATAGGCCTCTTCTTCTTCACCGGGCAAAAGGGCCAGCGAGAAATGTTCGCGGAATTCCTGAATCGACAACGTGCCATCCACCAGCCAGGAGCCATCGGGGCGTTCGATGATTTGTGAACGCTGGTTTTCGGTGTTGCCGGGCAGGTCTTCCACCAGGGCGTTGAGAATATCCTGCACGGTGATCAACCCCTGCACACCGCCGTATTCATCGATGACAAACGCGATTTCCTCGCCCGACGTACGGAAATTTTTTAAGGCATCGAACAGGCGGCTGTTTTCAGCCACAAAGGATGGCGGCCGCATGACCGCTTTTAAATTGATGCGTTTCCCCTCCAGATGCTGAGCCAGCAAGTCATTACTGCTCACATAACCCAGTAGTTTATCCAGATCACCGTCTGCAACCGGAAAGTGGGAATACTTGCTGCCCCTGATTTTGGCATAACTTTCTTCAACGGGGTCGTTCAAGTCCAGCCAGGTGATTTCATGGCGGGGAATGGTGATGGAAAGCGTCTTCAAATCAGCCATGCGAAATACTTGATCCACAATGGCATCTTCCACCTTCTCAAACACACCGCTTTCCGTTCCCTGGTCGATCAGCAGTTTGATTTCTTCTTCGGTGACCACCGGCTCGGTGGAGGGCCGGATACCCAGCAACCGTACCACCAGATTGGTCGATTTTGTGAGCACCCACACCACCGGGCGAGTGATCCACGCCAGAGCTTTGATGGTGGGGGCTACAGCCGCCGCCACCCGCTCGGAGTGAATCAACCCGATCTGCTTGGGGGCCAGTTCGCCCAGAATGAGGGACAGGTAGGTGGTGGCGATGACCACCAGAATCACGCTGATCAACTCGCTGGTAGCGGGTTCAAGACCCCAGGCGGTAAACCGAGCCGTTACATCTTCAGCAATGGTGGCTCCGCCCAGCGCGCCGGTGAGAATACCCACCAGCGTGATCCCCACCTGGATGGTGGAAAGAAAATCCCCCGGCGCTTTGGACAACGCCAGGGCGGTTTCATCGCGTTTGCTGCCGGCTGAAGCCCGGCTTTGTAAAAGTCCCTTTCGGGCTGAGACAATTGATATTTCAGACAGGGCAAGAAATCCATTGAGCAAAATAAGGACCAGCAATAGTATCGCTGCAAGAGGTCCTGAATCCATCAGTTCTCCTTTGATTTGTTGACCGAATAGCGTACCACCGCGCGCGTTTTCGACGGGCGCGCGATTTCGACAAATCCCAGCTTCAGAAAGGTAGGCAAAGTGCCCATATAGTCGTTCAGGGTCGGGTTGGCGTTTTCCTGGGGGATATGCGGGTAAGCTTCAATGATAGCTGCATTTTGTTCAACAGCATATTGAACTGCACCCTCAATTAAGGAAGCCAGCACACCTTTTCCGCGCTCTGATTTTGCCGCCAGAAAGCAAACAATCGACCAGACTGGCTGATCATCGAGACGTTTTAGCACACGCGAGTTTTCCAGCGCCCTGAAATCGGTGCGCGGGCCAACCGACACCCACGCCACCGGTTTACCTGCGCGATAAGCCAGCAGACCGGGTACGGTTCCGCTCCGAATGACTTTTTCCATGGCTTCCTTATGACCGGCAGCTTTCTGCTGTTTGTAGTCAGACCGATCTCCGCGCCAGTACATGCACCAGCATCCCCAGGATGGGGTGGTTGTGAACAACGCCTGCATATCCGGCCATTCAGCAATGGTGACCGGTTTGAAAACCAGTTGTTCCTGTTCCATAGGGTGATCCTTGTTTTTTGGGTCGTTTCAAATTGACGTATAATGATTCAAGCAAAATTAACTTTTCATCAGGCATTCGGACGTTTCATGGTTCTATCTCTGTATTATAACTTACCTGACAGCCTGATTTTTCAGCGCTGGCCAAACATTTTGTTCGAGCCGGCGGTTATTTGGAGACTGATATGCGAAAATTTCCAATTCTCAGTATGATTTTGATCTTCACAGCCCTTCTGGCTGCCTGTGTACCCGTGAATCAACCCTCCACCCCTACGGAAACACCGCTCCCCACATCCACCGTGCCGCCTTCACCCACTGAAACCGTAGTGATCTCAACTGAAACACAAGCGCCCGGCATCGGCGGCGAATCTGTCTGCCCACCGGCCGAAATGCCCATGCCCGACTGGCCGTATACCTGTGATACCAACCTGGGCTTCTTTTTCCAGTATCCGCCGGACGCGGTGATGGATACCCAGCAGGGCACGGATGTGATACGTTACAATTTGAGCGTTCTGCCTGGTACCAATCTGGGTGAAAAGTATGTGGATGTAAGCACATCTACCGATGTTGAAACCTGTGTCAGCCCTCTGGCGGCCGGTTATGTGCCAGAAGCGGTTGGGACCGAGGAAGTGACCATCGCAGGGTTAACGTTTGTCAAACAGAGCGGCTCAGATGCCGGAGCCGGTAACTATTACAAGTGGACGGCTTATTCAACCGCCCGCGATAACGCGTGCGTGAGCTTTGGTTTTGTGCTGCATTCTACCAACGCATCCAATTATCCCACCCCGCCGCCGGAATTTGATGAAGCCGCGGAAACCGCCGTGTTTGAACAGATCATTGGAACATTCCGGTGGGTGAATCTGCAATAAAGGAAGGCAAATACCAGCCATGGAGATTTATCTGCTCACCGAAGTGACCGATGAGGTGGTGAAGGCATTTGAAAGGCTCTTTCCGCAGCTTACCAGCCTGCCGGCGCCTTCCCGCTCCGCGCTGGAAGAGATGACCGCTTCACCCGCTTGCCGCATTTTCATGGCTCGCGTGGATGGGCAGATTGCCGGTACCGCCACGCTGGCCTGTTACCGCACCCTCACCGGCCTGCACGCGTGGATTGAGGATGTGGTGGTGGATGAGGCTTTCCGTCGGCGTGGTATCGGCGAGGCGCTCACCCGTGCCTTGATTGACGAAGCGCGCTGTATGGGAGCGAACTCGCTCAGTCTCACATCCCGCCCGGCTCGCGAGGCGGCTAACCGGCTGTATCAACAGTTGGGTTTTGTACGCTGGGAGACGAATCTGTATCATTTTCCGCTGTAAGGTGAACCGTCCGGCCCGGGGGTGCGCTTCCATCGGACAAATTTGCGTTGATAAAATTGTCCATTATCAACCGTAGGGGCGCACAGTGTGCGCCCGAATTAACCACCCCGCCCTGACGGGCACCCCTCCGATGGAGGGGAATTTAAATCCATGATCAAAGGCTTCACTTACCAGACAATCATTCATTCCTGTAATATGGATCACACCGCTCTTTGCGTTGCATTATGCAACCGAACAAATAAATTTACCCCATCCCCCTGCCCCCCTTCCCCTTTTTGGGGAAGGGGGAACTTTTTTTAGTAAAGGGGCTGTGCAGAAGACTGCACAGCCCCTTTACTTTGCGGGGAAAACAGAACTGTTTTCGTTGAGCCAGTTAGAGCGACCACTGGAATCTTATTCAGGCAGAAACCATCGATCCATCGGAGAAAAATTTACAGATCCGTAATGCATACCATCATCGATCAAATCGCCAATCTTATCCGTAGGGGCGCACAGTGTGCGCCCGAATTAACCACCCCGCCCTGACGGGCGCCCTTCCGATGGAGGGGAATAAATCACAGCAGGGATGAGGAATAATTTACAAATCTAATTTCAAACGGTTGTAGTTAATAAGATCGTTACCCATGCGGAACCGACGCATCAAAATTCCCCTCCTGGGAGGGGTGGCGCGCAGCGCCGGGGTGGTTCTTTTCCTGCTTCCTCCGCTCGCACGGAAGAGACGATTTTATTCAATCCTGATTATCGGGCCTGTTTGCGCTTGCGGAACGATTGCGTGATCCAGACGATCCCAAAAACAGCCGTGCAGGTGAGCACGATGGCTGCGCCGGAGGCGATGCTCAGATAATAGGAAAGATACAGCCCCACCACCCCGGAAAGCGACGCGATTAACGCGGACAGCGCCATCATCACCGGCAGCCGGCGGGTGAGCAGATAGGCCGTGGCAGCCGGCGTCACCAGCATGGCGACCATCAGCGCCACCCCAACCGTTTGCAATGAAACCACAATCGTCACCGCGATCAGGATCAGCAGCAGGGTTTCCAGCAGGCGCACTGGCAGGCGCAGGGTGGATGCAAGAATGGAATCAAACGAAAGCACCATGAACTCTTTGTAGAAGGCCAGGATGAACAGCAAAACCAGCCCGCCAAAAATGGCAATGCGCAGCAGATCATTGCCCTGCACACCCAACACATCGCCAAACAGGAAATGGGAGAGATCCACGCTGTAATTGCGTACCGTTGAGATGAGCGCCACGCCCAGTGCGAATGTACCGGCAAAGATAATCCCGATGGCGGTATCCTCTTTGATGCGCGTACTGCGGCTGATCGCCCCGATCCCAAGTGAACTGATCACAGCGGTGATCATTGCCCACCAGAACAGCGGCTCGCGCGCCCCGCCCCCCACCAGGTAACCCACCGCGATCCCCGGCAGAATGGCATGCGCCAGGGCATCGCCAAAAAAGGCCATCCCGCGCAGCACCACATAGGTGCCCACCACGGCGCACACAATTCCCACCAGAACGGCGGCCAGCATACCGCGCACCATGAAGCTGTATTGAAGCGGTTCCAGCAGAAAATCGATCACGGTTCCACCTCGCCGTTGCCGTGCGAATTTCGACTGTCGTGCTCATGGTCATGGTCGTGCTCGCAGCAGGTATCTTCCAGGGCCATGGTGCCCTCCTGGGTGGGAACCAACTGCAACTGGCCGCCATAGGCGTCAAACAGGTTCTGCTGTGTCAACACCTCCGCCGGGGTACCAATGCCCAGCAGGCGATGGTTGAGCAGGAGCACCTGATCAAACCGCCGGGCCGCCATGCGCAGATTGTGCAATGATACCAGCACGGTCACATTGCGCCGTTTCAATTCTTCAAAGATGGAAAAGATATCCTCCACCGAGTTGGCATCCAGACCGGTCAACGGCTCGTCCATCAGCATGAGCTCGGCTTCCTGCGCCAGCGCCCGGGCAATAAACATACGCTGCTGTTGACCGCCGGATAACTGGCTGATCTGCCGTTTGGCCAGCGGGGTGATCCCCACCGTCTCCAGCGCGCTGTGAACAAGTTGCCAGTCGCGGCGGGTGGGATTGCGGAACAGGCCCATTTTGCCAATGCGGCCCATCATCACCACATCCTCCACCGTCACCGGAAACGACCAATCCACCTGGCTGCGCTGCGGCACGTAAGCGATACAGATATGCCCGCTGGGTTCGTGACCCGAGATGGTCACCTGGCCGTGATAGCCCTGTGCTACGCCGGCGATGATCTTGAAGAGCGTGCTTTTCCCGGCGCCGTTGGGTCCCACCACAGCCAGCCGCTGAGCAGCGTGCAGCTCAAAGCTAACATCATCCAGCGCGTAGCCGCTTTCGTACTTCACCGACAGGTTCTGTACGCGCAGAATCGCCGTCGATGCATCATGATGGTCGTGATGCTTGCTCAGATGTTCGCTGATTTGCCGAAATTCTCGTAAAAAGCCCATGCCAGATGCGATCCGCCGTTCAGCCGGTTTGTGAGGTCACTTCAACGCCCCCACGATGGCATTGACATTATATCGCATGTAATCCAGGTAAGTCGATGCCTCACCGCCGGCCGGACCGAGCGACCCGGAGTAGATATGCACCAGTTGTGTGCCGGTATCGCCAGCCACCCGTTCGGCCAAAGTGGGGTTGATGGTGTTGCCCACAAACACGGCCTTCACGCGCAGATCGCGGATGGCATCCTCGATCTGCGCCAGATCCTTTGCGGAGGGTTCGGAAAGCGTGCTATATCCGGGGATCAGCGCGCCAATCAGGGTAAAACCGTATTCATCGGCAAAGTAACCCTGCTCCATGTGATCGGTGACGATGCTCCGGTTTTCTTCCGGTACGGCAGCCACCTGCTCGCGGATCCAGGCGTCCAGCTCGGTCAGCTGGGCGCGGTAGGCATCCGCATTGGTTTGATAGTCAGTCGAATGAGTCGGATCCGCCTCGCTGAGAGCCTGTTCAATGTTATCCACCCAGATCATCACATTGTTGGGGTCCACCCAGGTATGTGGGTCGCCTGTATGCGGGTCGCCCGCGAGCGCATCCTCGCCGGTATGGCCGTCTTCTTCGGCGGCTTCCAGCAAGTGAATTCCGTCGGATACTTCCACCAAACGGCCGGCTGCTCCGGCGTTTTCAACCAGACTTTGCAGAAATGTCTCCAGATCGGCTCCGTTGGCGAAGATCACCTGCGCCTCCGAAAGCATCACGGCATCCTGAGGGGTGGGGCTGTAATTGTGCGGATCAGTTCCGGAGGGAAGCAGCACCTGTAAATTGATATACTCGCCGCCAATCTGTGAGACCACATCCCCCACGATGCCGGTGGTAGCCACTACCTTTAATAAGCCACTGTCGTCTGGCTGCGCCGTGCCGGAAGCGTTCCCGCTCTGGCAGGCCGTCAGCAGCAGCGCCGGCAGTAAGATCCACAAAATCAGGTTTTTTCTTCTCATTCCATCTCCGCCCATTTCATCGGTGTCATTACCTTTATCAAGTTCAGCAGATGATTATAGTCTCGTTTTTCCAAACGG
>CAZHMZ010000001.1:31670-37678 GCA_964532655.1 uncultured Anaerolineaceae bacterium
AATCCGGTTCCCGCCGCTTTGTTATACTATTCCTATCGGATTTCCATGGAGATGGTGTATGCCGATTGTCATTCAGGGCGCCAACGAACACAACCTCAAAGATATCGATCTCACCCTTGCGGACGGTCTCACCGTGGTGACCGGCGTGTCCGGCTCCGGCAAAACCTCGCTGGTGTTCGATACGCTGTACCATGAATCCCGACGGCGCTTCGAGGAGATCTACAATCTGGGCGCGGTGGAGGGCAGGCTGGCCCCGGCTGCCGTCCGCCGGATCAGTGGTCTGGGACCGGCCGTTTCGGTTGGTCAGAACCTGCTCAACCGTAACCCGCTCTCCACGTTGGCGAGCGCCTCCGGGCTGCATCCCTTCTTCCGGCTTCTGTACGCCCGTTTTGGAAAACGCGCCTGTTCAGTCTGTGGAGCACCGCTTACATTAATAAGTCAGGATGAGGCGGTGGAGCGGATCAGCACCGCCGCGGGTGAAAAAACCATTGAGGTGTGGGTTCCGCTGCTGCGGCGGGCCAAAGGCAGCCATGCCACGCTGATCAGTCTGCTGCAAACCCGCTTCGATCCGGCCGATGTGCTGGTGGATGGCAGACCCTTTTCGGGCAGCCCTCTCGCCGCGACGCAGCCGCACAACATTCATCTGCGCCTGCTGCGTAACGGGCAGCCTCTTCAACCCGCCGGAGCGCGCCAACTGGTGCAGGATGTGGTGGCTCTGGGCAGCCATTTTGTGGAGATTCACTCCCCAGCCGCACCGGTGGAGACGCTGGCTCTGGCGCCTGTGTGCAGTGAGTGCGGTGCCTGGTTTGGTAATTTACAGCCGGTTATGTTTCACCAGCCGTGCCCGTACTGCCAGGGGAAGAAATGCGACCGCTGCGCCGGTACCGGTCTTCATCCGGAAGCGGCCGCGGTCACCTGGGAGGGTTTGCGCTTTCCGGGTCTGCAATCCCTCACCGTTCAACAGGCTTTTGAGCTGTTCTCGCGCCCTGCCCCGTTTTCAGGGGTCCGGCGCCTGCAGGATGAAATCCTGCGCCGCCTTTCAGCCCTGCTGGATACCGGGCTGGGATATATTGCGCTGGATCGCCCATCACCCAGCCTGTCACGCGGTGAAGCCCAGCGGGTGCGGCTGGCGGTGGCGCTCACCAGCCGGCTGGAAGATATGCTGCACATTCTGGATGAACCCACCATCGGGCAGCACCCGGCCGATATCCGGCGTCTGGTTCCGGTTTTCCGCAGGTTGGCCGGGCCGGTGGTGTTTGTGGAGCACGAACGCCTGGCCGCCGTGGATGCAGACCAGGCGGTTGACCTGGGACCCGGCGCCGGCACTCACGGCGGGCAAATCCTGTATCAGGGTAAGCCGGCCGGTCTGTGGCAGGCCGACACCCCCACCGGTCGCTTTTTCAGCCGCAGACAAACCAGCCTGTTCCCGGAAACACGCCCCGATCCGCAGCAGTTTCTCACCATACGGGGAGCCAACCTGCGCAATCTCAAAGACATCGATATTCCCATACCGATCGGCAGGCTGACCGTGGTGACAGGGGTTTCCGGTTCCGGCAAGAGTACCCTGGTGGAAGATGTGCTGGCGGCTTCGCTGAAAGACCATCACCCGGTTGGCTGCCAGGCAGTGGACGGTCTCCCCTTGCAAGTGGTGATGGTAGACCAGGAACCCATCGGGCGTAACCCGCGCTCCAATCCTGCCACCTATACGAAACTTTCCGATACCCTGCGCGACCTGTTTGCCGTGTACAGCCGCCAGGCTGGCATTGAGCTAAGCCCATCGCATTTCTCGTTCAACCGGCCGGAAGGCGCCTGCCCCACCTGCGGCGGCATGGGAGCCGTGGAGGTGACCATGCGCTACCTGCCCTCCATCTGGATTCCCTGCGCCGATTGTGAAGGCGAGCGTTTTACCGACGAGGTGTTGAGCGTACGCCTGCCCTTTCAGGAGCGCCTGATTTCCATCGCGGAGGCGTACCGGCTGACCGTCTCCGAAGCGGTACCGTTTTTCCAGACCGCAAATGGGCTGCCGGCGGCAAAAAAGTCGGCTGCCCTGCGCATGCTGGATGCCCTTGAAACCATCGGGCTGGGGTACATCACCCTGGGTCAGCCCTCCCCCACTCTCTCAGGCGGCGAAGCGCAGCGTGTAAAACTGTCCAAATTCCTGGGAAAGACCCACCTGGCCGGACATCTGATTCTGCTGGATGAACCCTCTACCGGTTTGCACCCGCAGGATCTGGCCGGTTTGATGACCGTGCTGGATCGGCTTGTGCGCGCCGGAGCCACCGTGGTGGTGGTAGAGCACAACACCGATGTGATCCGGGCCGCGGATTGGGTGATCGATCTGGGGCCGGGGGCCGGGCCTCTGGGCGGCGAGTTAATCTACGCTGGCCCTCCCGCCGGTCTGCCGCTGGCAGAGCGCTCGCTCACCGGCGCGGCGTTATGCGAAGAAGACGCCATCCAGCCCCGGGCAGAAGCCCAAACACCATCACGCCGCCCCTCCGCTGTGCAAATACGCGGAGCCTGCACGCACAACCTCAAGCAGGTCTCGGTCGATTTTCCCACCGGCGGGTTTAGCGTGGTCACCGGCGTCTCCGGTTCGGGCAAATCCTCTCTGGTGATGGATGTGCTGGAAACCGAAGCGCTCCGGCGTTATCTGGAATCACTCTCCATGTACGAGCGGCAGGGTGTGCGCGAAGACGCCGAGGCGGAGGTGGATTCGGTCAGCGGTCTGGGTGTGACGGTAACCATCACACCGGAACGGCGGCTGTACAACCGGCGTGCCACCGTGGGCGCGGCCACCGAAATTTCTCACCATTTGTACGCGGTGCTGGCCTCCGCCGGCGAGCGCACCTGCCTGACCTGCGGAGAAGACATGCAGCGTGGTACAGCGCGGTGGGAATGCCCGCAGTGCGACGTGATCGCTCCGCTGGCAAAACCGCGCCAGTTTTCTTCATCCACCTATGGGGCTGCCTGCCGCGAATGTCACGGCGTGGGCACCCTGCAGGTACCCGAACCATCCAAATTGATCATCCATCCGGAACTGCCGCTCATCAACGGGGCCATGTACTCGCCCGGTTTCTTCCCCAAAGGCTACCTGGGCAAGCCCTACAACGGCGGGTACGACATGGTACAGGCGCTGGCTCAACGCCACGGTTTTGACCCTTCCTCCACGCCCTGGCAGGAGATGACCTCGCAGGCGCAGCAGGCTTTTCTGTTTGGCGACCCCGAGCCCATGCCGGTGCGTTACGTGAACCGCAAGGGTCATGTGACCGAACGGATGCAGCCGTTTCCCGGTTTCTACGGGTTTATCCGTGATTGGGATGTGGGTGGAACCTACACCCGCACGGCGAACTGTCCTCGCTGCGGCGGGACCGGCTTACGCCCGGAATATCTGGCGGTGCATTTAAATGGTCTGAATGTTCACCAACTGCACCGGCTCACGTTGGTGGATCTGGCAAAGACGCTGCAACAGATCCGCTCCGGACTGCCCACCGGGCACCCGGCGTTGTACAACCTTTCGGTTATCCTCAGACGGCTCGAGTTTTTGAAACAGGTGGGTTTGGGCTATCTGCATCTGGATCGTGTGGCAGGTACCCTGTCAGCCGGTGAGGCGCAGCGTATTCGCCTGGCCGGGCTGTTGGGCAGCGGGCTTACCTCGCTGACTGTTTTGCTGGACGAACCTTCGCGCGGTCTTCACCCGCAGGAGATTCAAGCGCTGATTGAGGCGCTTCAATCTTTGCAGCGGGAAGGCAATACCGTGATTGTGGTGGAGCACGAGCCGTCCATTATCCAGGCAGCCGGCTATCTGGTCGAAATGGGACCGTCCGCCGGGGCAGCCGGCGGGCAAATTACCGCCCAGGGTGATGCGGCGCAGGTGCTTGCGGGCCAGACGCTCACCGCCCGGTGGCTGCGCGACCCGGAACTGTTTGCCGGTTTGCACATTCGTTCCCCTCGCCAGCCGGCCGAATGGATGGAAATCACCGGGGCGCGGGCCAATAACCTGAAAGGGCAGACTGTCCGCATTCCCCTGGGCGTGCTGGTGGGCGTATGCGGTGTTTCCGGCTCCGGCAAGAGCACGCTGATCACCGATACCCTCAGCCGGTCTCTGGCTCCCCGCAAGCAAACCACCTCGGTAGCCTACGAACCGGTGGAACCCGGGCAGCACGATGCCATTCTGAACGCCCCAGCGCGGGTGGTGCTGGTAGATCAAGCCCGCGCCGGCGTGGTGTCGCCGGCTTCCTTCCTGGGGCTGGAACCGCTGCTGCGGAAACTGTTCGCCGGCAGCCTGGATGCGCTGGCGTTGGGGATTGACGAAGGCCGGCTGGGCCGCGGATGCGAGGTGTGCGGAGGGCGCGGAGCCGAACGGATCGATATGGGCTTTCTGCCGGCGGTGTACATCCCCTGTGAAACCTGCCGGGGTACCGGCTATCAGGCGGAAGCGTGGCAGGTTGCTCTGGGCGGAGTGACCCTGCCCGAACTGAGCGCTCTCACACTGGAGGAAATACAGCAGTGGTTTGAATTACAGCCGTCCACGGCTGAGACGGCTCAAATTCTGCGCATTCTCAAACCGGCTCTTGAGGTGGGGTTAGGGTATCTGGTTCTCAATCAGCCCGGACGGGCGCTTTCCGGCGGCGAAGTCCAGCGTTTGAAAATCGCGGCTGAACTGGCGCACCCCGCCTCCAAGGGCACCCTGTATATTCTCGACGAACCCACCATCGGACAGCATCTGGCGGATGTGCACCGCCTCACTGGTGTGTTGCACCGGCTGGTACAGGATGGCAACAGTGTACTGGTGGTGGAACATCACCCTCACCTGCTGGCCTCGTGTGACTGGCTGGTGGAGTTGGGCCCGGTCGGCGGTCCGGACGGTGGATACGTGATCGCCAGCGGAACACCCGGCGAGGTAGCAGGTCTGGATACCCCCACCGCTTCCTGGCTGCGCGAATTGCTGCGAAAACCGGAGGGTGCGACATGACCTGGATCCCGCTTTTACTGGCCGATCCCTCTCCCTGCCTGCGCCTGCGCGTGCTGCGTGAATTGCTGGGCAAACCGGACGACAATGCAGAGGTGCAGGAGTTGATCGCATTGCAGCAGGAAGAAGGGCTGGTCCAGGAATTACAGATCCTTCAGGAAGCGGATGGAAGCTGGAACCCGGAGCGGCGACCGGGCAACTTCCCGGGCGGGCGCATTCAGGCGGCGGCTGCCATATTAATGCAACTGGGTACCCTGGGTCTGGATTTCCACAGCCCGCTGGTGGATAAAGCGGCCCGCTACTTGTTTGCCAACCAGCAGCCGGACGGGGGTTGGCCCATGCCGTCGGTCTACCCCACAGAGGAAGGTGAGGAGGTGTCCAGCATGCCCATGCAGACCGCACTCCCGCTGGCCGGTCTGGCAATGTGCGGCTATGCGCAAGATGCCCACTCGGAACGAGGTTATGGATGGCTGCTGGCTCGGCGGCTGGATGACGGCGCCTGGCCCACCGGCTGGCGTGATGGAAATTTGCGCGGTGTCGCTGGTTACCGGCGGCTGGCGCATTCACGCTGGGGCTGCCGCTCCAACACCACGGCTGCCGTTCTCAGCCTGGCGTACCATCCGGTGCGGTGTCAGTCTGAGGCCGCCCGGCACGGTCTGGATCTGCTGTTGGGGCGTGAAACGCACGATCGTTACAACCTGGGTTTTGATACAGCACGCCGGATCGGGCTGGAGCCGTTCACCGGTTACCTCACCTTTTTCGGCCGGTTTGATCCTGCCCTGCTGCTCAATCTGTGCGCGCGCACCGGCGCAAGTTTACAGGATGAACGGGTGGAAGACCTGAAAGATTTTATCCGGACTGCACAGGGACCGTATGGCTTATGGGAATACCCTCGCCGCCGGCAGGCATCTCGCTGGATCAGCTTTGATATCCTGCGTTCGCTGACACGGCTGGATGAAAGCGGCGACTGGATCGCACTGGAACCGCGCACCCCCTTCAAAGCCTATATTCATTCGCGAAAACGATATTAACCCTCTTG
>CAZHMZ010000001.1:37778-40309 GCA_964532655.1 uncultured Anaerolineaceae bacterium
TTTTAATGGCCGTTCGACTCGCATTCGCCGGAACCGGTTGGATTTCAAAAGTTCATGCTCGTGCTGCCCGTCTGCTGCCGCAGGTGGAATTTGCTGCGGTGGTTAATCACCGCCCGGAATCGATGCAGACCTTTGCCGATGAGTTCAGCATCCCACGCACATACGAGCATCTGGAGGATCTGCTGGAGAATGGCGGCGTGGATGCGCTGGTGGTCAGCACCCCCAATGTGCTGCACGCCTCGCAAACCGTGGCGGCTCTGCGAGCCGGGGTGCATGTGCTGGTAGAAAAGCCCACCGCCATGAATGCCGCGCAGGCGTATGAGATGCGTCAGGCCAGCATTGAAACCGGTTCACTGCTAATGCTGGCGCATAACTGGCGTTTTCATGAAGAGACACAGTGGCTGCGCGAGCAGGTGCTCAACCAGCGCCTTGGAAAAATCATCCGCACCCGAGGCTTCAGCATTCACAAAGATTGGGGGCCGGCGGGATGGTTCACCCAAAAAGAACTGGCCGGAGGCGGTGCATTGGCCGATATGGGCGTGCATGCCATTGATACGGCCCGATTCTTGCTGGGAGATCCCATCCCCAAAAGCGTGTTTGCCAGAACCGGCACCCACTACATGGATGCAGATGTAGACGACACGGCTGAGTTGATTATCAACTGGGAGGATGGCTCCTACTCCCATCTGGAAGCAGGTTGGTGGCAACCATTCTCGTATGGCGAGGAGGCCGCCGCCGGTGTATACGGATCACGCGGATACGGGTCGGTGTTTCCCACCCGGCTCAAGCTGCGCCAGCCCAACGGGCCGGTTGAGATGGTGTACGCAGGCTTTCCTTTTCCGCGCCGTGAAGAATCGGTGCAGCAAATGTATGAAAATCAGATGGCTTATTTCATCCGCTGTATTCAGCACAATACCAAACCCACGCCGGGTGGAACGGAGGGCTGGATCAACATGCTCATCATCGACGCGGCTTACCAGAGTTCGCAGTCAGGCGAGGTGGTTCAAATTCCCGGCCCGTTGGAAGGTTGTTACTGATCATCCTCGCAGCACGACATACCTGTAGATCGAACACAGTTGCGGCCTTCCTGTTTGGCTTGGTACAGAGCCTGATCGGCGCAGCGGATTAAACCAGACAGGTTGCGGGTTTCATCTGTCGCTTGGGCAATTCCCAGGCTGATGGTGATGTTAATGGGACCCATCCGGGTTTCGATGGGATCTTCATGAACAATCCGCCGGATACGTTCGCCGATATTCATCGCCATTTGCGGGCCGGCGCCGGGCAGAATCACCACAAATTCATCTCCGCCGTACCGTCCTAAAATATCCACCCGCCGGATGACGTGGGCGCAGCGCTTTACCACAGCCTGCAGCACCTCGTCACCGATATCATGTCCGTAGTTGTCATTGATATTCTTAAAGAAGTCAACGTCAAAAATGATCACCGAAAGCGGCTGATTCAGGCGCAAAAAGCGCTCCATTTCCTTCTGGCCCTGTTCAAACAGCGCCCGCCGGTTCAACTGTTCGGTCAGAGGATCATGCGTGGCCAGGCTTTCCAGTTCAGCATGCAGCACTGCGTTGTGGATGGCTGATGTGGCCGTGTTGGCAAAGCTGGTGAGCAGTTGCAGATCCGCCGGTTCAAAAGCCAGCGGGCGGACGGAGCCCAGTGAAAGCGCGCCAAAACTGCCGCCGGTCATGTACAGAGGAGCGCTGATAAAGGACCGGATCGGTTTAGGATTGGTCTGCTTCTGTTGTGCATAGTATTCCGGCATTTCCCGCTCGGTGTCATCCACCAGCAGGGGTTCGCCCTGTGTCACCGTCAACAACGGATGATTGGGGTTTTGATTCCAGTCCACCTTGATGACACGCCGGTCTGCGAATTCAATGGTGGTCAGCTTTTGCAATTCGCTCTCTGGCGCGTAGGTGAGGTGGAGCCAACTTTGATCGGCAGAGGTCACAGCCGCCTGGGCTGAATCAAGGATCTGCCCCATCAGGGTGTTGAGATTCTGCGCTTTCAGAAGAGAGGTGGTGGCGTTGTGCAGTTCACTTAACTCAAGGGCGTGTTTTTCAAGCTGCTGCAAATCGCGGGTGCGCTCCTGCAGTAAATTAAACAATTCTTTCTCCACCAGCTTCCGCTCCATAGCGTAACGGATGGAGCGTTCCAGCAGCGGGTATGACAGCTCACTCTTGGTCAGATAATCCGATGCCCCAAGCTGCATGGCAGCCATATCTACATCCAGGCTGTCCTGCCCGGTCAGAAAAATGATCGGGGCCTGACATGGGCTATCAGCTGCCGCGCACAAAAAATCGAGGCCGGTAAAACCCTGCAATTGATAATCGAGCAGGAAAAGATCATAACGGCATTCCTGATAGGCCGTGATGCCTTCCTTGTATGTAGCAATCCAATCCCATTGTGAATTTTCCAGCACACCCATGCGGGAAGATCTTCTGACCAAATTCAACAGAATTTGATACTCTTCTTCATCATCGTCCACCAGAACGATATGCAGAGGTTTTTCAATCATGATTCTG
>CAZHMZ010000001.1:40409-44475 GCA_964532655.1 uncultured Anaerolineaceae bacterium
GAAAACGGGTAAGGAAATTTTGAATGTGGTGCCTGAAGGCGAGGTCTTTTCTACCTCCAGCAGTCCGCCGCTGGATTGAATAATGCCCGTCGATATGGACAGCCCCAGGCCAATGCCTTTTCCCGTGGGTTTGCTGGTAAAAAACGGATCAAAGATACGGTTCAGGATCGAGTCCGGGATGCCGGTTCCCGTGTCGCAAACCCGCAAAACCACCTGGTTATTTTCCTCATCAAAATCGGTTTCGATGAGAATCTCGCCCCCCTGCGGCATGGCATCGCGAGAATTGTTGAGCAGATTCACCAGTACCTGCAGAATTCGGTTGAAATCGCACAGAACCATGGGCAGATTCTCTTTCAGGCGGGTGATGATCGTGATATTGGACCAGTTTAAAAACTGTCGGGCGGTCAACGGAAGAGTCGCCTGAACGATATCGTTGAGAGAACACAGGCTGTTGTCTTCATTGGCGCTGCGTGCATAATCGAGCAGCGCCCGCACGATGGTGGCGATCCGCCAGGCGTTGGTGCTGATGTGAGAGATCTGACGCTCCAGATCGGCTGAGATCAGCGATTCTCCGGCACGGAGTTTGTTTTGAATAATTTCCGATGCCCCGGTGACCACCTGCAGAGGGGTGTTAATCTCATGCGCCATACCGGCCGCAAGCGTACCCAGACCTGCCATTTTTTCCGCCTGGATCAAAGCACGATCCAATTTATTACGTTCGGTGATATCCTGCACAATACCGGTCAGCATGACGGGCCTTCCATCGCTGCCCAAAATTTGTTCCACCCCTTCAGACCATATTTCGCGCTGGTCACCGTCCGGCCACAATAAACGGCTTTCAAACCGATAGGATTTTCCGCCGTTCCTCACTCCCTGCAGACCTTCCTTCATCCGGCTATGGTCATCCGGATGAAGGGAACGGAAAACGATCTCTTCGAGCGCTGCCCAGTTTTCAACGACAGTACTGCTTTCCAACCTGAACAAATTGTACATTTCATCCGACAGCTCTACCCGGTCTTCATCCGGGAACCAGGTCCAACTGCCAATTTTGGCCACCTGCTGCGCTTTTCGCAGCGCCATCTCGGAACGGCGGATTCTTTCTTCATGCTGCTGCCGCTCCAAGGCATAGCGAATGGAGCGTTCCAGCAGCATGGGGGTCAGCTCGCCTTTTACCAGGTAATCCGATGCGCCCAACTGCATGGCGGCCATGTCGATCTTGTAATCACCCTGACCCGTTAACAGAATAATGGGGACTTTAATCCCCATTTCGACGGCTTTCCGCAAGAAATCAAGGCCGTTTTCCCCCCCGCTTCCAAGCCGGTAATCGACCAGGATCAGATCACACTGGCAGTCATGCAGGCTGTCGACTGCTGTATGGTAATCTGAAATCCATTTTACATTCAGGCCGGTACGCATCCACTCCATGGGAGTGCGTGAAATCATTTCTTCCAGAAGAAAATACTCGTCTTCATCATCATCAATTAATAACAAACGAATTGTTTTATCCATTGTCAGATCCGTTAGAACATGCCAGTATTCCGGTGAAAGCAAATCAAACCCCACTCGATCCACATTACACTTCGCGATGATTATACAGGGAATTGGTTTTTATTGGAAATATTATGAATTTTTATTCAACAATGTTGCTTGCGCTGACAGATAGTTAATGGGATAATGGAAAAAGTGTACGCTAATATCGAGTTTAGGCAAGTTGAGTATCGCCAGAATTCAAGCCAGGGGAAAAGGGGCTTCCAAAACTTACAGTGGATAATTCCAACATGCAAAAAAGAATTGCAGAGCTGGAGCAGCAACTCGCAGCATGCGATTCGGAACTCACAAGTCTGAAACAGGATATTGCCTCGCGGCATGATCATTACCGACTGTTGTTTGATCACAGCCGGGATGCCTTGTTGGCGATGGACAAAGAAACCGGCATGCTGCTGGATGCCAATGAATCTGCCGAAAAAATGTACGGATTCAGCCGTGAAGAGCTGCTTTCGATGTCCATTTTTGATCTTCGCGCCGGCGAAACCAGGATAATGACTCAGGAACAAATGTCCAGGGCGGATGGAGAAGGGATTTTATTTGAAACCCTGCACTGCAAAAAAGACGGCACGGTTTTCCCAGTAGAGGTCAGCTCCCAGGGCGTTACCGTCAACAACCGCCGTTCGCTGATCAGCGTCATCCGTGATATCACGGAGAGAAAGTGCGCCGAAGCAGAACGCCTGGATTTACTGCATCAGATCCAGGAAGAGAAAAAAGATGCTGAGTATCGGGTACAGGAGTTGAGCGCGATTATCGAAAGCATGGAAGACGCGGTGATCGTCTATGACCAGAAAGGGTATATTTTCAACTCCAATTCCAGCGCAATCCGGGCTCACGGCATGGAGCTGAAGGGAAACTTCCGGGATATCACCTACAAGAACCTGAATATTCGCCACCCCGGCGGTATTCCGGTCAGCGCGGAAGAGCTTCCCAGTACTAGAGCGCTGAAAGGCACCGCGGTCATTCGCGAACCGTTTGAGATTACCAGCCGGGACGGGCACGAGATGTACCTTCAGGTAACCGCCACCCCGCTCATCGTCAACGGGGTCCAGCGGGGAGCTGTTTCTGTCTGGCATGACATTACCGAACTGAAACATTCTGAAGACGCACTGCAGGATGTGCTGAAGAAGGCCGAAGAGGGCAGTTTGATGCTGGAAACAATTCTGGCCAACCTGCCAGCCGGCATGGCTATCACCAGCGGCCCGCCGGATTACACCATTTCCCGCGTCGGCCGCTATGGCGCCGACCTGATGGAGAGCACCGAAGAAATCATGACCGGTATACCGGCAGGACTGCACCGGCTATACTGGCGCTGGTTCCTCCCGGATGGGAAAACCCGGCCCACCAATGAGCAAATGCCGTTGTTCCGCGCAGCTCACTTTGGCGAAACCGTGTACAACAACGAATTTGTCATGGAAATCAATCGGGAGAAAAAAATACCCATCTCGGTTACCGCTGCCCCGGTGCGCAATTCGAAAGGTGAAATCGTCGCCGCCATCAGCACCTGGTCGGATATCTCGCACATCAAACAGGCCGAAGAGATACTCAAAAAACACAATGAGGCGCTTCAATTAAGCGAGGATATGTTCCGCTCCATGTTCGAGAGCGCGCCGTATGCGATTTCACTGTTCGAAGTAGAAGGCGGGCCATATGTACAGGTGAATGATGCCTGGTGTGAGTTGATGGGATACCCGCGCGAAGAAGTGATCGGTAAAACCCCCATGGCTCTCCAACTGGACGAATCGGTGGAGGACGGCCATGACCGAATGCCGCTTGCCTTCGAATTGCCCAAATATAGCCGCCATTTTGAAATTCAGACGTATTCAAAAACCGGTAAACCGCTGGTGCTCACCTGTTATGTAGAGACGGTGGAGATAGCCGGCAAATGGTATTATCTTAATACCATTGAAAATATCACAGAACGCCGCCAGGCAGAGCTGGCCCTGAGCCGATACGCCGCCGAATTGGAGCGCAGTAACCATGAACTGCAGGAATTTGCCTTTGTTGCCTCGCATGACCTGCAGGAACCTCTACGGAAGATTGAAACTTTCACGGATCTCATACAGGAAGAAGCGGTAAACCTCTCCGAACGGCAAAGCGATATGTTTGGCCGCCTGAGAAACGCCGCCTCGCGCATGCGTGGCATGATCACGGGTTTGCTGCATCTTTCACGCATCTCTACCGATGCAAAACCGTTCAGCCGGGTGGATCTGAACACCATCGTCTCCGAGGTGCTCTCCGATCTCGATCAGGCGCTTGAACGGACCGGCGGAAAAGTGGAAGCCGAAAACCTGCCGGTGATCGAGGCCGATCCTTTACAGATCCGGCAATTGTTCCAGAACCTGATTGCCAACGCGGTGAAATTCCAGCCGCCGGATCAGCAACCGCAGATCAGGGTATACTCAGAGAAAACGGATGCGCAAACTGTCAGGATCACCGTACAGGATAACGGGATCGGGCTTGACAGCACGCATATTGATAACCTGTTTCAGCCATTTAGAAGATTGGTCAGCCGGCAGGA
>CAZHMZ010000001.1:44575-68881 GCA_964532655.1 uncultured Anaerolineaceae bacterium
CAGGAAATGTTCAGTCATTTTTGTGATCGAACGCGTGCACGATTTCTCCAAAATGGGGTGGAACTGATGAATTTTTTGGAGAACAAAAAGGATAATCCTGTGCTGCCCAGCCTGGTGCTGTTGGATTTGAATATGCCATATAAGGATGGGCGAAAAGCGCTGTCAGAAATCAGAGAAAACCCGGATCTGGAATCGCTGCCGGTGGTGGTTCTGACGACCTCTTCCAATGAGAAGGATATTCAATACTGCAGGGAAAAAGGTGTGGATGCCTTTTATACCAAACCCAGTTCCATGGATGAACTGCGCGGTATTATCAAATGCATCTGTTTTCAATATGCCTGACAGATTGTTTGCCGTACGGCCCTCTGTAAACACCGGAAAGGAGTGATCATGGCGTCACAGGATCCGTTAAGCCGAAAGGTGGGCAACCGTGATACGAAAAGGATCAAAACCTCGCCGTTCCAGTTCCGCACCAATACGGATGTGAACATCTACATCTCCGACCTGGCGAAAGCAGAAGAGTTTTACGGCGATACCATGGGTTTCAGGCAGGTATCCAAATCAAAGGATCATCTGGAATATGACAGCGGCGCCCTGCGGTTGAATATTCACTGCGGCGATCCCTCGCGCCTGTTTATCCCATCCATCGATGTGAATGACCTGGCCGGTGCCAGCCAGTATCTGGAAAACGCCGGCTGCATTTTGATCCAACTGCCGGGCGGAGGTCTGTATTTTCGTGATCCGTTCGGGTTGTTGTTTGAACTGGTGGAACGCCCCCGCGATTAACCGGATCATCTACTCGGTGCTGGCGGCATCCCCGACAGCCAGCTTGTCTGAGATCACCTCCACCTGGTCGGGAGAGATCAGCTTTACAGACCAGACCCCCAGTTTATACATCCCCACCGCATGCACCTCTGTTCCGTCCGTGCCTGTCCACGGGATGGAATACGGCGCCTTATCCAGCGGAGTAGGGGGCTTTTTCCCCGGCCAGGCGGAGTTCACGGTCAGGTGAATTTCCCAAATGACCACATCCGCTTCATCGGCTTCGCTCACCCCCCGTGCAACTTCCTCCACTGAGACCAACTCGGCTGTACTGATGATGAAATATTTCTGCAAAAAGGGGATTAATTCCGGAGCCACCTGAGAGTGAATGATGGTCTGGTAATAATCGCGGTCACTGACCGTTTCCATCCATTGATCACTATGCTGGTAATCAAAGGTGAAGAAAGCCAGCGCCGTATCCACCGCCAGGTTACGGGCCGTATCTTCCGCGTTTGAAAAGAGGGAACAGGCAGTCAGAACTACAGGCAGGAACATGGACAGGACGATCATCAAAGCTGCCGTTCTGTACGCACCTGTTTTCATGAAACCTCCCACCTGTCGACCTGCATCACATCCAGAATACACCCGATGAACAGGGAACGTATTGTTTTATATGGGTTTTTTGCCGTTTTCCCCGCATCGGTCGGCTGACATATTCTACCAGAGGCGGAAAAAAACGTGGAGCAGATGGAATACTCTGCTCCACGCAAAGATTTTTTATCAGGTCAACTTCAGGCCAGTTTTAATGTGGCCGGCAGTTTGTGGATGCGGTAATCACCGCTTTTGGCCAGCGCCTGAGGAGCAAATTCTTCCGGAATGTCTACCAGCGTGTTCTGCTCGTCGATGAGGATCTTGCCAATGGCTGACCCGGGGATTTCAGCATAGTAGGCGATGGAGGAGACCACTTCATTGGGTTTGACACCATGTTTACGGCCAAGCCCCAGGCTCAGACGGATCATCCCGGCTTCATGCGAGGTATGCCCCCCGGCAGACCCGTTCTGCGAATATCCATGCGTATGCGCCGATCCGGCGGGTTTACGCCGTTCAGCGCCGTACCGGTTGGCTTCTGACTGGCTGCGCTCGCTGTACCGTTCGCTGCGCTGTCCGGTACGCTGGTCAGCGCGCTGGTCCGCATGCTGCGCGGGACGTCGCTCGCCGCGCCGTTCGGCGCGCATTTCAGCATATTTGCTAACCGGGCGGGTTTTTCGTTCCGGCTGCTCCTGCACCACACTCAGCGCGGCAATCGGGCGCTGCTTTTCTTCGGAGCGAGCCACCTTGAGCGCTGCGGCTGCAACATCCAGGATGTCATATCCGCTGTTGACCAGTTCATCGATCATGTCGCGTTCGCGCTGGGCGCGTCCGCGTTTGAGCCAGACATTCACCTTCTCCAGCAACTGTCCGTCACGGTGTTTTTGAATCTCTTCCACGGTGGGCAGTGCGGTGCGGCTGACCTTTTGATGGATAAAATTTTCAATCCGACGCAGGCGATACTGTTCCTGCGGGGTGATCAATGAAATGGCAATACCGCTCTTGCCCGCGCGACCTGTCCGGCCAATGCGGTGCACATACAGATCATCTTCTTCCGGAAGATCGAAATTGAAGACATGCGAGATGTCATCGATATCGAGACCGCGGGCTGCTACATCGGTAGCCACCAGCACCTTGATTTGATTTTGTCTGAAGCGGTTGAGCACACGCTCGCGCAGTTCCTGGCTTAAATCACCGTTCAATGTTTCGGCGGGGAAGCCGCGCAAGGTCAGTTCATTGGCAAGTTCGCCGGTGCCCGCGCGGGTGCGCACAAAGATCAAAGCGCTGGTGACCGGTTCAATCTCGAACAGGCGGGTCAATGCGGCCAGTTTATCATGGGCGTTGACCAGGTAGTAGCGTTGCTCAATCGCAGCCACGGTGGGTTGTTCGCGCTGAATGGTGACCGATTGCGGGTCGCGCATGTAGCGTTCCGACAGCCGCCGCACCTCTTTGGGGAATGTGGCTGAAAATAGCGCTGTCTGTCGTTCGGCCGGGGTTTCTTTGAGGATGGTTTCAATATCCTCGATAAAGCCCATGCTCAGCATCTCGTCAGCCTCATCCAGCACCACCGTATGGACCTGTGAAATATCCAGCGCCTTGCGCTCGATCAAATCCATCAAACGTCCTGGGGTGCCTACCACCACGTCCACGCCGCGATTCAACTGTGGGATCTGCCGGCTGTAAGATGCGCCGCCGTATACCGCTAAAATCCGTGCGCCGATGAATTTACCGTAGGTGGTAAACGAATCAGATACCTGTAAAGCCAGCTCACGGGTGGGAGCCAGCACCAGGGCCTGCACCTTGCCGCGAGCCTGCAGATTATTCAGGATCGGTAAAGCGAACGCGGCGGTCTTGCCGGTTCCGGTCTGGGCCTGGCCCAATACATCATTGCCTCTCAGTATGAGAGGGATTACACCGGTCTGGATGGGCGTGGGTGCGTCATAGCCGCACTCGTCCAGGGCCTGCATCAACGAAGGATGCAGATCGAATTGGGAAAATTCGGTTGTCATTTAATCCCTTTTCGTTTTGACAACCCCGCTGCGCGTTATTAACCTGTCAGGTCAAATTTCATGGAGGAGTGGGCGAAACCGCCCGTTAGCACAGTCTGGCGTTTCCTTGCGGAAACCCCTCACCCCGAGGGAAACAAGACTGTTTCATGAAAAGGGCCCTCCCATTCCGGGTAGGGCCGCGTATTGGAATAATCAAAACTATTTAATTTTAAAGTCTCCGTTATCGGAGCGGCGTGTAGTATACCACAAAAATCGGATATGTTTGGGCGAATTCATTTTCAGTAGGTTTTTTCGGTAGGGTGCGTTCGGGTTTTGAACGCACCACATCGCGGATACAGGCGAATTATGCGGTGCGTTCACTGTTGAACCAAAAAACCGGCCTGACAACAGGCCGGTTCAATTTACCAGGTTGATTTCGCCAATTCATCAATCCAGATTCGGGAGCGGCACCTGCGGATCCATCAGGCGCAGGCCGATCGCACCGATATCCTCATTGCTGTTCGCCAAAACAATGACCGCCGTGCCATCTTCCGGGCTGAATGCCGAAAAACTGTGATAACCGCCGGTCTGACCGTCATGCTGGTACATAAATTTACTGAAACGGTCATAGGTGTGAATGGCCAGACATACATCCACAAAATCGGTGCCGGTGGGATAACATTCGGAGCGGATCATCTGCATCGAGCGACCCAACTGGTCATCGGCGGGGCTTACATTGGCTGCCAGAAATTTCAGCATGTCCGAGGTGGTGGAATGTAAAGCGCCCACCGCCGGCAGAGCAAAATCCCATGACTGCACCGGGTAAGGGCCGCTGTGAGCCTGCGCCAGGCGGGTTTGTTGTTCGTCCGTGAGGGTGAGCACGGTGTCCGGCATATCCAGCGGGGTTGTGATAACATCGCGCACCAATTCATCATACGGACGGCCATAAGCCCGTTCCAGCATATCGCCCAGCAGCATAAAGCCCAGATTGGAATACTCGTATTCACTGCCGGGTTTACGGCCCAGCTTGAGACCGTCGAGATATTCGTACATCAACTCCGGGGTATAGTCGGCGTAAGGGTTGAGTGTTTCAGCGGGGTTGTAATTGCTGGGCATGCGCGGCAAACCGGAACGTTGCGAGGCGATATCGCGCAGGGTCATGCCCTGGTCCACGGCGTAGACGGGCATGGTCACGCCTTCAGGGGCCAGTTCCTGGGCAGGTGTATCCAGGGTCACCAGTCCTTCTTCTATGGCGTTGGCCAGCAGGGTGGCGGTAAACACCTTGGTGATCGAGCCAATTTCAAACAGGGTGTGTTCGTCGATCTTCTGGTCGCTTTCCCAGGTGATGGTGCCGTAGTTGAGGAAGTACATGCCATCCGGCGTCAGCCATCCAACCGAGATGCCGGGTACCTTATGGTCATCCACCAGGCGGTGAACATACTCCACCACCTCGGGCGGAAAGTTCAGTTCCGGTGATAGGGTTGGTTCGGCGGTTGCGGTGAGGATCACAGGGGCGGAATTTTCTGCCACTATCTCCGGGCTGGCAGCCGCGTCTTCGGCGGGTGACTGCTCATTCAAGGTGGCGGGAACGCATGAGGCAAACAACAAAACAACGAACAACAGGAGAATTTTTATTTTATGTTTCATGAAATAGGGGTCCCGGGCGAATCTTATAATGCCGCAGATACACCTGTCAAGATGTCAAGAAAATGTACCGGCGCGTAAAAATAATCTACACCCGCCATGGCAACCGTTCCTGATTTGGATGACCCTGGCTGCTCTATACTTGATGGCTAGTTGATTGACGTTTCATCGGGTTTACTGAATTGCATGAGGGGGATATGAACACTGCAAATAATCGGTGCGTGCAGGCAAACATCACCTCTGCAACATCCAAAGTAAAACCCTCCCCACAGTTGTGAGGAGGGTTCAGTTCAAGGTAAGGCACGGGCGGATTTCCCCCTGGTAGGCCCGATGCAGCGTTTACCCTTTTTTGATCTCGATTTTTCGTCGAGAAGTCACACTTTGTTCGCTTTTGGGAAGAGTGATCTTCAGGATGCCCTTGCTGTAAGAAGCATCGATTCGATCCTCATCCACCTCATCCGGCAGTTGAATGCTGCGCCGGAAAGATCCAAATGTACGTTCGTGGCGGAAATACGATTTTTCCTTTTGAGTTTCCTCATCTTCGCGCTTGCCGCTGATGGTGAGAATACCGTTGTGCAAACTGATATCGATGTTCTTTTCGTCCATGCCGGGCAGCTCCACATCCATTTTGATTTCTTTATCGGTCTCATAGACGTCGATGTTGGGGGCAAACCCTTCCCAATTCTCCATGGAGCGCATGGCTCCAAATGGATTGTCGAAGAACGACTCGAACATACGGTTCATTTCTCGCTGCATTCTCAGGATCGGGTCAGTATCACGACGGACATCAAGCTCTGATCCCCGCCGGTGATGCCACGGAGTAATATGTCTGTTTGTCATCGGAATTCATCTCCTTTCACTGATCATTTGATACAAAAGTTGCTCTTACTCTGCCTTTACCTGGATCTTGCGGGCTTTGGCCTCTTCCTGTTTGGGAAGCAGCAGCCGCAAGACGCCGTTCTTTACAGAAGCTTCGATACGCTCCTGGTCAATTTTGTTCGAAAGAACAAAGCTGCGTTCATAGTCACCTACACCATACTCGGCATAGGACAATGTGTACTCAGGATTACTCTCCGGCTCAACCTGCCCGCGGATGGTGAGGGTATTTTTCTCCAAAGTGATATCCACAGAAGATTCGCTTACCCCAGGCATATCCGCAATGACGATTACCTGTCCTTCCGTCTCAAAAATATCGGCTCGAGGAATATACACCGGGGTCGTGCGGGTTCGTTCACCCTTCTCCGGGGTCTGAGCTTCCTGTTTCTGTACTTCCAGTTCTTTGCTGGTTTGATCTGTCATCATACACCTCTCAACAATTCACTTCTCTCAAGTATCTCAATCCTTAGAAGAACATCCGAACAACATTTACCTGCTATACGTTTTTCACAACAATCTTGCGGGGTTTATCCTGTTCGGCGCGGGGTAAAACAATTTTTAACACGCCGTTTTTGAAACTCGCCTCAATTTTGTCGCTTTGCACCGGATACGGGAGCTGGATGGAGCGTTTGAAACGTCCATAGCCGCGTTCCCGGCGGTGATAGGTGTGTTCATCGCCAACAACTTCTGGTTTTCTGTTGCCGCTCAGGGTGAGGATTTCACCGGTTACCGAAATATCCAGATCTTCGGGTTCCACGCCGGGGATTTCCGCCGTGATCACCTGACCATTTTCATTGGCCCAGATGTTCAGAGCCGGAAAACTGGGCGCCGGATGCAACTGAACACCATCGGTCGATCGGAACATCCGGTTCATCTCCCGCTGCAAGCGGTCCATTTCCTGCCAAACACTCGGTACCTGTCTGTAAAACATATCTGCGTCTCCTTCCTCAGATCAATTGATGTTGTGTGCCTGTCTTCATACAGTCTGTCAGACAAATTCTTTATTACTGTTATCTTAAGCCAGGCGTGTTAGAAAATTATCAAAATTCTGTAATAGGTGCATTAATATCTGTTCCCCTGATCTGTATCATATCCCAGTGCGGAAGAAAACGCGCAGCCTGCCTAAACGCTCCTAGGGTATTCGGCCAACCTGGGAGACAGGCTCGCCCATTCTTCCGGTTGCCAGGTTTCGTGAAGCCCAATGCCACACTGACCAAACAAACGCCGAATCACAAAATCGGCTTCTGCTGCTCCGAGCAGTTCAATTTGCTGGCTGTGAATCCGGTGCTTCATTTCAGCGGTCAGCGAGATTGATTTTTGAAAATACTCATAGATCAGGTGCGCGTCATCATCCCGTGCGATCCGGTTGATAGACAGTTTGCCGCAATCCTGACACATGTGGATCAACATCAGCTCGCCGCCCTGCGGATTATATTTCTTGCGGGTTTGCTTGCGTGTGAGCCCCACCGGTTTCATCACCCCTTTGCAGGCTGAAAGCCGGTCACCGGCCTCAACCAGATCGAGATGGCGGGAATGCAGGCAGAACGGGCAGTGGTTGCGGCTGCGCACGCCCGAGAATTCACCGCCGGTAAAGACAAATTTGCGGCAGTGGCGGCACAGGAATTGGTTTTCCTGTGCCAGCCCAAACTTGTTTCTTGTGTCATTGCGGGGATACTCCCCGCTAAACTTCTTTTTCTCTCTCATTTCAATCACCCATTTTGCTGCAGGATGACCATGCTGCGATAGCGGCGCGGATCCACCTGCCCGTCCAGTACAGCTTTGCGAACGGCGCAGCCCGGCTCATCGATGTGCAGACAGTTCAAACCGAACTTGCATTTACCGATGTACGGCTGCATTTCGCGGAAGAAAAGCGCCAGATCGTCTTCGCCGGTGTCCCACAGCCCAAATTCACGCATGCCGGGTGTGTCGATCAGCCGGCCGCCAAAATCAAGCGGTAGCATTTCCAGCATGGTGGTGGTATGCCGGCCCTTGCCGGTCTCGCGCCCCACTTCGCCAACTCGACGTCCCGTGCCCGGCTGCACCACATTCAGCAGTGAGGTTTTCCCCACGCCGGACTTGCCGATGAAAGCGGATGTTTTATCCTTCAGCGCCTGGCGGAGTTGATCCATGCCGTAGCCGGTGGCCGAACTGGTGAAAACAAATTCGTAGCCAATCTTCTGGTACATCCGGATGACGTCCATCAGCTCATCCGGCAGGGAGCCGTCCGGACCCAGTACCAGATCCACCTTGGTCAGGCAAACCAGCACCGGCAAATCCAATGATTCCGCCGAAGCCAGGTTGCGATCCAGCAGGTTCCAGGCGGGTTCAGGGCGGGCCGCCGCGAAAACCGGGATTACCAGATCGATGTTGGCAGCGATGACCTGTTCAAAGGCGTGCGTGCCGGTTGAGGCCGCCCGTCGTGAAAGCCGGTTTCGGCGCGGAAGCACCTCAACCACCATGCCATTCCCGTTGGAGCGGATGAAGCGTACCTGATCGCCCACGGCGATCGGGTCAGTGTGATCATTTTCAATCACCTGTTGTACGCTGTGATGTTTTCCGGTGGTGGGGTACACCATCTGTTTTCGGAGCTGCGACGATGTGCTGCAAAGCAATAATTCGCCGTCTGTTTGCACCCAACAATGACCGGTGCTCTTCTTCATAACGGTACCCATACCGGATTGATGATTTGTGTTGTTTGAATCGTTCATCTTAATAAGCCTATATATGACAACAAGCCGCGGTATTTTTCCGTGGCTTGTTGCTGAACACATGAATCGAATGTGCAGTGATTTAACTTGATCGGGATGGGATTTTTGGGGAAATGACGTCCTCTTCAGAAGTTAAAACAAAAACCACGGGCATGAGAGCAGCCGTGGTCCAGTAAGCTGGCAGATGGAAACAGAACCTTAGCCCTGTTTCACCAGGCGCGCCCATGCGTGCAGATTGAAAACCGAGACCGATGCATTATTAGACATAAAACGCGCCCCTTTCTGAAGAATTTGAGTCAACTGCATGAATTTATCACCGCCATGCGAGAAAGTCAAGGGTTTGAACGAAATTTGGTGTCGAAATGAAGCCGTTATTTCTCTGGAATGAAAATCCATTATCAAATGAAAGGGTCGGATCATTTGATTTGATCTTATTCCAAATGTAGGGGAGGTTCATGAACCTCCCCTCCCCTGCCAAAGCGCAAATTGGGTAGGTGCGTTCGATCGACGAACGCACCCTGCATATAACCAGGGAGATCAATATACCGGTTGATAAACCACTACTGTCAATTTATGATAGCCTTACCATCTGAAACGTTCACAAGGTTGGTTGGGTTTGTTTCTTGGCCTGTTTCTGATCGTACATGGCCTGGTCGGCTTCTATTATCAGGCTTTCCAGCGAACTGCTGTGAGTATGGTCAAAATGGGAAATTCCGTAACTGATCGACAGCGGATATTTACGACCGCTCTCGGCGTTGAACTCTGCCATTTTTTCCTGAAGTCTTGCCAGCATGGTTTCGGCAGATTGTGGAGTCGATTCGATGCCGATTGCCATGAATTCATCGCCGCCATAACGGGAGAGAATATCCGATGAACGCGAATGCTGGCGCAGCAGAACAGCGATATCAATCAGCGCCTGGTCGCCCTCCGCGTGCCCGTAGGTATCATTGATCATCTTCATGTTGTCCAAATCAATGAAAATCACCGCCGCTTTCAGGCTCATGCGTTTGACCATCTCCATAAATTGGGCTGACAGTACCAGAAAACCTCGCCGGTTGTTCAGCCCGGTCAGATCATCGATCAAAGACAGATCCAGTAATTTTTTCTCCATCTGTTTCAGATCGGTGATATCGTGAATCACGATCAGTCTGCCGATCACTATTTTTTGCTTGTCAAATAGCGAGGTGATGCTGAGATCAAAAAACAGAGTGTCTGCTCCTAATTTTTGATGAATACCCATCTTTACGGTATCCGCTATGGCAGGGCTTTTACAGGCTGCCTGTAATTCGGGCCAGTCTGAAAAAATAATCGCGGCGTCCAATCCTATCGGGGCGACCTTCCATCCCATCAATTTGACAGCCATCGGGTTGACATCCACCAGCCGGCCGTTACCATCCAGCACCAGCACACCGTCACTCAAATGCTCAATCAGCGCCTCACGGGCAATGGGGGCCAGGTCAAACAGGCGAAACCGAAACACGGCCCAGCCGATACCTATAGCCCACACCGGGTACAACAGGGCATTGGTATCAAAAAAGCGCAATGTGGGAAATGGTCTGTACCCGATGATGTAGGAGATAAAGATCAACAGCGGCGGGATGACGCTGAGGGCAATCACAGTGGCCTGCTGCCGGTAAATCAACGGCGTTTCCTCGCGGTATTTGAGCAACAGGTAGATCCCTGCGATGACAGGCACACAGGAATAAACCGATAATGCGTAGACCGGCCCCGGGGTGAAACCCAGCAGCGGAATAAATCCGCTGGATACCCAGGCATGGGAATACACCAGATGATGAAATTCGTCGGTGAACTTGGCTGCCAGAACAATAACCGGGATGATAAATAAAATGGCCACGTTGCGCCGTGTCAGCCACTTTTTCCGTCCGGTATACACCAGCGCGAACATCAGAAACAAGTTGGGGAAGGAGTTGGTGCCGATATACTCGATCTTGCTCCAGAACAGCATGGTATTCAATTCCAGGCTAGCCAGTTCCATGCTGTACCCGATCACATACAACGTGATCGAAGCCATAAACAGGCCAAACATGCGTGATCCGCGTGTGGAGGTGTGCTGGAATGCATAAATCGAGAGCAGGGTCATTAAGACACCCAGCCCCAGTATGCTAAGCGAGATGGGGTTTGCCCTCATCAACATTGGCTGAACCTGTAAATCAAGAAATAAAATTTACTTTTCGGCTGAAACAACTTATCCTCAAGTTTCGCGGATTGTCAGGCAGATTTTTTCTCAACCAGTATCAAGGTGCAATCATTGTACCAAATCTTCGCGGTTTTGACTCACCTGTGCCGCTTCGGAAAGCCGGACGGCACAGGTGAGTCTGATTCATCCGCCTATCCGGCTGAACGGCTGCTATCCGCCAGGGCCGCCGGCTGCGCAAGCTGCTCACGCCTGCGGTGGGTGGACTGCCAGCGGCTGCCGATCAACCGGGCAATCCAGCGAGCCGGAAGTAACGCACCGGCCAGGCGCATCCCGCGGTTAACCCACCCGGGGATGACCACCGCCCTGCCCGCCAGTGCAGCGTTGATGGTTTCATTAGCCACCCGGCCTGTGTCCAGGGTGGTGATGTGTCCCATCCAGCCCTGCGCTTCGATGCCGCGTTCACATTCGGGGTTGGTGGGCATGCCGGCCGGGCACAGCACCGTGACGCTGGCTCCCATGGGGCGCATCTCTTCCCGCAGGGCCAGTGAGAAATCAAGCAGAAAACGTTTGGATGCGGCGTAGGTGGCTTTGACCGGCATGGGGTAAAATGCCGCCAGGCTGGCCACGTTGATCACCCGGAAGGCGGTAAATGGATCACGGTATTGCAGCAGGGTGTGGGTCATCTCCAGGGTCGCTTCGATATTCAGGCGTACAATGGTCCGGATTTGCTGACCGGTGCGTTCGAAAAAGGGACCCTCGTAATCCACCCCGGCTACATTAATAAGGCACCAGAACCGCAGCGATTCCGCGCGCATTCTTGCAAACAGAGCCTCGCGCGCAGCCATGTCGGTGAGGTCGCACGGGTGCGTCAGCACCTCCACCGCGCTGGTCCGGCGAATACCCTCTGCCAGCGTTTCCAATCCTGTTTCGTTGACGTCGATCAACAGCAGATCCCAGCCGCGGCTGGCGCATTCCACGGCAAATGATCTGCCCAACCCGCCGGCTGCCCCCGTAATGGCAACCAGAGTGTGAGCAGTATGGATTTCAGTTTGCATGGGCCGCCTCCGAGGTGAGGTTAAGCTGCCAGGGCAGTCCGCACATCTGACAGGAGATTTGCCACAGGCGGGCGGCTTCCTGCTCATCTTCTGCCCGGCGGGAAGGTTTTTTGGGCTTGCCATGTTTCCAGTATGAATCGTTTGTCCCCTGGATGCCTTCCTCGGTCAACAGATAGACAATCCCGCGCGCCGATTCCTGGGCAGAAATACCACCGGAACGGCGCAGCTTCCAGATCCAGTTCACCAAACCGGGGTTACCCTTCAGGCCGATATCGGTTTGCACCAGGCCGGGGTCGGCGGCAAATGCACGCACGGTTGATTCTTCGCCCAAAAGGCGGTTGATCTCCTGCGTGAACAGCACATTGGCCAGTTTGGTGCTGCCATAAGCCCGCAAGCCGTTGTAGCGTTTGCGGAGTTGAATATCCTTCCAGTTGAGGCGGGCGCCGTAATGTGAGCCGGAACTGACGGTGACAATCCGCGCCCACGAAGCGGCCTGCAGCAACGGCAAAACCTGCCGGGTGAGTAAAAACGGCGCAAGGTGGTTGACCGCCCACTGGGTTTCAAACCCATCCGGGGTCAGTTTCATCCAGTATGTGAAGGTGCCCGCGTTGTTAAGCAGCCCATCCAGAGCTGTCAGGTTCCATGCTTCCAGTTGATCTTCAATATCATGCGCCAACCGGTTCACATCGGCCTGCAGACTCAGATCAGCGGTCAGAAAGGCCACCTTCCCTTGCGGGTTCAGACGCGCCAGACGCGCCTGCTCCAGGCGGCAGCGCCCCAGCGAACGGCCCACCCCGATGATGGATGCACCTGAACGCGCCAGCATTTCCGCGGCGGCCTGCCCGATCCCCGAGGTGGCTCCGGTAATGACATACGTTTTTCCAACATTTTGAATTTCCATTTTTTCATCCGTTTGTTTCAAAAGTGAACTTGCTGACCTTTTCTATAGCACGCCGGAAGGTGGAAAGTCATCGGCGGAAAGGTGGAAAAGGGGGGTGGAGAGGGGGTGGAGAGACGCAAAAAAGCCGTTTCCCATCTGAAAAACAGGAAAACGGCCCTCAAAACAATACTGAAACAGCGGCGTCAGCGAAATTCTACTGCTTTATCAGGTTCAATTCATGCGCCCGGCGGATGGCCTGTACACGTGTTTCCACACCCAGCTTGCTGTACAAATTGTTGATGTGGGTCTTGACTGTACTGGGCGCCACGCTCAGGCGAATCGCGATCTGCTGGTTGGACAGTCCCTCATCCACCAGGCGGAGCACTTCCAGCTCGCGTGCGCTCAACGGATCAGCCAGTTCAACCGGTATGGGGTCCGTCGCCGGAGCGGTATCCGCTGCGGCGTCTGTTCCAGACTGAAGCCTGCGCAGAAGGGGTTCAGGCAGCAGCCGGTCGAGCCGCAGCCAGTAAAACGCCGCGCCGCCCACAATGATCAGCAACGGCGCCGCGATTTTGATGAACAGCCCGCCGGCAATGGCGCCGAACACAGCAAACAGGGTGACCCCCAGCACGGCCATACCCCAGCCGGTCAACGTCACCCAGGGTTTCCAGGCCTGTCCGTTGCTTGCCAGAATGGCTCCCAACCCCAATCCCACGATCAGCAGCAGCCAGGCATACGCCCACGACTTTGTATCGCCGGTGAGGGCGTTCATCAGCAGGATCAAACCCAGCGCGCACAAAAACGAACCGGGGATAAACAGCACCGAGGACAGCCGCCAGCGTTCGCTCCCGGCATATACCAGCAGAAAAAACACACTGCCGAGCATAATAAAAACCAGTGGCAGCGCAATATTCACAAAATCTTCCAGAAAAATGGACACCGCCAGAAGAATCACCCCCACCGCGACGATGAGGATGCTGATCATTGTGACAGGTTTTACACCACCAATTTTCATACGAATCTCCGGGAATCAAAGCTTTAAGTCTTATTTTAACCGGTGGATCCAGGCTGACACCATTGTACCAGAACCCAATTTTCCTCAGTACTATGATCGTTATTGTTATGTAAGGAATAACCCTATTCGATATTCCGATCCCACAGGACACAGAGATTGCGAGGAATGCGGTCGAGATAATCTCTATGACCCAAACTATCAGGAAAACTATGATTATGTGTATTACGGTCTGCATACAAATGCTGAAAGACAAACCAATCTCAAAAAAGTAGAAAAGGCAGTTGCTGCGGTTGAGATTGCAACCAGCATTGTGTCGAACCCGGCGGACCTAACCTGGACATCTGCACGTTGTGTGATGGGGGACTGTGGTTATTACACCTATCTTTTTGCGGCAATTCCTGTCCTTCCCTCCACTCTGGGGAGGTCTATCGATAAAGCGCTTGACCTTGTTCCAACAGGGCAAATGCACCACATAATCTCTAATCCAATACTAAAAGCTCTTGAGCGACACGATATTTTACAAGGAGTGTTTAAACGTGACGATTTTATTGTTCAAGCAATCGACCTCGAAAGCCATCGGGGTTATCAGGAATGGCACCGAGCGGTGGATAAGGAGGTAAGAAAATGGTTAGCTGTGAATAAAATCGCTACCCCATCTGATTTTATAGATTATATGAAGAGCATTTACTCTAGCCCGGATATGCTGCAGCGTTTTCCCGGTGGAAAGAAATATCATGGGCGATAAATTCTACGTAGTGGAACCTGGAGGTGATGACCTGTTTGGGACAAAATGGGCGTATGGTTTGACTTTACCACCAGAGAATTATGAACATGCCACATATTGCCCAGTCTGTCACCGACCGGCCACATTACGGCATTTACTTCCACCGATTAATCTGAAAATCTCCCGGTCACACCCCAATGGTTGGGGGGATTTGCTGTGGGGAGCAGGGTTTTTCCTGATGGTTTCGAAAAGATTCAAAGAGATTTATGAAGCGGAGCAGCTATCTGGCATCGAGGCGTTTGAGGGACCGGTCAACATTCTGAAATATGGCACCAAGAAACCCGATCAAATCCAAGGCGAGAAGCCTGTGTACTATCACATCAAAATCCCTTGGGGAGGGGCTAATCAGGATGATCAACTATCGAAGCTCACCTATCTCTTTCGGTCACCCAAAGACGTATACTGTGCGTTTTGTCGGGGGGAAACAGGGGCATCCCACAGAGTACAAGAAAACGTGATCATCGAAAAGGGATCTTGGAATGGGGATGATCTTTTTATACCGCGTGGTGCACCAGTGGAGTTGATGGTTTCAGAAAAATTCCGCAGGGTGGTGGATCAATATGATATCACCAATATTTTACTTATTCCTGGAGAGATATTCAGTTTTGATGGACGCTATCTTACTAAATGGAGAGAGCGTATTGAAATACGGGGTAAATACGGGTATCTGAAGAGTTGAGAACCTCTTAATAGCGAATAGGGTGGCAATAAACCCTCATTTGGACGACCACCAGCAAAACAACCCCGTAGAACGGTGTGGCGCGATAGTTCGACGGCGGCAACGGCCAGCGAGAACGGTGAGCTGGTCTCGGAGGTCGAGTACACCGCCTTTGGAGAGATGCGCTCGCTTAACGGTGTGTTGGTGACCGATAATAGATACACTGGCCAACGAGGAAACCTCTTGGGTAGTCTACCTTAAGAAGGATGAGAGGTGGTTAAGATAAGTGTTCAACCACCGCAAACAATTATACCGGGTTGACCTGCCGAGCTCAGGCTTTGGTGACGGCGCCCTGCAGCAGCAATTCTTTGGTCACCTTACGATGGCTGTTTGAGTAAGCGGTGATGACAGCCAGAGCGTAGAAAAGCAGATCCATGACGGAGAAGGTCTCCTTCATTAAATCAAATGTGTAGGCGTAGTTGAACTGGAAGAAAACTTCCACATAGCTCATCCCGGCTGCATCCGCCAGCATGGCCATGGAAACCAGAAAATTGCCCAGTAAAACACTCACCAGGGCAATGCCGGCGCCCAGAAAGGAATAGATTTTATCCAGACCGCGGCCCAGCAGACGGATCCCCAGGCCTACCAGAAACCCTACCCCCACCGCCATCCACCCGATCTGATATTTGGTGAGCAATGTGATGGCCACCCACAGTACAGCCCCAATGAGCCCGCCCAGTACGCCGCCGATGATCCCCAGGGCCAGGTTTTGCTCCAGTTTCAGGTTTTCCAAATTTGATTTGATGATTTGCTCGGTGATCAACGCGTTGGGCTGCTCGTCTGTCGCTGCGGGAGGAAAATCATCGGGGAAAGCACTGCTTTGAGCATCCAAACCATGCGTGGCGGTTAAGTCATCCGCGCCGGATAAATCATCCGTGGCGGGTACGCCATTAGATCGTGTGCTTTCAGCATACGTGCTGTCAGTTTGTTCCATCGTTCAACTCCTGAAAGAAGGATGTCAGCCAGTTCAATTAACGCCATTGAACCTTCCGCACCCCACAAAGGTGCAGACGACCCCCTGCTCTGCAAGCAGTATGCCAGAGGATGAAAATGTTGATTGGTGAAACGGGATTAGAAATTTCGTCAGGATGAAGAATCGGTTTGCGGCAGTTCAATCACATACGAGGTAACCGCGCTGATTTTTGCCCCTTTAACTGAATCAAACTCATACACATTGCAGTACGCCAGCACGCGTCCGCCATCCGTTTTGGCCATACCATCCACCGCCCCGGCTTTGCCGTGGTTGACCACGTGATCGATGGTCAGTTCCAGCACCCGGTCCTGCTGCAGAACGCACTGCAGCCGTTCCATCACCAGGGCTTGTCCTTTGACCAGCGGCCCGCCCACCTGGTTCCAGACCAGATTCTGCGCGGTGCAGTCGCTGATAAATTGCCCGTCGGCAGCCGTCATGGCGATGGTCATTTGCTGCAAGAGCAGATTCTTGGGTGAATTTCCGCAATCCTCATGAAGAATCACCTTCGTCATTTATCCCCCCTGTCCGGCGCGGCGGCCGGTATACCATTTTGCGCGCGTCAAAGCACGCGCTCCTGTCTGACATTATATCCAATCGGATGGCCGCACTGACAGGGGCTTTACCCTCCGGGTCGGTTTCGCCGCACAAATCCCTCCTGCCAGGCGTACACGGCTGCCTGAGTGCGGTCGGCCAGGTGCAGCTTGCTCAAAATGTTGGTGATGTGGGTTTTAACAGTCTTTTCGCTGATGGAAAGCACATCCGCGATTTCACGGTTATTTTTTCCGGCAGCCACCTGTCTGAGCACATCCATTTCACGCTCGGTCAGCTCTTGAAAGGGATTCACATCCTGCTGCCGGGCGCCGCTGATTTCTTTTACCATGCGGGCCGCCACACGCGGGTTTAGCACCGCTTCACCGGCGCGCGCCCGCCGGATGGTCTCGGCCAGATCGTCAGGGTCGATATCCTTCAGCACATATGAAAGCGCCCCGGCGCGAATGGCCGGGAAGATATGCTCGTCCTCGTGAAAGGAGGTCAGCACAATCACCTGGGTGGAGGGGCTGATCTTCTTCAACTGGCGGGTGGCCTCCACGCCGTCCATCTCGGGCATCAGCAAATCCATCAGCACCACGTCCGGGGCCAGATCGCCCACCAGGCGTAACGCTTCCACGCCGTTGCCAGCTTCCCCAACCACCTCAATGTCGGGCAGGGTTTCGATGTATGCCCTCAGGCCCATACGCACCATGTTGTGATCATCCACCAGCAGCACACTGATTTTTTCTGTTTCCATGCAACCGTTATCCTTTTTTGAGGATGGGCAGAGAGACCACCACCCGTGTACCCTCATCCGTTTGTGACTTAATCTCCAGTTTACCGCCCAATTCCCTCACGCGTTCTTGCATGCTTTCCAGACCAAAACCGCGCCCGGCCACCTGCTGCGGATCGAATCCGATCCCGTTATCATCCACCTCCAGCCGCACGTGCGTCACCGTGAAATCAAGCAAAATATTAACGGCTGTGGCACGGCTGTGGCGGGCCACATTGGAAAGCGCCTCTTGGGTGACGCGGAAGAGCGCCTGTTCCACCGCCAGCGGTAAACGCCTTTCGCTGTTTGAGGTGAAGTTCACCGGGATGCGGGTATGCTGGTACCATGAGGCGGCGTACGCCTGCAGCGCTCCCTGCAGCCCCTGCGTCTCAAGCTCAGCCGGGCGGAGTTCGGTGATCAGCAGGTTGAGTTCCTGCTGCGACGTGCGGATTAATCCCTCGGCATCCTGCAGATGCTTCTCCGCTTCGGCGGGGTTGTTGGCCAGCAGGTTGCGAGCCGCACGGATCTGCATGTACGTGGCAAAACTCTGCTGTTTGACTGTATCATGCAGGTCGCGAGCCAGACGGTTGCGTTCTTCCATCACCCCCAGCTCCTGCTGGGCATGCAACAGATCCTGGATGCGTTCGGCCATGTGACGCATGCGTGTGGACAGTACGCCAATCTCATCCCGCGACCGATCTTCCTGCAATGTAACAAAATTTCCGTCACTCCATTCATCGGCCGCGCGGGCCAGGCGGGTGAGACGTCTGGTAAGTCCGCGCGAGGCGACAAAACCAAACAGAGCGCCAAACGGCGCTACCAGCACCAGCAAGAACAGACCCGTGCCCACGATGGCGCCCAGATAAACCGCCAGCGCGCTCAGCAAAACCGGCGACACCGGTTCCACGGTCACCAGGATCACCCCCACCACTTTGGATTTTACGTCCTCTTTGAAAATGGGCACTGCCAGACGCGTCCTGCCATGCTCGATTTTGACAGAAAGGCGGATTGAATCGATCTCGCCGTCCAGTGACCGGTTCAGAATGGCTCGCAGCGCATCGTCATCCACGGGGTATGCGCGCCCCACTAGATTTTCATCCGTCGCGGGCGACTGGGCAATCACCTTGAGTTTGGGGTCCAGCACCAGCAGCGTGCTGCCGGGGGTGATGGCCGCGGCTGGGCTGTCAAAAGCGTTCATGGCAGGCTGGCTGGCGTAGCCTGATTCCCATGTGCCATCCAGCCACTTCTGCAGCCCGGTCAGATCTTCACGGCCGGGCTGCAAATATTCACTGGCGCGCGGATACAGCACATACATCACATCGTCGAGATATTGCCGTTGATCGGTCTTGTTGAGCACTGAAAATCCCAGGAACAACATCAACACCATGGCTTCCAGCGCCATCATGGCCAGCACCGTCACCAGCGTGTAGGTGAGGATCAACTTTCCGCGCAAACCGCCAAAAATGAACTTCATCTCTCTTTCGCCTATTCCCGATCGCTCAGTACAACCACCGCCGGCACGCGCACGGATTTCCACGCCACGGCCAGGATGGATGCCAGGGTCAACCCCAGACACAACAACCCCACTGCCGCGGCTGCCTCCGGTGTGAGCACCATCAGCGAACCCATCACATCATTTTGCGCACTCATAATCATGAGGAATAATTTGACCACAACCAGACCCGTCCCGGCCGCCAGCAGGGCAATCAACGCATATTCTACCATCAACGATCCAAGGATATGTCTGAACGAGTACCCCATGGCCTTCAGCACGCCGATTTCAAAACGGCGGTCATGCACACTCAGGCTGACCGAGTTGGCCATCAGCAGCATGCCGGCCAGAAAAGCCAGGCTCGCCATACTGACGGCAAACAGGAACAGGTTGCGGTACGAGTTGGAGAACCGTGCCGCGTATGCCACCAGGTTGATCACCGTGGCCTGCTTGAGTGTTTTCCCCAGATCACGCGCTGATGCGGTGAGGTGCTTGGGTTGGATGCGCACCGCGTATTCCACCTGGTCCGGCGCAGTGATGGACTGGCTCAACTCCACCGGCATCAGCACACCCAGTTCATACCCAACCATGTTTTCCACATCCATCTGGAAGCTGCCTGCCACCGTCACATTGTGGATGGCGCCATCCCAGGTGGTGATCTCAAGCTCCGTGCCTTCGGGAATACCCACCCAGGAAGATAAATACACGCCATCAGGCTGGCTGCCCCACGGAGCGCCGGTAATGATATAACCATTCGCATCTGGGCGGGCTTTGAGCAGGGGCGAGAATGTTTCATCCGGCTGACCGCTCTGCCGAACGCTCTTTACCCAGGTGTTATAACCCGCCGCGTTGCTTTCCACCGGCTGGTCTGCCAGGGCGGCCGCGATTTCTTCAGCCTGATCGGCCGGCGCCACGATGGACAGATTGCTGCCCTGTAAATCCATGGTAACTTCTTCGATCACTTTAGCAGCGTTTTGCGTCACCACCGTGGATAAGGTGACCGCCACCACCCCGATGAACAGGGCGATTAAGGCGAATACCGGGGCAAGACCGCGCTGTTTGAGGCTGCTGCGCGCCATATTGAGCATGGGGAAACCTCGCCGGGGCAAAACGCGGATGATCACCCACAACAGCGCGCCAAACGCTCCGCCCAACCCCACCAGACCCGCCATGGCAGCCATTAGGGTGAGAATGGCCTTGCCGGTTGAACCCATGATCAGCCCGATCAGGGCAGTAAAAGGAACCGCCAGAAAGCCAATCAACAGCAGAGACTGAAATACCGGCATCTTATCGGCGCTGATGCGTTCACCGCGCAGCAGTGACACCGGGCTGACCCGGCTGCTGGATACGATGGACCACATGGCGAACACCATCGTGGTGACCACCCCTATGGCCATGATCAGCAAAATGGTACCGGCATCCGGGAGCCAGCGGATCAGCATGGTGGAGGTGCGGCTGAACAGATTGACCAGACCGGCGGAAAGCACATACCCCAGAACAGCGCCAACCACCGCGCCCATCAACCCCAGCAGACCGGCTTCCAGAGAGAACATCACCAGCAGGTTGCCGTTCTGATAACCCATGCTTTTCCAGACAGCCAGTTCCCGCTGACGCCGGCGCATGAGCACCTGCATGGTATTGGCAATCCCCACACCGCTCACCAGCAAACCCAGCACGCCGGCCCCGTTCAGCATGGTGGCAAACAGATCCTGCGTGGCTTTCTCCTGCGAAGCCAGCTTGTCTGCCAGAAAAACACGCCAGCCCAGCGAATCCAGTTCAGCTTCGGCTTCCTGCGGTTTTTGAGTGGTCGCCAGAACGGTATTCAATATACGTTCACTGCCGGCCAGTGATTGTGCGGTGGCCAGCGAATAGTATATTTTGTCGCCCTTGTGATTGGGGGTATCCACGATGATGCCGCGGATATGAGCTTCCACCGGCGCGCCAGAATTCAAATCGGACAGGATGATGGTATCCCCCACTGCCAGGTTGTACTGCATGGCCAGATCGCGGCTGATGACAATATCGCCTGCCCCGCTCAACAGAGATGACAGATCCGGGCCGTCAGTATCCTCAAGCACCAGTTCACCGATGGGCGGGTAATCGTCTGCTGCGATGCCCATACCGGCGCTGATAAAGTTCAGTTCATCCGAATCCGGCAGATGAAAGGCCAGTGTGGAGGTGTACGCCAGTGAGGTGTATTTTTCCAGCACACCCTGTTGTACCAACTCATCCAGCGCGGCAATATGTTCCGGCAGAATAAAATCTTCGGCCGAGCGGTCCATGCTGATATCGGCACCGATCATGTCCTGGGGGTTTTGAACCAGCATGCGTTCCAGTGAGCTGGAAAGTGACGTCATGGCTACCAGCGACATGACCCCAAAGGCCACGCACAAAATGGCCACAAAAATACGCTGCCCGCCGTGCAGCAAATGCCCGATGGCGGTTTTCAGATAGAAAGTGGTGCGGCTCATTACCATCTCCTCATTCCCACAGGCAGGACCGCTCCGGTGGATGAATACACCGGCTGGGGAGCGACCGGCTCCACCAACTGGCCGTCGATCAGATGAAGCTGGCGGTCCGCGCATTTGGCCACGCGCGGATCATGCGTGACAATCACCACCGTCAGGTGCAGCAGCCGTCGCATTTCGCGGATCAACTGGAGCACCTGCGCGCTGGAGGCGCTGTCGAGGTTGCCGGTGGGTTCATCGGCCAGCAGGATGCGCGGCCCGGCCACCAGGGCGCGGGCGATGGCCACGCGCTGCTGCTCGCCGCCCGAAAGCTGATTAGGCAGATGGTTCATGCGCTCGCCCAGGCCCACCTGTTCCAGCATGCTTTTGGCCAGGTTGAGAGCGTGCCTGCGTTCCGGGCCAATGTACAGCGGAGCTGCCACGTTTTCAAGCGCGGTCATGCTCTGGATCAGGTAAAAAGCCTGAAAGATGATGCCGATTTTCTCGTTGCGCAATCGAGCCAGTTTGGACTCGGACAATTTGCCCAGATCCACCCCGTCGACGCGCACGGTTCCGCTGGATGGACGGTCGATGCCGCCGAGCAGACCCAGCAAAGTAGATTTCCCCGAGCCTGACGGCCCGGTGAGCGCAACCCACTCGCCCGACTGGATGGTAAAGGTAAGACCGCGTAAAACCTGCAAATCACGCCCGCCCATGGGCAGGCTGCGGTGTAGGTCGGTGACTTCAATCATGGATTCCGGCGTGCTGTTTGAATACATTTTTCCCTCTTTGTGTAAGATATCGCCATCATCTTATCGGAAAGCGGGCAGACAGCCATCCGTCTGGGGTCTGATTTTGGGTAAGACATCTGGGGCCAAATGCTGCGGGTGCAGTGGCAGGTGTCCATTAAAGAGAATCCACTGCACCGCAAAATGATCAGGTAAATGAAATTGACTGACGGGATCAAAAAATCTATAATAGCGCCTATGATCCATCCCCTCGAAATACTCAACGACTTTCACGGCATTTCAATTGTTGAAAAATCGGATAAAAAATTCTTTCTGGCATTCTATATCATGAAAAAGAAAGAGGAGGGTGATACAGAATTCATCACAGGTAATTTCGCGGTCGCTATTATTGCGACCAGTCGTAAAGAGGCGTTAGGGGCTGCCAGAGCCGCCGAGTCGGATGAAGTTGAATTGCTGAACCTGGTCAATGTAAAGGACGCGCTTCTGACCGCTGCCGCACAGGCACAGGATGCCCCTCTGGTTCCCGGCATCAACCGGGTGATGTAAACCATCCCAAGGCAGATATTCACACAAAACCGCTCCGTTTCACGGAGCGGTTATTTTTAAGAACTTGCAGCTCTTTTAAAGGAGCGTGAATCACCCGTCGATTTTCTTTTTCATACTCTGGGCAGGTAAAATTTTGCCGCAGTCTTCAGCCATCTGCTCGGAATACTTCACATACCCGGCGCGCTCATATACCTTGATGGCACGCTGGTTGAACTGGAACACCCCCAGGCCCACCCACTCGCCGCGGTAGGCATAACGCTGGCGGGCAATCTGAATCGCATACTCGGTGCAGGCGTTGACAAACGAAAGCCCCAGCCCCTTTCCAGTCAGATCCGGACGCAGTCCAAACCCCACCCACAAAATGGCGTCTTCGGTTTGCCCGGCTTCCAGGCTGGTCTGAGAGATCCACTCATCGCTTTGATCCAGAAATCCAAACGAAAGCTCGCCGATTAAGGTTTTGGTTTCATCCAGGACGGCGAACAGGGTATTACCCCACTCGCTGGTATCCAGAATATGCTCGGATTCGTTTTCATAATCGTACTGGGCGTACTCTCCCTCGTACTTCCAAGTGAGGATCTGCCGTGCAAATTCATCGGTCATGGGAGTGAAGGTATAGTTCATCGTTTCCTCCTGAAAAATCCATTCTACAACAGAATGATCGATCCGGTGCAGCCGGGATCACTTTATAATTCCAGCAGTAATCCATAAATCAATTTTGAACCTTTTTGCTTCCAACGGGTACATACAGGTGATTGAACACGCTGAGAATGATGACCCCGGTGAACCTGATGGAAGACAGTCTGCCTGCAGAAACAGTATCCATGAAATTGCTCCGCACCCGCGTACCGGCACAAGCAGCGCCCGTTGATCAGGATGTGATCCTGTTGCGGCGCATTGCTGCCCGTGACGAGTCTGCCCTGCAGGAACTATATTCCGTCTACGGGCAGCGCATGTTCGCTTTTGCCGTCCGGTTGACCGGCGACCCGGCCCAGGCGGATGACGTGGTGCAGGACGCGCTGGTGGCGGTGTGGAGTTCAGCGGGCAGCTTTCGCGGTGAAAGTCGCGCAGCCGCCTGGCTGATGGGCATTGTTCATCACACAGCGGTGAAGGCGCTGCGCCGCCGGGGTGAATCGCTGTCCGGTGAAATGGAAGAAAATCTCCCGGCGCGAAATCCGCTGCCCGAAGAACAGGCCCAGGCCAATGAACAATCGAATTGGGTACGCGAGGGTTTGCAAAAATTATCCCCCGAACACCGGGCGGTGCTGGAGCTGGTGTTCTACCAGGGCATGAGTCTGCAGGAAACCGCCCAGGTATGCGGGTGCCCGCTGGGAACGGTAAAAAGCCGTTTGAATTACGCCCGCCAGCAGCTTCGCGGTTTGTTGAGCCGCACGGAGGAGACGCGATGAGCCATTATCCTGACGAAATTCCCCTGTATGTCGCCGGACAGCTTGGACCGGCCGAGGCCGCCAGGCTGGAGAAACACCTGACTGACTGCCCGGAATGCCGCGAAGAGCTGCGCTTCTGGCAGGAACTGCGCTTGGGGATTCAGGTTGAAAGCGCTCAGTTCGCTGCCCCGCCCGCTCTGGCGCAGCGCGCCCTGCAGCAGATCCATGCGTCCGG
>CAZHMZ010000002.1:0-37351 GCA_964532655.1 uncultured Anaerolineaceae bacterium
AAAGACGAACTGTACCGCAACCCGCTGCACCCCTATACCCAGTCGCTGCTGTCATCCATCCCCCTGCCGAACCCTCGGCACCGGCGCGCGCTTAAACCCATTCAGGGTGAGATGCCGTCGGCTTACCAGCAACCGTCCGGCTGCAAGTTCCACACACGCTGCCCGTATGTGGAAGAAACCTGCCGGAGAGTTGTTCCGGAGCTCAGACAGATTCAACCCGGCCATCTGGTGGCGTGCCATCGGGTAGGCCAGATCTAACACAGGAGTACCATTTTGGGCGTTTATTCCGTTCGTACCGTCAGACAGGAGAAAACTGTCTACCATTCGCAAATGAGAAACTGCCAGAACACAGTTCACATGCAATACAAAGAGGGTGAGCCTGGCCCCAACCCTATGGAAACCATGCTGAGTGCGATCTCGGCCTGCAAACTGGTCAATTTTTGGGATCTGGCCGCCAAATATAAAATTGCTTTCGATAACGCCGCGGTGGAGATGTCTGCGGTGGTTGGACCGGCCGGCATGGTGGAAGGGACTCATCAGCCCCGCAACGATGTCAAATCGATCCATACCGTGTGGTGCATCCAGTCCAGTATGAGCGATGAAGAGATCGAGGATTATCTGAAGATCGTTGATGGCACCTGCACGGTGGGTCTGTCGATGAACCCGGCCATCGTGTGGACGCACGAGATCCGGCGCGGGTAAACCCTTTTACCAGGTAAATATCAGGCGGCCTTCGGGCCGCTTTTTGTTTGAGCGACGTAAGGCTGGCTCAGCGGTATAATGCTCACACGAAAGGATGGTGGTCATATGGACGGCACCCGGCGCAACAATATTCATCCCGGCCTGCGGGTCCGGATTGTACTCAAGCAGGATCAGGCATCCGGTAAACTGACGGAAGGCATTGTCAAAGATATTCTGACCAATTCGCCCACCCATCCGCACGGCATCAAGGTGCGCCTCACCAGCGGGGCGGTGGGGCGGGTGAAGAAAATTATCAGCCCGGCAGGGGCTGATGCCGGCGCTGTGGCTACCAAATAGGAACGGAGATCAACCCACCCCCGGCCCCTCTCATTCTTGGGAGGGGAGAAAAAAGCAAAAAAGTTGCCATGGAGTGCAAAGCACTCCATGGCAACTTTTTTGCATAGGGAAGACTTTACCGCTGGTGTAAACAGGGGATGAGGAAACATATTTCGGTTTCAGGCTATGGCCGCAGCCACGAACGGCTCTTGATTTTGCGTCCGGTTTATGGGATAATTCGATGCATCTTTATACGCAAAAGCTGTGATGGAAACGAGTAGGCCTGTGCAAGGGTCTGGCAGCGAACCTGGGAGAGTGAGAGCCGGGGCAGCCTGACGGGTCGAAAATCCTTCCGGAGCTGCAAGCTGAAAGGGTGGGAACCGCGGTTCCCGTCACCCAAGTAGGTACGCCGGGGACGCCCGTTACCAACGCCTCAGAATGTGTGACCGCACGGTCATTTGTTCTGGTAAGAGCCTGTCGTGAGGCAGGAAGCGGGGTGGTACCGCGAAGCATGTGAATTATCGACCTTCGTCCCTGTGCGTTCAACCTTCTGGTTGGGCCGGGAGGAAGGTTTTTTATTATTTTTGCTGATGGAAAGAGGAAGTTGGACTATGTCAAAAAAGACGTTCAAAAAAGCAGCCAGCATGGTGAATTTTGTGGAGCAGGAACACGAGGTGCTCGATTTCTGGAAACGCACCGACGCCTTTAACAAAATGCGCGCCATGCACAAGGGCCAGCCCAAGTGGTCATTCCAGGACGGCCCCATCACAGCCAATAACCCCATGGGTGTGCACCACGGCTGGGGCCGCAGCTACAAGGATGTGTTTAACCGTTATTGGACCATGCGCGGGCATGAACTGCGTTACCAGAACGGTTTTGACTGCCAGGGTTTATGGGTTGAGGTCGAGGTCGAAAAGGCGCTTGGCTTTACATCCAAAAAAGATATCGAAGACTACGGTCTGGCGAAATTTGTGCTCAAGTGTAAGGAACGCGTGCTGCGTTACGCCTCCATTCAAACCGAGCAATCGCAGCGCCTGGGCTACTGGATGGACTGGAACGATACGAATGTGCTGCGCCAGATGGCCGACAAACTGGTGGAGAACCCCACCCAGCAGATGACCGTGCCCGGCCCGCTGGGTCCCGTCACCGATTCGGTGGAGCAGTTGGTAGGGCGCCTGGGCATGCCCGAGATGGGCGGCAGCTATTTCACCTTCTCCAACGAGAACAACTACATGATCTGGCGCTTCATCAAGACTTGCGCCGAACGCGGCTGGTTGTATCAGGGCGCCGACGTGATGCCCTGGTGCCCGCGCTGCGCCACCGGCATCAGCCAGCATGAGATCGTCACCGACGGCTATTCTGAGCTGACCCACAAGAGCGTCACCCTGCGCTTCCCGCTGCGCGGACGCCCAGGAGAGTCACTACTGGTATGGACCACCACGCCCTGGACGCTGACCAGCAATGTGGCGGCTGCCGTAGGGCCCGAGCTGACCTATGTGAAGGTGAAGCAGGGCGATGAGAGCTTCTATCTTTCCAAAGGCACCCTGCACATGCTGAAAGGCAAGTATGAAATCCTGGGTGAACTGAAGGGCGCCGAGATGGAAGGCTGGACCTACAACGGCCCGTTTGATGAACTGGAAGCAGCCAATCTGACCGGCGGGCGCACCGATCTGCGCGAGCTGGTGAAAGATGTGACACTCAACGCCGTGCAGGCCCATCAGGTGATCCTGTGGGATGAGGTCGGCGAGGCGGAAGGTACCGGTATTGTGCATATCGCACCCGGCTGCGGCGCAGAAGACTTTCAACTGGGCCGCGAGCGCGGCTTCCCGCTGCTGGCCCCGCTATCTGAAGAAGGCGTTTTCCTCTCACATTACGGCCCGTTCACCGGCATGCACGTCTCTGAGGTGGCACCGCACGTGTTCAAGTCACTTGAGGAGAAGGGCGTCCTGTACAAGGTGGAAGACTACACCCACCGCTATCCCACCTGCTGGCGCTGCAAGACCGAGCTGGTCTTCCGCCTGGTGGATGAGTGGTACATCAGCATGGGTGAGACCTACGATAAACCGCGCGAGCAGCTCACCAAAGAAGAAAAAGACCGCAGCCTGCGCTACCAGATCATGGATGTGGTGGATCAGATCCGCTGGATCCCCGAGTTTGGATACGCGCGCGAGCTGGACTGGCTGAAGAACATGCACGACTGGATGATCTCCAAGAAGCGTTTCTGGGGTCTGGCGCTGCCCATCTGGGTGTGCGATTCGTGCAAACATTATGAAGTAATCGGCGATGACGTGGAGCTGAAGGAACGCGCCGTGGAAGGCTGGGAGCAGTTTGAGGGCCACACCCCGCACCGCCCGTATGTGGATGCCATCAAGATCAAGTGCCCGCACTGCGGCGGTCTGATGCACCGCGTGCAGGATGTGGGCAACCCCTGGCTGGATGCCGGCATCGTCAGCTTCAGCACCACCGGCTACCGCAAGGATCCCGCCCGCTGGCGCGAGTGGTACCCGGCCAACTGGATCAGCGAAAGCTTCCCCGGCCAGTTCCGTAACTGGTTCTACAGCCTGCTGGTGATGGCCACCGTGCTGGATCACAGCGCGCCGTTCAAACAGGTGTTCAGCTATGCCGCTCTGCTGGCCGAAGATGGCCGCGAGATGCACAAAAGCTGGGGCAACTCGATCGAGTTTAACGAAGCCGCGGATAAAATGGGCGTGGATGTGATGCGATGGATGTACTGCGCGCAGAAACCGGAGAACAACCTGTTGTTCGGCTATAACCGCGCGGAAGAAGTGCGGCGCGGCTTCCTCATCCCACTGTGGAATGTGTACAGCTTCTTTGTGACGTATGCCTCCATGGACGGCTGGCAGCCCGACCCGGCCAATTTTGACCCGAACACCCCGGAAGGTGCAACCCCCATCAGCGACAATCCGCTCGACCGCTGGGTGCTGGCCCGCCTGAACGAGGTGACCGGTAAGGTCAACGAGGCGCTGGAAAACTCGGATGCATTCGGGATGACGCTGCTAGTGGAGCCCTTTGTGGAAGATCTGACCAACTGGTATGTGCGTCGCAGCCGCCGCCGTTTCTGGAAGAGCGAGCACGACTCGGATAAGAACACCGCCTACGCCACGCTGTATCACGTGCTGGTGAAACTCGGCCGCCTGCTGGCGCCGGTTCTGCCGTTTGTGACCGAGGTAATGTATCAGAACCTGGTGCGCTCCATGTACGAACAGGCTTATGAAAGCGTCCATCACACCAGCTACCCGCAGGCCGACGAGAACGCGTTGGAAGATGAGTTGGTGGTTCAAATGGATCTGGGCCGCCGCATTGCCAGCCTGGGGTTGGGAGCGCGCGCCAGCGCCAATCTGAAAGTGCGCCAGCCGCTCTCGCGTGTGCTGGTGTACACCCCCGATCAAAATCGCCAGTTGCCCGAATTCCTGGTGGATATCATCCGGGATGAGCTGAATGTCAAAGCCTTTGAGACGGTCTCACACCCCGAAAAACTGGTGACCTATCGTATCCTGCCCAACAACAAGCTGCTGGGTCCGCGTTTTGGCAGCCGTTTCCCGGCCCTCAAGGCGGCGCTGGGTGTGCTGGATCCGTATGCGGTGGGGCGGTCAGTCGCGGCCGGCGAACCGGTGAAAATCGACCTTCAGGGAGAGTCATCTTCTTCTCCACAAATATCCAATTCTGGAGAGGTAGTTGAATTGGCTGCCGAAGAGGTGCTGGTGGAGACTCACCCGGTGGAGGGCATGACAGTGGCCGCTGATAAGATGGTGACCGTGGCGGTCGATTCGGTCATCACACCCGAATTGAGGCTGGAAGGTCTGGCGCGCGAGTTTGTGCGCCGCGTGCAGAGCATGCGCAAGGATGCCGGTTTTGAGATCTCTGACCGCATCCAGGTTTATTATCAGGCCTCCGATACCTTGAAGCAGGCCATCGAGACTCACCGCGCCTATGTGATGGGCGAGGTGTTGGCGGTGGAGTTGACGGAAGGCGATGCTCCCGAGGGCGCGTATAAGCCGGAGCCGTTCAAGTTCGATGGTGAAGAGCTGACGGTGGGGATAAAACAGGTCGTCAAAGCGTAAGAGAAGAATGTGTGAGTCATGGGCTGCCTGTTATCAGGCAGCTCATGTGTCTTAAGGGACGAAAATTTACACCCAACCCACCGAAATATTCTGTCGGTGGGTTACGGGGCAGGGAGACATCCTGATTCATTCGCTTTCGTATGCCCCTTCACCCACCCTATGACAAATCAACCCGAAAACCGGCGTGCTTTTTTGTCATCCCGAGCCGGCGTCTGCGCCGTGGCGAGGGATCGAACAGGGGGCGATCAATGGGACCTCTCGATCTGGAACCGTATCCGGATTTTGCGGTTGGGATAAACAGCCCTCGGGCGGTCCTCCGCACGCGGATTCTCCGCGTCAGACAGCAAAGAACGCTGTCTGGCTCTACGAAATAACACGGAGAGGTTCTGTTGGTGGGTTACGGGGCAGGGAAATATGCTGATTCATGTGCCTGCGTGTGCCCCTCCACCCACCCTATACCAATCCCATTTCGAAAATTCGCATAGGGTGGGTGAAGGGCGGTAACCAGGCCGGTGATAGAGGTCGCACATCCGCCCGCAACCCACCGAGGTGTTCTGTTGTTGGGTTACGGGGCAGGGAAATATTCTGATTCACGTGCCTGCGTGTGCCCCTCCACCCGCCCTATGACTATTTCATTCCGAAAACCAGTGAAATCTCTCAGGCTTGCCGCGCGGTATCCAGTACACGAAAGGTCATTACAGCCAGGTTGAATGCCAACCATGCCAGCGCCAGGCTCAGCAAGACTGACAGGATCAATCCAACCGGTCCGGGAAGCAAAACCTGAATGAGGATGGGGATCCCGGCGGCGATCACCCCCAATATCACACCTCCGGCGCTGACCTGGGGAACCGATCCGTTCATCAGCAGGTGATCACGTGACTGCCGGATCACATCGAAAACCGCCAGGCTGGCTGTGCTCGCAATGATCCCGGGGATCAGCGCGGCAATCGGCGTGAGCGGTGTGTTGAAAATGATTGAACCGGCAGCCAGACCCGCCAGGCTGATCAAAATGGTCAGAAGGCAGGTGAGCGCTGCTTCATACAGTAGAAAATACCTACGGGAAACGGGCATTTGTCGCGTTAAGACATAGTTTGCAAGATCACTCCGAAGACGAGCCGCAGACGCCTGGCCGGTGAGGATCACCCATACAGCGATCAGCAAAGCATAACTGCCGGGTTGGGAGAGAAAAGATAAACCCAGCATCAGTACAAAAATTTGACCCCAAATGAAGAGGGCTGAGAGTTGAAACGATCGCTGAAACTGCAAGATATCTTTCCAAAAGAGCGCTCCCGCGCCGGAAATGGCCGGCAGGCGAGTGGGTTTTCGCGTCACCCCTAACCGCTGCCGGGTTTGTATATCGGCGCTGATGGCTGTAAACCCATACCGTTGGGCCGTGTGGAGCATTTCAGCCTGGCGTGTTTCCTGAGCAGCCCGGCTGAGACTCAGTGAACCCGAAACCCGATACAGCCCAGACAATGCAGCCAGAGCAAACAAGCTGCCGGCGAGCCATGCGACGGATACTCTGCCGCCCGAAAAGGCTGTTTGAAACGGAAACAGGACCGCGGCAGGCAGACAGCTTCCGAGAGGAAAGATAAGGGATGCCGGGTTGAATGCGCAGTATGCCAGCAAAATGAAGATGGCCAGGACGACCGGCATCACCACCCAGGCCAGCCCGCGACGCCGGTGATCTTTTTGCAGGCGGATCACCCCCACCACCCAGTGAAGCGAAAACAGGGTGCTGTGGATGGGGAGGATCACCAGCCAGGCGCGCAGCCCGTACATGATGTACTCCAGGATACGGCTTGTGGTCATGGCCCCCGGCAGAACTGCTTCCGCCACTGAAAACCCGAGCGTGACAGCAGCCAACCAAAATGGAAGCGCGCTTTTCAGCCAGGGCATCAGTATCCAGCGCATCGTCACATGGCGGCGATTGAGGGGAGTATGGCACAGCAGGGTCTCATCCTGTTCCGAGAAGACGATCGGGCTGCGCCTGAGCGCCTGCCAGAAACCGTAGACGCCCCACAAACCCAGCAGCAACACCTCCAGAAAAACCGCCGCGCGCACCGGGTCAGCCGGGTCGATCCACTGCAGGATGAGAGCTCCGCCGCTGGCAAAAAACAGCACCGCAAAAGTCCAGGCGCCAAAGAACAGGATCAGATACAACAGGTAAACGCGGTTATTAAAGGAGTGATCGCGATGTTCATATGCGACGAGTGACAGCCAAAAGGCCAGTTCCCGTTCTTCCTGGCGGCCGCGTACCCAATGGACGGCTTTCATCCGGCCTCCAGTACCCCATGCCGGATAACCAGGCTGTGATCTGCCAGTTTTTCGTTCAGATCGGCGTCATGCGTGGATAAAAGAATGGCTGCGCCCTGTTCGCGCAAACGCCGCAGTTCACCGGTCAGCAGGGTGACCGCCTCCACATCCAGTGCTGATGTTGGCTCATCCAGCAGGATAACTTCAAATGGACGGATCAGTGCCAACGCCAGCCCCAACTTTAGCCGCATGCCACGTGAAAAATGGTGAGGAAAAAGGTGCCTGGCTTCCCACAGACCCAACTTTTGCAGTAGTTCTTCGGCTCTTGCGTCGAAGTTCTGCAGTGCGTTATGGGCCATGGCAATAAACCGTAAATGTTCCCAGGCGGTCAGTTCCAGGTAAAAGCGGGGCACATCCGGGGCGAACACCAGTCGCCGGCGGACTTCGACCTCATCCCGGTACAGATCAAACCCTGAAACGGTGACCGATCCGGCGGATGGTCGGATGAGACCTGATAGGCATGACAACAGGGTTGTCTTGCCGGAACCATTTGGTCCGGATAGAACTGTGATTTCTCCGGCGTTCAGGTTGAAAGAAACTGGCGCCATAGCGACAAAAGCATCGTATTGTTTGCTTAATTCCGAAGCGACGAGACAGGCTGTCAACGGTTTCTCCTGTTTCAAACGATTTTCAAGGGGAGGCAGGTGATTGCGATTTTTGAGGTCTTTCTTATTCCTCAATCCAATTCATCGGATTGATTATAAGTCCATACCCATGGTTTCCTGATATTTGTCCCGTGTCACCGAAAACCATCCATTGAACCTCGATTCGGATCAGGGGATTCTGCTCACCAAAGACCGCCGGATGTGGTATAAAATGCTGTGTTCTTTATTCCCATTTTTTGAGCGTTCCGGTGCACAAACCTCTTCTTCGATTTTCCGACCAACGACTGAAATCCGTCTGTTTTCTGCTCATCCTGCTAGGCTGCCTGATCCCCGCGCACAAAGGTACGGCACAAACATCGGCTTACGCCATCATTGAGCAGGTCAACCTGCTGCGCGCCAGCTACGGCCTGGCCCCGTACTCGGTTGACAGCGGGCTGATGAGCATTGCTCAGGGTCACGCCAGCTATATGGCCTCCATTCAAACCGCCACGCATAACCGCGCGGACGGCTCCACCCCCTGGCAGCTCGGATACGAAGAGAATATTGCTACCGGCATGCTGGGTTTTCTCACCCCTGAAAACGTGGTGTTCAGCATCTGGCAGGACGCCATTCATATGAAAACCATGGTGGGATACGCCTCCGGTTCCATTGGGGCAGGGGTGGCCAATGACGGCACCGATGAATACTATGCCATCGATGTGCGACCCATCGGCGAAAGTGTTTCATCCGGCGGGAATAACACCGGCAACGGAGACAGCGCTTCTTTCACCCCCATCCCCACCATCCCCGTGGTCCCGCTGATGACCAGCACGGCTCATCCGGATGGATCGCTGGTTCACCTGGTAGGGTATGGGCAGACCCTCTGGTCGATCTCGGACGCCTATCACATCACCATCGATCAGATCCGCGACTGGAACCAGTTGGATGACAATTCGGCAAGTATTTACGCCGGGCAGCTTCTGCTGGTGTGGCCGCTCACTTTGGTCACCCAATCTGCCACGCCTACCATCACCCCCACCGTGCTCACCTCCACGCCCACGCTCCCGCCCAATACCGCTACCCCCACACAAACGGCCACGCCCTCCGCAACCGCCACCATCACGCCTACTCCCACCCCCAAATCATTGTTTGCCACCGTGAAATCCGCCAATATCAGCCCGGTGGTGTGGGGCGGAGGTCTTCTGCTGTTGGCGGCCGTACTAGCGGTGGTATTCATGCGTCGAGGGATCACCATCACGAAGTAGGCGGTGTTTGGCCGGATTACCCGGCCGGAAAATGACCGTGCAGGTCTGTCAGACAGTTCCTTGTGAGCGGTGAGCGGTTTGGTTACCAGAAGGAATTCGACCGAATGACAGAAAAACGGATGTTCTCTTCCCGAAAATCAATCTTCGTAAAAACGGCATTCTGCCTGCTGTTCAGCCTGGCGATGTGCCTGATTAGCAATTCAATCGCAGTGGCGCAGACCGACGCTTACGCGCTGATTGAGCAGGTGAACCTGCTGAGAGCCGGTTACGATCTGGAGCCATACACGGTGGATGCCAGCCTGATGGATTATGCCCAGGCGCACAGCGAGTATCAGGCAGCCAACCAGATCAGCACACATCTCCATTCCGATGGGTCGATCCCGCAGGATATTGGTCTGGTGGAAAATGTGGCCGGTGGGCAGATGGGGTATTTTACGGCTGAAGATGTGGTGTTCAGTGTTTGGGACGATCCCGTGCATATGAAAACACTGGTAGGGTACGCCACCGGTTCCATTGGGGCCGGAGTGGCCAGTGACGGAACGGACGAATACATCACCATCGATGTGCGCCCGGGCGGAGAGGCGCTCCCCACCGGGTCCGCGGCACAGGCCGGCACCCAGCCGGTTTCCCTGACCACCATCCCGGTAGTCCCGCTGATCACCTGTACTCCGCAGGCGGATGGCTCTATCATCCACCTAGTCGGTTATGGACAGACCCTGTGGGCGATCGCGCAGGCTTATCAGCTCACTCTGGATCAATTGCGAGCCTGGAATGGTTACTCCGCGGATGACAGCGCTGTTTATGCCGGGCAGAAGCTATTGGTACTGCCGCTTTCCCGGGTGACGGTTTTTCCATCGGCAACCGGTACGGCAACGGCTGAGGCAGCATCTGCCACGCCGTCTGCATCTCCAACGAGACAACTCACCCCTACGGTCTGCTGTACGCACACAGTCTTAAATCAACCTGTACCGGCAGAAGAAAGTGACCGATCAGTCATTGGGTTGATTTGGGCAGGTGGATTGATTCTGGTCGGAACCATCCTACTGGTATTCATCCTCTTCAGAAGTCGAAACTGATTAATTTTCCCACTTTAAGCCTGGTCGACCGCGTTTCTTTTTGCGGTGCGATCCTTTAATCCAATCCTTCATTAAGGCTGGATTGAGTGAAAGTTTTCTTAATATCCGCCCCTTTGCCTGATTGAAAATTATGAGTATATAATCCGAATATGGGGGTTTTGTATGATTAGAAAGGAGTAACTATGGAAAGCAAGTCAAAGGCATTGGGACATCCCATTCACCCCATGCTGATCGTATTTCCATTGGGGCTTTTCATTACCGCAGTCATCAGTGATGTGTTGTATCTGATCACTGATAATGAAATTTTCTCGCAGGTAGCCTATATCAATATTGCCGGTGGGATCATCGGCGGGCTGCTGGCAGGTATTTTTGGTTTCCGTGATTGGCTGGCCATCCCATCTGGTACGCGGGCCAAAACGGTTGGAATCACACATGGGCTGGGAAACCTGGTGCTGGTGATTCTGTTCGCAATCAGTTGGTATATCCGCAGGGATAATGTGGATTACATCCCCACCACGGCTGCCATGATCTTCTCGTTTGCCGGTCTGCTGCTGGGAAGCGTCACCGCCTGGCTGGGCGGTGAAATGGTATACCGGCTGGGGATGGCAGTTGACCCGGGAGCCAATCTGAATGCTCCCAACGCCTTAACTAATCCGGCGCCGGAAGGCGGTCGGCAACTGGTGGGGGTACCGGTAACCGGGCGGGAAGACATGTTGTCAGATAAAGACATACACCGCGAAGATTATTCGCAGCGCGAGGATAACGCGAGCCGCGAGGACTATTCGCGCCGCGAGGAAGACATGCATCGCGACGCAAGTATGCAGAGCGAGGATTACCCCCATCACGGTCGCCCGGTGGACGATCCGGATTATCCTCGTGAGGGCTACTCACGTGAGGATTACCCCCGCGGCGAGGATATCCCTCCGGATGATCCCGACAAACGGTGAAGCGGGTCGGATTTTTGCTCAGCATCAGCCTATTCCGGCTGGTGCTGAGCGTTCTTTCTGACGGGATCACTAGCCTGCTGCTGCCAGCAGGTTTTTTTTGGTTGAAAACACATCAAAAATGGGCCAATCCGAAAATGGTTTGTGACCGGGCGATCTGCACAGATTCGCCATTCAGTGTACAATCCTGATTTATAACCCAAGAAAAGGTGCATTTTGTAGTGTCTTCTAATATTTTGATCGTCGACGACGAGCAGGCGATTGCCGACCTGGTTGGCGTTTATCTGAAAAACGAATCTTTCAACGTCTTCAAGTTTTATACAGGTCGGGATGCGCTGAGATGTATTGAAACCGAGCGAATTGATCTGGCGGTTCTCGATGTGATGCTGCCGGATATGGATGGTTTGCAAATCTGCCAGCGCATCCGCGAGCGGTTCAACTTTCCGGTGATCATGCTGACCGCCAAAGACCAGGAAATTGATAAAATCACCGGCCTTACGCTGGGCGCCGATGATTACATCACCAAACCGTTCAAACCGCTGGAACTGGTGGCACGCATCAAGGCGCAACTGCGCCGGTTCACCACCTATAATACCGCCGAGACCACACATCGCGAGCGCGTACTCACGGCGCGCGGACTGGTGATCAACCTGGATACCCATGAATGCCTCCTGAACGAACGTGAACTGTCACTCACACCTATCGAGTTTTCCATTTTATGGATCCTGTGTGCGAATCGCGGCAAAGTGGTTGGTTCAGAAGACCTGTTCCAACAGGTGTGGGGTGAGAAGTATTACAGCAACAGCAACAATACCGTCATGGTGCACATCCGGCATTTGCGTGAAAAAATGGGTGATTCCGCTGAACGGCCCCGCTACATTAAGACGGTGTGGGGTGTAGGATATAAATTTGAAGAGTGAATACGGCTCCCTGAAAAGAAAGATCCTCCAGCAGGTACTGATCATCGCCATCGTGGCGGCCGCGGTCTGGCTCATTATCCAGTATCTGTTGATCGACGGGCTGTTCCAATCGGCGTTTGCTGAATGGTTCGTTGAGCTGTGCCAGAAAACATTCCACATTTCATATGGTGAGGGCGCCAATATTTATACGCAGCTTTTCCGTTCCAACAAAACCGAATTGCTTTTGTTGGGTCTGTTCTGCCTGTTGCTGATCATCTTTTATATTGTGTTGTCGCGCATGACCCGCACGTTCAAAGAGGTCAGCAAAGGGGTGGATCAATTGCTGGAAGAGACGGGCGAAGAGATCAGGCTGCCACGCGAGATGGATTTTCTGGAGGTGAAGCTCAACCAGATCCGCGAAAACCTGTCCAGGCGGGAACGCGACGCGCGCGAGGCCGAGCAGCGTAAAAACGACCTGGTGATGTACCTGGCGCACGACATCAAAACCCCGCTTACCTCGGTGATCGGTTATCTCAATTTGCTGGACGAAGCGGCCGATATGCCGGTGGAGCAACGCGCTAAATACATCGGCATTACCCTTGAAAAGGCCTGCCGCCTTGAGCAGTTGATCGACGAGTTTTTTGAAATCACCCGTTTCAATTTGCAGACCGTGGTGCTGTGCAAGGAGCAGATCAACCTGTCGCTTATGCTGCAGCAAATGGCGGATGAGTTTTATCCGCTGCTTTCACCCACCGGCAAGCATATTGATGTGCAGGTTCCGGATAATCTGCTGGTGTGGGCCGACCCTGACAAACTGGCGCGTGTGTTCAACAATATCCTCAAAAACGCGGCTGCTTACAGCCGTGATGACAGCGGTATCGCGGTGGACGCATCCCAGCAGGGTGACCGGGTAGTTATATCATTTACCAATCTGGGCAGCCAGATCCCGCCGGAAAAGCTGGACATGATTTTTGAAAAATTTTTCCGCCTGGATGCCTCGCGTTCGTCTTACTCGGGCGGTTCCGGATTGGGGCTGGCCATTGCGCGCGAGATTATCACCGCGCACGGCGGCTCCATCACCGCTGAAAGCAGCCCTGCCTGCACCATCTTCACGGTAACATTGCCGGTGGGAGCGGGTGTGCTTTCAGAGAAAAATTCGTCTTTCGTAAGGGTTTCTTAAGAATTTCATCAGCAGATATTCCAAAACGCCGATCCGGTTTTCAGTAGGATGAATAACTGAAACCGGATCTTTTTGCATTCCTGTCTGGCATGCTGGATTAAGTATGTCGCCTAAAATGCAATGGATCCTGACCAGGAGTCAATTGAATGATTCATCGTACCCGCGCTTTACAATCCATCCGATACGCTGGCAACGCAGTGAAAGCTGAACCCGCATCCGAATTGCGTATAGATAATCGAGATCGAATCCTCAAAACCGGAATTACCCACCGCATTTTTTGTGTAAACCTGTGTCTGCTGGCGGTACTGCTGGCAATATGCCTTGCACCTTGCCTTGCATCTTGCCGTGTTTCCATCAATGAGAACCCGCCCGAAGTCATCGCGGAGCTGCCGACGGCGACACGTCTGCCTGCTGAAACCTCTTTGCCCACCGCGACCGCGACCACATCCATCACGCCGACCGTTGATGTGCCCGCCACCGTACAGGTACTCAACGTGCTGTACGAGCAGTCGAACCTGTATTTGCAGGCTGAAAGCGCCCTGTTGATGGATGCCCAATCCGGCCAGGTGTTCCTGGAGAAAAACGCCCGTCAACGCATGTTCCCGGCCAGCACCACCAAAATCATGACCGCCCTGCTGGCGCTGGAATATCTGGACATGGATGAGACCCTGATGGTGGGGGAGGAGGTCAACCAGGCCTGGACCAAACTGCGCATCAACGCCCAGAAAGCCGGACTGGAGTACGGGCAGGAGATTTCCGTCAAAGACCTGCTGCACGGGTTGCTGCTCATGTCGGGTTCAGACGCGGCATTTGTTCTGGCTTATCAGACAGCCCAGCGGGAGAGCGGGGAAATGTACATGGATGTGGATGAAGCCCTGGCTCACTTCTCTGCCATGATGAACGCGAAAGCCCGGGAGTTGGGGGCTGTTGACACTCACTTTGTTAACCCCGATGGTTTTCAGGACCCGAAGCATTACTCAACCGCCTATGACCTGGCGGTGATTGCGCGGGCAGCCATGCAAAACCGTGATTTCCGGGCGATCGTGGAAACGCCGACTTATCTCTCGGCAGAGCTGGAATTTGTTAACGGAACATACCCGCTGCGCTGGGACACAACCAACCGCCTGCTGGATGTGAATGATGTGCACTACTACGCTCCCGCGACCGGGATTAAAACCGGTACCACGGAAGAGGCGGGGTACTGTTTGGTATCATCCGCCGTCTTTGACGACCGCTTGGTGATTGCGGTGGTGCTGAACAGCGGGGTTGAAAATGTATGGACGGACTCAATTCATTTGCTGGAATATGCCCGGCAGAATTCACTGCCCGGGTCATAGCGCCATTATCCTTTGGAAACAGACCGTGGTGCACCCATTTGCTGCCCCTGGACCGGGTGCGACCTGCGGTTTGTGGCCTGGGCGTCAGGCCGAGCGCCCGGCTGAAGAGTATCTGATCATGCGAAATTCACGAAAAACCTGCGCGGTGAAATCCGTCCAAAACGGAAGAGAAGGCAGAAGGCGCAGATAATGCGCCCTGGATGTTCACCGATCGGCCGGATGGGGCGGGCTTACGGCCCGCCCCTGTCACTTAATCCATTGAGATGATTAATGTATCTGATATTTCACTCAGATTAGGGATTGGGAAACAAATCCATGTATGGGATAATATGCAAACCGGCCTTTACTCATATTTACAATCCAAATATCTGAGGTAAATCATGATCGAAGCAATGCAAGGATTTGACTCGTTTATAAACGATGTCATCAAGACGTGGAAGTCGCCCGGGGGCGGAATCGCGGTGGTAAAAGACGGAGAAATCGTCTACAGTGCCGGCTGCGGTTTTCGCGATCAGGAAAAACAGCTTCCATTGACCCCTGACAGCATTTTTGCTATCGGTTCCACCAGTAAAGCTTTTTCGGCGGCTTCGATTGGCATCCTGGTGGATGAAGGAAAGCTGGAGTGGGATAAACCCATCCGCTATTACATCCCCGAGTTCCGCATGGTGGACCGCGTGGCCAGTGAATACCTGAGTGTCCGCGATATGCTGTGCCACCGCTCCGGTCTGGCGCGTCATGATCTGGCGTGGTATCACCGCAAAATGACCCGCCGCGATCTGTTGAAGCTGCTGGCCTGCCTGGAGCCCAACGAAAGCTTCCGCAACCGCTGGCAGTATCAGAACATCATCTACGGTACCACCGGCCTGGTGGTGGAAGCCGTCACCGGCAAGACGTGGGAAGAGTTTGTGCAGGAACGCATTCTCAACCCGCTGGGGATGACCTCAACCAATTTCTCGGTGACCATTTCTGAGCAATCAGATAATTTCTGCTATCCGTATTTGGAGCATGAAGACAAAGCTTTGCGCATCCCATTTGCCAACCTGGACGCGCTTGGACCAGCGGGCAGTATTAACTCGACCCTCAACGATATGTGCAAGTGGATGGCCCTGAACCTGAATCGCGGGAAACTGGGTGATACCCAGATCGTCTCCGAGGCCAGTATGGGGCAAATTCACCGGCCGCAGATGGTGGTGCTGGAGGACAGCCCGCTGTCCTTCAAAGATACGGACAGCTCCGAAACGTACGGTATGGCATGGGGTATTTACGATTACCGCGGCGTGGAAGCCTGGGAACATACCGGGGGTATCGACGGATTTGCCACCGAAGTCTTCCTGGTACCGGAGCACAATCTGGGTGTGGTGAGCTTCACCAATATGAGCACCGGCGCACCCATGGCAATTGCCCGCACCGCCATTGACCGCATTTTGGGTTTTGAACCCATCGACTGGAGCGCCCGCTTTAAAGACTCATATGACAAAGCCATGTCCGGCGCGAAAGAAGGGGCCAAAGCTCCGCGCAAGGAGGGCACACAACCCAGTCACCCGCTTGAAGACTATACCGGCAAATTCGAGCACCCGGGCTATGGCGAGATTGAGTTTGTGATGAAGGATGATGTCCTCACCACACTGTTCCGCGATTGGGAAATCCCGCTCCAACATGTTCACTATGATGTCTTTGACGGCGAACTGCCTGTGCTGGGCATCTACCTCAAGTTCACCTTTGAAATGGATGATAAGGGAAACATCGAACGGGTCAGCTCTCCATTGGATCCCATGGTGAAGCCGATCGTGTTCACGCGCGTACCGGATGAGAGCATGAAACAGCGCGGCTTCCTGGAGCAGTTCGAAGGGGAGTATGAGCTGATGGGTGAGACCCTGAAAATCGCCCTGAAGGGCGAGAGCACCTTATGCGCATCTGGGCCCGGCATGCCGGAGATGGAACTGGTGCCTTACCGCGGCACTACCTTCAACCTGAAGGGCATGGAAGTGGTCAGCCTGGAGTTCAAGATGAATGGCGGGGAGAAAGCCGAAGAAGTGGTGATGACCCAGCCGGGGGCCGTCATGACGGCCAAACGTAAGGGATAGCAGCAGGTTTTTGAATTGTGGTGATCAACACGCCGGCCATTTAGCCGGCGTGTTTGTGTGATGGGAGGACTTTGCCTGCATTCGCGTATCCGTTTTGGCTGCGGAAAAACCGTCAACGAATGGACCAGTGCAGAGCGCTGGCCGAAAACGAATAAACGAATAACAGGGGGTATCTGTATGCATTCAAATATTCTTTAATTAACTGAAAGGGGTAAAGGCTTGTGATCTTATGCGTGTATTCGTTCATGGGTTGCAGAAAAACCGTCAACGAATGGGGCCAGCGCAGAGCGTTGGCCGAAAACGAATAACAGAAATATCTCTTTGCATTCAAATATTCTTTGATTAACTGAAAAGTGTAAAGGCTTGTGGACTTATTCGTGTATTCGATGTGGCTGCATAAAAACCGTCAACGAATGGGGGCCAGCGCTCTGCGCTGGCCGGAAACGAATAAACGAATACGGAGAGTAAATGTGTGCCTTCGTTTATTCATTCACTAGCTGAAATGTAAAATTGTCAAACAACCGTTGCTTGATAATGCAGGTCTTATTCGTTTATTCGTTTATTGACCGGAACATAAAATTGTCAAACAAACGATTCCCGATGAAGCTGAACCCCATTCGTTGACGGCGAGATACGAAAAAACAATCAACGAATGGGTCGACGCAAATAACAGGGGTATCTCTTTGCAATCAAATATTATTTGTTGACTGAAGGAGTAAAGGCAAACATCTGCCGATGTTGGTTGTGGTCTTATTCGTTTATTCGTTCATTGGCAAAAATGTAAAAATCTCAAACAGACATCTTCCGGTGAAGCTGAACCCCATTCGTTGACGGCCCGTCTACGCCAACTGTTTGTTTTTCTTCAAAATCAGCATCTGCCAGATCACCAGCGCGCCAACCAGCAAGATGCCGTCGTTCAGGCTGCGCGAGGTGGCCAGTAAAAACGTTACATTTAGGGCCAGGGTGCCGATAAACACCCACAGAGCGACGAATTTCCCTTTCTTCACCAGGCGGGAGCAGAAAATCAGTAGTCCACCCATCACCAGGTTGGACGCAAAATCCAGCCAACTGGTGGGCGAGGCCAGCGAGGGGCTCAGCGCGGCGATCACATTGAGCACCGCCATCAGCAGGCTCAGCACACCCGCGATCAGCAGCGCCAGGTTCACCGTGCGGAACAAAAATGTTCTTTGCCGTTCAGCCGGGTCAAATTGCGGCGAAACAGGCGTTTCATTTTCCTGCATTCTGTACCTCCTGCGGGAGTGAGATGGAATCAATACGGGAACTCAGGTAATTCTACCATCCCATTTCCAATGGACGGTCTGCGTATCTGATTCGTTTCCTGGCCGCAAATAACCAAAATTCTGACTTCTCAAAATCGATAATTTCAGGGAATTGATCAGGCAGGTTGGTTCATGCTATACTCAATTCAGCGAACCACTATCATTAGAAGAGGAGTTGTAAAGTGCGTACCTATCGGCCGCGTCTGCTTCATATCCTTTTGCTTGTCATCATCAGCCTGTTCATCCTCAGTTGCTCACTCCTTTCCGTTGGCAAAAACACCACTGACCAAAACAACACCATCCCCACTCTCACCAGCGAACCCGTGGTGCAGCCCACCGATACTCAGGCTCCGCTTTCCACCAACACAACCCAGCCGACAATCGCCATACCCACCGTCCCGCTGCCCACCAATCCGCCGCCGGTGGATGTTCAGGTTGCCCAGCCCACCGAAGAACCTGCTGCCGCGCCGGATTTTTTCACCGAAGAATTTAATGGCGATTTGACCAACTGGGAATATTTCTTTACCTCCGGCGATGAGGATTTGGCCAGCTTTTATACCGAAGATGGCAAATTAAGGTTCTTCCTGGAGGGTGAGCAGATCTACGCCTATTTGCTGTACTCGCCGTACTACTACAGTGATGTAGCCCTGACCGTTGAAGCTGAGAACCGCGGTTTTAATGATAACAACGTCAGCCTGATCTGCCGTTACGATTACGAGCGCGGCTGGTATGAGTTCAGCATTGCCAACAACGGGTTGTACTGGATTTATTACTATGACATCATGAACGAAGGCGGCTACAACCTGATCGCCAACGGCGGCTCCACCTCTATTCACACTGGCAAGGATGTCAATACCTACTCGATTGTTTGCCGCGAAAAGACGCTGATCCTGTACATCAACAACCAGGAAGTGAAGCGGCTGGAGGAAACCAATTACGTTCTCAAAGAGGGACAGGTAGGGGTAGGCGTCTCTTCATTTGATGTTCTGCCCATTGAAGTTGAATTTGAATACCTGACCATCGAATAAACGATTACTCTCCCATGAAATCAAAAAACCGCCGGTAAACCTTCCGGCGGTTTTTCTGTTTCCTCACTAAATAACTCAGGCAGGCATGCCGGTCAGACCGGCTTCGCGGTTATACTGCGCCCAGGCTTCTGCATAGGTGGGATCCGCAAATTTGAGATCGCTGCGCCCGGCCAGCCGGTAGATCCATTCGCTGGTGGCCTGAGCAGCCCGGTGGAAACACTCGTCCATGAACTGTTTCTTTTCGGTGGGGGTGCCTTTAATCACGCTGCGGGCCTCCAGGATGAACCTGTCTTCCAGCGCGGCAAAATCTTTCTGGATGGCCGGAACAGCATTGTCGAAATCGGCCATGGCGCGGCGGTGCAGCAGCTCGCCGATCCACCACATGGACTGCGGGTCAAAGGTCTCGCGCGGATACGAACCCATATGGGGCAGATCGATGCCGGGGAAGACCGGCTTGAAAATGGATGTGCAGGTTCCGGAGGTGCCGGTAAACCAGCCGATGATGCCGTCCGGGCTTACCTCGGAGGCCATCGCACCGCAGGCGTTCCACAATCCACCGTCCGAGCCGGCATGCGCGCAGATGGGGTGACCGTTCTTCCGGGCGGGGTGATAGCCAGCAGGGTGATCGCGCAATAAATTAAAGGCATCGCGAATGGTTATATTCTTGCCTATATTCTGTAAGAAGCCGCAGGTGTTCTTCTGGCGCGGGATGGAACCCAGATCTTCCAGCCGGGATACGTCGGCGAAGCGGGTGTCCCAATCCACGCGCGGCTGTTCATCGGACAGCGAGCTCAGCTCCCAATCGGTGTGGAGGGTCAACGCGTTGGAGATCGAATCGACCGGGTTGGCCCGCCTGGCGGCCCACTCACGGCCGGCTGTTTCCAGAATCCAGGCTTCGTGAGGGTCGGCGATCAGGTAGCTGGAATCGAAGTGCGAGTTGCCGCTCAGCTCGCAGTTGCCGCCCTGTCCAAACTGGTGAACCAGCGCGCCCATCACCTCAACGGCCTGGCGGGCAGTTTTGCCGCGCTCCAGCCCCAGCCGCAGCAGATCCATGGTGATCAAGCCGTCCAATTTTTCATCCTTCATCACATTGGTGAAGATAGCTTCGTTGCCAATGGCGACGCCATATTCGTTCAGCCCGATTTCGCCGCCCCAGGTCCAGAAGGAACGACTGAGAATGACGTCACAGGTCTCTTCCACCTGCGGGATCATGATGTGAGTGGCCAGCAGTTTTTCGCCTGGCAGATGAGTCTGGCGCGGCAGGCGTACCAGCGCGTGAGCCTCATTGACCAGACAGTCGGCGCTTTTGGCCATGATCACCGATTTTCTGGCGGTGGCGGGAGGCAGTGCAACAAATGAATCACACATGGGAAACCTCTGTTGATGGAATGAATGGGTACATCAGGAATGTTAGCACATTTTTGGCGGTTTGACCGGGGAATACCACCCCGGTCGGGTGGATGAGGTTGACCACCCCGGCGCTTCGCGCCACCCCTCCCAGGAGGGGAATTTGGCTGCAAGCCTCGATTCATGACTGTACTTTGAGTATTTTTGTGCCCTGTTGTGAAGTTGTGCAGTCTTCTGCACAACTTCACAACTTAATAATTACCCCTTCCCTCAGGGAAGGGGGTTAGGGGGATAGGTTATTAGCCACCTCGGTGAACTGTACGATCTACCATCCCGGCGCTGTGCGCCGCGCCCACCGCGTCTCTCCAGGGCAGGAATTGAGATGTACACTTTCTGCTGATTGCCTCTAATCCCACCTTTGCGACGGGCAAGAGCGAAGATAATTTGCAGGGGGTCTGAACCTTCCCTGTTTAACAATTTTCGATTGAGATCTATTACTGAGTAGAATGCGTATCACCTTCCTGCACAGCTCCGAAGAAGAAATATTCTCAAAGAAGGTTACGATTGTGGTTTGCTGTTTTCAATCACATCACATATCCGTGCGTAAACGTCCGAAAACCGTCTCATGATCGGGGCGATTTTTTGGCGTTTCATTGCATCTTCTAAAACCTCATAACTGATATTGAAATAGCCTCCCACCTCTCTCAATTGTTTTTCCAGATCTTCAAGAGCCTTGTATTCCTGATCAAGTAACGGCGACAAATAACCTAAATCGGGATTCATTTGAATCGCGCGATCAGTGGTGTACCTCTTTGAAAAAGTATTGGTTGCAATGATACAAATATAAACGTTGTAATACCTCCACAGGCTAATATCATTAGAACCCCTTGGCATGTTTAAGTAGAGGTCGTTCTCTAACATACTGGCCCACTGCTCGAATGCGTCGTTGCCAAAAAATAATTCACCATTTTGATTCGGCGGTGTCCTCATAAGCCGGGGCGCGTCAAGCAGCGCTTTCCGATATACCTCGGCAACAGGGGGTTCCTTTTTCTTATCTTCAACAAAAACGAACGTATAGGGCAGTGGATCGTCTAGTGTAAAAGGCACCAAATCTGTGGCTTCCTCCGGCAAACGGTAAAAGAGCTCGCCATTATTTTCGTATCCGATAATGCAGGAAACCTCATCGGTTGGCCACATCTCACTACCATCTGACGGTGAGTAATAAAAACCTTTTCCAATAACAGGTATACCTTTGTCAATAGACGCGATGATTTTTGCTTTACATGCGTCTTTTTCCCGCTGCCAGTTCTCAGCGTCGATATATGAAAATTCGTACCCGATCGCATTAAAGACCCGCTGGATTAATGCACGATCGAACTTCGATTGTGAGAAACAAGTATGCCATTTGTTTTTATTCGTTCCGTACACCTGCACATAGCAGTCACCGGAAACAGCAGAAAAGAACCAATAATCATATTGTTCATCTTCCCTCAGACATTCCATTAGAAACTTCATACAACCATTGAACACATAATTTTGCCCCTGTTCAGGGTACTGCAACTGATGAAGCGGAATATTGTCGATCACTTTACGAGACATGTCAAATCCTCCTTGTATTGTTACCTGGATGGTTATGGGGTAGAAGAATTTAATTTGTCTCTTCTGCTTCCGCACCTGGGATGGGGTAAATCCATGGAACCTGGTAAAAGCCTTTGAAAAACTCTCCTGAGTATCATATTGATACCGAATTGCGATATCAATAATCCTGTTTTTTGTGTGCAGTAATTCCTGTCCGGCCAGGCTTAATCGCCTGTTACGAATATAGTCGCCGATCGTCATTCCTGTCACTAAATTGAAAATACGTTGGAAATTAAAACCGGAAGCGTAAACATTGTTAGATATATCTTCAATGCCTATGTCATTGGTGAGGTTGTTCTCAATATAGTGAATTGCTTTTGACAGGCTTTGTATCCAGTCCACGGGTTAACCTTTCTGTCAACAGTCTACAATATGAGGGCAGGAAAATCCTGTCAAAAAATGCTTACCATTGTCCAAAAATGTAAATGTCATTTTTTCTTTCATCTCTGGCCGAACAGGGAAAAGCACATCCGGTGTAAAGGAATAAGTGATGCGGAAAATGTTGGTATGAAAGAATTTGTGTCAGAGAATGAATGCAGGTTCCGAAGATTGTACCAAACCTCGATGGATCTGAAGATGGACACCAAGCATGGTAACGTGACACCGAGTTGGTGGGTGACAGTAGACCCGTTGTTTGCCCGATACCTGCGGATTCCTTTTCTTGAGGAAAGAAAGGTGAAATGGGGATGGAATATAAAATTGTAGGTGGAGGTTCATGAACCTCCACCTACAAAAATTCAGAAACGATTTGCCCTTTTATGGCCGTGCCAATTGTTCACGCTAAGTGTTCCGAAAAACATGTTCCGAACTTTCTACTCGTACCGGAAGCGCAGGATGCCGATCGTGAAAAACAGCGCCGCGAACCCCAGCAACACTCCGGCAGTGGGCAGCACGGCCAGAAAATCCTGCCCGCGTACCAGAATATCCAGCATGCCTTCCATGGCCCAAGTGGTAGGCAGAACCCTAACCGCGCTGCGCACCACCTGCGGGAACAGCTCAATGGGGTACATGCACCCACCCAGCAGCGCCATCACCATGCCCAGCATGATGCTCAAGCCTTCCGCCTGACCGGCTGTTTTCACAAAGGTGCCCAGCGTGGTGCCAAGGGCCGCCGCGGCCAGCGCGGAGCTGACCAGGATCAACGCCAGCGCGCCGGGGTCTCTGGCCCAATCCAGATGCAGCACCACAACACCAAAGCCCACCAGCATCAGCATCTGCACCAGAGCCATCAACACCTGCCCCAACAATGTGCCAAACAAAAAGGTGGCTCTGCTGGTCGGAGTGGTCATCAGGCGGCGCAGGGTGCCTTTCTGGCGTTCGTAGGCGAACATGCCCGAGATGCCAATGAGCGGAATGAACACCCAGGTGATCATCTGCCCGGCTGACGAATTGGCCGCGGGGTTGTAATCAATCTGATCCGGGGTACTGCCTTCGATATGTGACACGCGGCTGGGAGCCTCATCCAACAGCGTCTGGGCCTGAGCGAGCGCTGCATTAAAAAACGCCTGCCGTCCCGTCTCGCTGGCAAAAGGCTGGATGTTTTCAGCCTGCTCCACGCTGCGGGCGGCGATCTCCACCGCCGCGCCGGTCTGGCTGATGACGGCCAGCACTGCCTGCTGGGCCGCCAGGGCATTGGTGTTGTTGGGCTGTTGACGCAGTTCCAACTCAACATTACCGTCTTGGAGGTTTTGCTGTTTGAACTCCGGCGGGATCACCAGCACTGCGGATACCTGCCGGCGGGAAAACAAGTCTTCGGCTTTGTCCAACGGCTGCGCATCCAGACGCACTGTGTCAGATTCTTCCAGAGCGTCGATCAATGCGGCTGAAAGAGGGGATTGGGCCTGATCCACCAACACCAGCCGGATGCGGTTGTCGCCCTGTGCGCCGGTTACACCGGACAGCACCAGCGTAAAGATGGCTGGCAGGATCAGGAAGAACAGCCACTCCGAAAAACCGGTAAACCGTACCCGGATATCTTTCCAAATGATGGCGAGAATTTTTTGCATAGCTCCCCCTTTTCACCGGGAAATACTGTCGCGGCGGAATAACAGTGCCGACAGACCAAACAACAGGAGGCCCATCACCAACAGACCGGTGATGGCTCCGCCGATATCAGCCAGGCCGCCGCCCTGCGCCAGTGTGAGAAAACCATCCAGGCCCCACGCGTTGGGGGTGATCTTCCCCAGCATCTGAAACCAGGCCGGAAGGGCGTCTACCGTAAAGAAAGATCCGCCCAGCAGCCCGAACAGCAGGGTGACGATCATACCCATCCAGGATACCTGCCCCGGCGTTTTGGCGGTAGCAGTGATGATCATGCCCCAGCCCACCGCCGCGAACACAGCCGCCAGTACCAGCGCCAGTACGCCCAGTGGGTCGCCCCATTCCAGCCCGAACAGCAGGGTGGTGGATACAATCAAAATGAGTACCTGCGCCGAGCCGGTTAAGAAGGTGCCCAAAATCTTGCCGCCCAGCACCTGCACGGTGCTGGTGGGAGTCACCAGCAGGCGCGTTAATGTGCCCTGGTTGCGCTCGGTCAGCAAAGTGCGCCCACCGTAGGAGGCGGTGTACATCAGGAACATCAGCGCCATGCCGGGGGCCATGTAAGCCAGCACATTGAACTGCACGTCCGCGCCGGTATTGGTAATGCCTTTCAGGGTGATGCCCGACTGCTCTGTTTCAGCCAGGTCAGCGCCGGTTTGCTGCCCCACCTGCGCGGCCTGCTGCGGAGTAATCAGACCGTTCTGCAAGAGCTGCGTCACCGCTACCTCGCCGCCGACGCGGGCGATTTCCATCTTGTCCACAAAGCGCTCTACGATGGACTGCACCACCCCAAAACTGGTGGGGCGGGTTGGGTTGGAGTACAGTTCAATCTCCACCGGACTGCCGCGGGCGACTTGCTCGCCTGAGGTGACTTGACCGGCCTCGCTGCCCTGCTCGGGGATGATGCTGGCTGTGAACCCCTCGGGGATAACGATGACGGCCGCGGCGGTATCTTCATCCACCGCGCGGCGAGCCTGTTCAGGATCGTCCATTTCCTCGGCGGTGATCAGCTCTTTGAGGTCGTCCGATTGGAACAGCTCCACCAGCGCGTTACCCAACTGCGCCCTGTCCTGGTTGACCAGAATGACCGGGATGCCGCTCACCCCGCTGCCGTCTGAACCGGAGAAGGCGCCCGTCACAAAACCCAGCCCCAATGTGAGTAAAAACGGCGCCAGCAGCATCAGCAGCAGCGCCGAAACATCGCGGAAGGCCAGTTTGACATCTTTTAGGCCAATCAGAATTAGTTTTTTCATCTTATTACGCTCGTTTTTCTTTCCCGCTGATTGGAGCGTTCAATCGCGCAGGGCGCGCCCGGTGAGGTGCAGGAAGACGGCTTCCAGATTGGGCTCCTGCAGCTCCACCGAGCGGATCTTGAAATTGATCTCGTTGGCGGCGCTGATCACCGGCGCCAGGATGTCTTCGGCTTTCGGTGTGATGATGGAAAGGGCGTGATCGATGATGCTGACCTGCCGCACGGTGGGGATATTGCGCAGCCGGGCGGCCAGCGCGTCGCAGTTTTGAAATTCGTCACTGTGCAGGATGAGCGTGTCAGACTCGCCCACCTGCTGGGTCAGTTCGGCCTGCGTGCCCAGGGCAATCAACTGCCCGTGGTCGATGATGCCCACCCGGTTCGACAGTTCCTGGGCTTCCTCCATGTAGTGGGTGGTGTACAGCACCGTCATGCCCTGTTTGTTGAGATCTTTGACCGAATCGAGAATGGCGCGCCGGGATTGCGGGTCGATGCCCACGGTGGGCTCATCCATAAACAGCAGCCGGGGCCGGTGAAGCAGTCCCACGCCGATATTGACGCGCCGCTTCATGCCACCCGAGTAGGTTTTCACGCGGTCACCGCCGCGGTCTGCCAGCCCGATCTGCTGGAGCACCTCTTCAATGCGGGTGGACAGGCTTTTGCCCGACAGCCCATACATCTGCCCCCAAAACAGCAGATTTTCACGCGCGGTCAGGTCATCATACAGGGCCAGTTCCTGCGGCACTACGCCGATCAGCCCGCGCACGATGTAGGGTTCTTTGGTGATGGAATGACCGGCGATACTGGCGGCGCCGGAGGTGGGCTGAAGCAAGGTGGAGAGGACCGAAATGGTGGTCGTTTTGCCGGCCCCGTTGGGACCCAGCAGACTGAAGATTTCTCCATCCATGATGGAGAACGAAACATCATTGACGGCCGTATAATCGCCGTATTTTTTAACCAGGTGCTGTACATCAAGAATGGCGGGCATAACGGTTTCCTCAAAACGGGCAGTACGTAAAAATAAAATACCCGGCTGAACGGTATGAGCGGGGCTCCTCGCGTAAGCCGGTCTTCTCATGACTTAATGATTATACGAAAAATTCCCCTGAAACGATGCGATGATGAGTGCCTCGTTGATGGCTTTTTACCGGGTGAACTGCAGTACCAGCTCCGGGCCGGCCCCATACGGCTCGCCGTGGTAGCCGCCCCAGCGGTTGATGATCCGAAAGCCGTGACTCTCCACCAGCGCGGCAAATGGCTCCGGGTACCAGCAGCGCATGACGAACCTCATCACTGCTTCATCCACCTGCCGGTCGCCCCGGTAGCGCCGGTAGATCAGCTCGGGGTACAGGATCAGCTTTTCTTTATCCATGCGGGCAGCCTGCCAGGTGCACACCACCCGGTCGCCGTCCAGCGTCTGCTCCCAATCCGGCTGCTCCTGCGGGTTCACCCACTCGTCGCGCAGACCCTGTGAATCTCGGTTGGGGTTAAATACATTCAGCACGCACTGCCCGCCGGGATTCAGGTGAGCGCGGATGGTTTCAAACAGGCCGTCCACCTGCGCGTCGGTCTCCAGGTTTTGCATCACCCGGAAGGGCGCGATGATCCAGTCAAACCGCCGGCCGAGGTTCAGGCGGGTGATATCGCCGGTTTGCACCTGCGTCTTCTCCGGCGGGATACCGGCTTTCTGCAGCCGCTCACGGCACACCTGCAGCATGGCCGGCGAGAGATCCACCCCTTGCACAAAGCGGCAATGCCCGGCCAGCGGAACGGTCACCCGCCCGGTGCCGCAGCCCAGCTCCAGCACATCGGTGTCCGGCGGGATGAGCCCCAGGTAAAACGGAATATCTTCCGGTATATCCGGGTTGAGATCGTAGTAGCGTGCGGAAGTGTCACGACTATCCATTCCTGTATCCTTTTCCACGTCTATAAATATTCGGGCGGCTGTATCAGCCGCCCGACCATTCATCTATCCCTTGCAGCACTTTCGGGAGCCGCTTTTCTTTCTGAACAACCTGCGCAGGATCATCAGGCCGATCCAAATCGCCGCGCCTTTCATCACGTCGCTTTTCATCTTCAGGCTCTCTTTATAGGGACGTTTATAAAAGTCGTTTTGCTGTACAAACACGCGGTTGACATGCCCCTGCGCATCCAGCCCGAAGGCCGCGCTGATCTCAATACCGGCCAGTTCGCCCTCGGTGATCACACCCTGGTAGAAGAAGGGATCGTCCGGATCGGTGCGGTAGAGCGGGATGCCCTTTGAGAGCGAGCCCACCAGACCGCGCACGGCCAGTTGATTTTGCTTGTTGACGAACACTTCCAGTTCGCCGCCAAACTGCAGCCAGTGCCGCACGTTGGTCAGAAAACCGGGCAGGGGGCCGTAAAAACCTACAAACTCGGGCCAGCGGTGCGGCTCCTGCAGCACGCTCTTGGGCGGGATCTTCTCCGCCAGTTCCGGCTCGCCCAGCAATTTGCGCATGATGGTTTTGCCCAGCACATCCGAGATCATGTTGGAGGTGTTGGTGAACACGATCACCGCCAGCTTGTCATCCGGGGCCACGCGGAAGGAGGAGATAAAGCCGGGCCAGCCGCCGCCGTGTTCGATCACGCGGTGATTGCCGTACTGCTCCAGCCAGAAGGTCAGCCCCATGCCGTAGATGCGCGGGTCGGTATCCAGTTGCGGTGACATCATCTCATCCAGCGTTTCCTTTTCCAGGATACGCGTGCCGTCGATCTCGCCGCCGTTCATCAGCATGGTGGCGTAACGCGCCATCTGGTTGACGCTGGAGAAAATGGATCCGGCCGCTCCCACGATGATGCGCTGATAGGGCACCTTCTCGAATTTACCCTTTTTGAAGTTATAGCCCTGGGCGAACTGGTCGCGCACACGCTCGCTGAGCAGATAATCGCTGTTCTTCATGCCCAGCGGATCCAGCACATGGTCGATCATGTACTGCTCGAACTTTTCACCGCTGATGTCTTCGATCAACTGGCCCACGGTGGCGTAGGCGTGATTGGCATACGCCCACTTGAGGCCCGGCAGGGTCTCGGCACGCAGCCGGCCGTGATAGAACTCGCCCAGCGGAACCACCGGCTCATCCGGGTTTGCGGCGATCTCCAGCTTGCCGGTCATCGATTTGAGTACCTCTGAGATATTGCGCGTCTCGCCGATGCCCGCGGTGTGGGTGAGCAGGTGATGGAAGGTGATTGGCGGGGCGTGCGGGTCATCATGCAGAACTTTGTAGGTTTTCAGATACGGGTTGATAGGATCATCCAGGCTGAATTTGCCCTGTTCGAACAACTGCATCAGACCCACGGTGGTGAAGGTTTTGCTGATAGAGCCGATGCGGAAGTTGGTGTCGGGTGTGACCGGTTTTTTCTGCTCAATGTCCGCCATTCCAAAGCCTTTGGCGTACACCAGTTTGCCGTCATACACCACCCCCACCGCCAGACCGGCCGGGGCCATCTTGTTGAACTTCTCAATCACCAGTTGATCCAGGTCTTTGATCACCTGGTTGACCGTTTCCTGTGTTACGGGTTTGTTTTGTGCCACCATAATTCCTCCTGTGGTGCGGCTGGGGATGCCGATGCGGGCGAGAGTCACAATGTATACAAATGATACTCTACTTTGGGAGCAACGGTGCGGGAAAGGAGGACGGGAGAGGAGAGCGGGCAGGCTTTGTGTTTGCTAACTGGCACACCATTTTTGACAACGTTTTAAGCGTTCTGATGTAAAATGACCAGAGTGGTTATTCGGTGGTAAAAGCATATTTGAGAAGCTGCACAACCAGGGCAGGATTAATCACTACCTGTAACTAAATCAATCGTAAAAGAAGAAAACATATAACATTGTAACGAATCAGTTATGTCGTCTATTGAATCCAGTTACAACTTGATCCATCTCTATATTCAAGAAATTAAGACAATATTTTTTAGATACAGTTTTATTATTTTAATTTCCTTCTTCGATCTTCTCATAACTACATAGATTTTTCGGGAGAATTAAGATGTCATATTTCCGAGAGCATATTAATCGTTTTATTTTGGAACCAAATGAAGGAGGCGGTTTGCGACAGTGTCAATTAGGTGCCATTTGGGCTTTAAAAAGCCAGTTTACGATTGCGAAATCAGATCCTGCTTCGCTTATTAGCATGCCCACTGGATCTGGGAAAACAGCATTAATGATGGCTGCTTGCTTTGAGCTTCAACTTGGAAAAGTCCTCATAGTTGTTCCTACTGAGATATTGCGCAGGCAAATTGTAGAACAGTTTCGATCGCTTCGTGACCTAAAAAAAATCAAGTGTCTGCCTGATCAACAACCCCCCTTAAATGCATTCGAGGTAGAACATCGAATGCATTCTGTCGATGATTGGGAGGGAATTTTTAGGTCAAATGACGTGGTTGTTGCTCTCCCAGAAAGTATTTCACCGTATTATAAGAATTTGACGCCCATTCCACAGGAATTGATTGGTGCAATCTTCATCGATGAGGCACATCATGAACCGGCACCGACTTGGAAAGCGTTAAATGAATATTATGTAAATGTTCCAAGAATTTTCCTGACCGCTACCCCTTTTAGACGTGATAGAAAACGGATGCAAGCAAAAATGATTTTTCATTACCCTCTTGAAACCGCACTCGATTCTGGGATTCTTAGGCCGGTAGAATTCTACGGGATCGATGCCGGTATAGCTGTGGGTAATACTGAAACAGCTCTTATTGAAAAAGCAGTAGAAGTATTCTTTACAGAAAAAGAACAAAACCCTAATGTAGCTATTCTCATTCGCACTGACCGAATAGCAGAGGCGGAACACTTATCTGAGAAATACAATGAAGTAGGGATTCATGTAGATGTGATTCATTCAAAAAGGTCGAGTGATGTCAACACGAGCATAATCAATAAGGTGCGAGAAAATGAGTTGCATGGATTAGTATGTGTTGGACTAGCGAGTGAAGGTTTAGATATTCCAAATCTGAAAATAGCCGTTTTGCATGCTACACCTCGGTCAACACCATATACAATTCAGTTTCTCGGTCGCATATCAAGACAACCTCTAAACCAGGAAGGTAAGGCAATACTTATTGCTAATCGCGACGAAGTTAGGGGCGAAGTAAGCAAATTGTATAAATCAGATAAGGCGTGGGAGAAGTTGATTCCCCAACTGATTGATGATCAAATGAGAAAAGCACGATTTTTTCAGTCAAGCAGTATCGACAAGTATGAATTTCTAATGCCTGAGATAAATATATATTTCAGTGCTTTAATTTATGAAACACCAGAAAACTTCGTTTTTGAGGAAAACTTCGATACAGAACCATCATCCGGTATCAAAATTTTACATGTAGAACAACAAGACATTGATTCACCTTTGATCATTATTACTTCACAGGATAAACCTTTGGAATGGGCTAATCGATCTATCTTCATAAAAGACGTACTAGACATTCATGTTTATTACTTTAATCTGGAAAGGAAACTTCTTTTTGAACTTACCACAAGTGAAAATGCATTGCATTCTTTCAAAAATAACTTGATTAAATCTGCCTTGAAAAGGATTCCACATGGCAGGTTATTTAAAACGTTATCTGAGTTTGATCAAAGCGATTATTTAATGGTCGGGATGAGAAATTCTGTTATGCGGGGGGCCTCACAACCATCTTATAAAACAGTTCTTGGGAGTAGCGTCCAAGCTTCGGTTCGTGCAAGTGAAGGCAGGATTTTTAGCACAGGACATGTTTTATTGCGAGTAGATAAACAGAACGTTTGGGGGATCGCAACGAGGCGAGGAAGAGTGTGGTCGATGAAACGGGGGACAGTTGAAGAATTTAAAGTTTGGTGTGATCAGTTGGGAGACTTAATTAACACTGGAAAGGAAATTCCATCTCTCCCGGGTTTATCGTTTTTGGCAAGTACTCTACCGATTGAAAACATTCAGGAATTGCCAATTGCAGTCATCCCTAGCGACATATTTTTTAGCTCATCCTTCACAATAATTCAAATAGACGGATATGATCCCGTTAGTAATTGTTTGCCTTCAATTGAACCAAGAACCCTTGAAAACGAAACAGGAATTCTTCATTGTAAATTAGTTATTGAAGCTCATGAATTTGATTTAGTTATGAACTTTAACGCTCCGCAACTTTGGCAAATAATTAGTGATAAAAATTTGCGAATTCGCATAGACCGTAATGATAATAATGTCATCGATTATAACTTGGTGGATTACCTAAATGATTATCCCCCCAGGTTGATAATGCGGGATGGTGGTGTAGTTGAGGGAAGAAACAGGACAACTCCAAATAGATTGATCGAAGCACTTCCGGATAATATTTGGAAGGAAAAAAGGTGGGATAACTGTAATATTAGGGCTGAAAGATTTGTGATGGATCCTCCACCAAATAGGCTTCCAGTAATCAATAAAACCATCGAACTGATAAAAGAAATTAACAATAGTGAGAACGACATTCTAATACTTGATGATGGATCTCATGAAGTGGCGGACTTGATATGGTTTCAAATAGAGAAGAAGGTAATTCACTTCGTACACTGTAAACCCTCATCTAAAGATAAGCCGGGTTGTAGAAAAAAAGATTGTGACGTCCTTTTTGCTCAAGCAATGCGAAGCGCTAATTGGGTATTCTCCGCAATTTTATTGAAGAGATTGTTGTTTAGGCTACAAAATGTGGCATTACTAATTTCAGGAACAATGGAAGCATTTGAGAAAATTTGTAACAATTATAAAATTAATGATTGGACCTATAATATTATTTTATCTCAACCAGGTTTTAAAATTTCGGACATTTCCAAGAAGGACAAAGCGAACAATAATGTATATGAATTAGCAATTCCAATGTATGAGATGATACAAGCCCATTCTGCTGAATTTGAGATTTGGGGAACATAACAATTAGTTCTTGATAGATAAAAAAATCGGGATTTTTTAAAAACTGATAAACTAGTAATTGTGTATTAAACAAAGAAAATGGAACACAAATCCAGTAGAAAATTCTCTGTGCTCTTCTAAACTCTTAAGTCTCCCTAACGTCTCATAGATATTATTGAAATGATCATATTTGGGAGAATATAATCCAAAGACATGCCCCTGTTCGAATAATGATGAACAGGGGCATGTCTTTTATTTCAATCAGCCGCCGCTCAGCGCCGGCGTTTGATCCAATTCACCACCAAAACCGCCGTGAGTATGCTCACCAGGTTGGAAAGCACGGCAGTCAAAATAAGCTGCATGCTCTTTTGCGGCTGCTTTTTATACAGCACGAAATTGCTCATCATCAGCTTCATCTTGCCGTGTTCGTCGCGCGCGAACAGCACCTGTATCGGGTAGGTACCGCGCCAGGTCTTGAACCGGTACGGGTCATTGGGATCGCAGTTCTCCAGCACCAGGCCTTTCTTTTCAGGTGAGGCAAAACTGCGCAGCATGAGCTTGCCGTCCTTCACATACACTTCAGTCTCACCTTGCATGGCGCTCCAATAGCGGTTATTGGTCAGGAAGCCGGGTTTGGGGCCATAACTGCCAGTTAACTCACCCCACACATCGGGGCGCTGCAGAACCGGGTTGGTTTTGGGTTTTTCAAAGGGCGTTTCCAGACCCACCAGGCGGTGCAGCAGATCTTTGGTGGCGTATTCGGTGGTATCGGTGGAGCAGTTGGTGAAGGCCACCATGGCCAGTTTTTGATCCGGCATCACGCGCATGGACGAGATGAAACCCGGCCAGCCGCCGCTGTGCTCGGCCACCCAGTGATCGCCGATCTTCTCCAGGAAGAAGCCCAGCCCCATGTTGAACACGCCGGTCTGGAACTGCGGGGTCATCATGCGCTGCAGGGTTTCGGCTTTGATCACGCGCCCGTGCTCGTTGGCTCCGCCGTTCATCATGGCGGCGGTGTATTTGGCCATCTCATTCACGCTGGAGAAGATGCCGCCGCAGCCGGGGGTGTTCAGGCGCAGGTAGGGGTAGGGCTGGAAGGCGCTCTTCTTCCAGATGTATCCCTGGGCTAGTTCACCGCGCACACGGTCGCTCAGCACGGTATCGGTCTTGAACATGCCCAGCGGTTCAAACACGTGCTTACGCATATACTGGTCGAACGGTTCGCCACTGACGCACTCAATCAAATAGGCCAGCACGCCAAAGGCGTGGTTGGAGTACGACCATTTTTCACCGGGGTATATCTCAGCCCGCAGCAGGCCGTTGTAGTACTCGGGCATGCTCAAAATGCGGCTGTCCGGTTTGGCCGCCAGACCCACCACCGGGAGGGTCAGGTCCCACAGGCTGCGCGTCTCGCCGATGCCGGCCAGGTGGGTGAGCATGTGCTGGATGCGCACGGGCGGCGCGGCAGGGTCTTTGTGCTGCACCTTGAGGCCCTTCAAATGCAGGTTGACCGGGTCGTCCAGATCCAGCTTGCCCTGTTCCCACAACTGCATGATCGCCAGGGTGGTGAAGGTTTTGGAAATGGACATGATGCGGAACACCGTATCGTTGGTGACCGGTTTGCAGGTTTCCAGATTGGCGTAGCCCATCGATTTGGTATAGATCAGCTTGCCGTCGTAGATGATGCCCACCGCCAGCCCGGGGGTCAGATGTTCGTTGAACAGTTTGATCAGTACCTGATCGGCTTCCTGGAGGGTCTTTTCAACCGAGGGGGGAAATTCGTTTGCCACAGTGTTTCTCCTGTGAGGGGGTTGTTTTAAGGCATGAGCCGGTTCCGGCTCATGCCTAAATATGGTTATTTCTTCTTCAGTAGTGTCTTGAGCACTTTGTAACCGGCCAGCAGGCCCAGTGAACCGGCTGCCAGGCTGGCTTTAAGCTTGAGGCTCTGGTTATAGGGACGTTTATACAGCTCTTCGGTGCCCATCAGCATTTTGTACACCTGGCCCTGCTCGTCGCGCACAAACAGGATGTTGGAGACACCTCTGTCATCGCCGCTGCCGACAACACCTTTGTAAAACAGCGGTTCTTCCGCGTTGGCGCGGTAGAGCGGGAAGGCGTTTTTGGTGCCGCCCGTCAGCGATCGCAGCGCCAGATGGTTGTCTTTGGTGAATACTTCCACCTCGCCGCCGTTGGCCATGATAAAGCGCGCGCTGGTGAGCAGGCCGGGTTTGGGAGCGTAGAAGCCGTGCAAATCGGGCCAGTCATGCGGGCTTTCCAGCAGCCCTTTCACAGGGATCGAATCGGCCGGGTTGGGCTCGTCCAGCATGCCGCGCAGAATTTTGGTGGAGATCAGATCCACCACGCCATTGGAGGAATTGGTCAGCACAATCACGCCCAGGCCGTCATCCGGGGCCACCCACATGGACGAGGAGAAGCCGGGCCAGCCGCCGTTATGCCAGATGATGCGGTGATCGCCAAAGCGCGTGACCACAAAGTACAGCCCCACATCGAACAGCATGTGCGGGTCCACCACGCCCTGCGGGGTGATCATGGTCTCAAACGTTTCCGGTTTCACATAACGGCCGTACTGGTTGGCGCCCTTGTTCATCAACGCGGCCACATATTTGGACATGTCGTTGATGGTCGAGAACACTGAACCGGCACCCGCCACCTCGATGCGCAGATACTTCACCGGTTCATAATGGCCCTTTTTGAAATCGTAGGCCTTGGATAGATCGCCTTCCACCCGTTCAGTCAGATAGAAATCGCTCTTGTGCATGCCCAGCGGCTCGAAAATGTGGCGGATGTTGTATTCGCCAAACGGTTCGCCGCTGATATCTTCCACCAACTGCGCCAGCGTGGCGAAGGCGTGATTGGCGTAGGCCCACTTCTCACCCGGGTACACCTCGGGGCGCAGCACGCCCTGGTAGTACTCCCCTAGTGACATTTCGGGATCTTCCGGTTTGGCGCCCAGCCCCACCACCGGTTTGACAAGGTCGGTGAGGTAGCGCATATCGCCGATGCCGGAGGTGTGCGTGAGCATGTGCCGGAAGGTAACCGGCGGGGCGGCCGGGTCGCGGTGCAGCACCTTGTAGTCTTTCAGATAATTGTTGACCGGCTCATCCAGATCCAGTTTGCCCTGCTCCCACAACTGCATGATGCCCGCGGCGGTGAAAGTTTTGGAGATGGAGCCAATGCGGAACACGGTCTCCGGGGTGACGGCGGTTTTTCGTTCCAGGTCAGAATAGCCGTAGCAGCGGGTTTCGATCAATTCACCGTTGCGGATGATGCCCACCGCCAGACCGGGCAGTTTGGCATTATTCACATAACCGGTCAGCAGCTCATCCAGACCGTTGATGGTTTTTTGAATGCTTTCTTCACTCATGTTTTGCTCCTGTCAATCAATCACAGGGATTGTTAAGAACGAAATGGTTATAAAAAATTCTACTTCTTGCTCTTTTTCCCAAACAGCCGTCTGAGCACCAGGAAAGCTCCCAGCGCGATGCCGGCGGTTTTGAGCACTTTCAGCCCAAAGCGCAGGCTTTGTTTTTCAGGGATTTTGTAGAAGGTGTAGAAAGACAGCGCCGAGATGCTCAGATGGTCGATGAACCCTTCCGCGTTGCGCTGGAAGGCCAGTTGCATCAGCTTGCCGTTGGTCACATTTTCAAAGGAGAGCGGGTCATTTGAATCCACCGGGTACAGCTCGATGCCTTTTTTGTACGGCCCGGAAAGCGAGCGCATCTTCAACTTGCTGCCGTCGGTGTAGATCTCAATCTCGCCGCCGTAGGTCAGCCAGATACGCGCGTTGCTGTTGAAGCCCTTGTACGGAGCGTAACTGCCCACCATATCCTTCCACAGGTGCGGCGTGATGGCCACATCCGGTTTGGGGAGGCGTTTCTCATAACCGGGCAGACCCATCAGGCTGCGCAGCACGTCTTTGCCAAAGTGGTAGATATCGCGCGTGTTGGAGTTGGCCGACATAAAGACGCCCAGTTTGTCATCCGGGGCCACCCACAGCGCGGAATTGAAGCCTTCCAGGGCTCCGCCGTGCCAGGCGGCCTGATGACCATCCAGGTTTTCCAGGAAGAAGCCCAGCCCCATGGCGCCCAGGTTGGGGTGTTGCTGATAGTGGGGGGTCATCATCTTTTTGAGCGTATCGGGTTGGATGACCGTGCCGAACTCATTGGTACCGCCGTTCATCAGCGCCGCCAGATAACGGCCCATCTCATCCACGCTCGACATGGCTGTTCCGGCGGCGTGGCCGGGGAACTCGACATAATCGACGATGGACAGCTTGCCCTTCTTCATCGTGTAACCCTGCGCCAGTTGCTCGCTCACCCGCTCGGTGAGGGTGAAATCGCTGTGGGGCATGCCCAGCACGTCAAACACATGCTGCACCATGTAATCACGGAACGGCATGCCGCTCAAATCTTCGATCAACTGGCCCAGCGTGGCATAGGCGTTATTGGCATAAGCCCATTTCTTCTCGGGGTAAACATCCGGGGCCAGCACGCCGTTGTAATACTCAGCCAGGGGTGGCACGCGCTCTTTCAGTTTCTTTTCTTCGCGTTCGCCCATCAGCATCCCCTGCAGCAGATCTTTCATATCACGCATCTCGCCAATGCCGGAGGTATGCGTGAGCAGGTGCCGGATGGTGACTGCGGGGGCGTTCGGGTCGCGGTGCAGCACCTTGTACGATTTCAGATACTTGTTGACCGGGTCATCCAGTTTGAATTTGCCCTGCTCCCACAACTGCATCACCGCGATGGCGGTAAAGGTCTTGGAAATGGAGGCAATGCGGAAGTTGGTTTGCGGAGTGACGGGCCGGCCAGTGCTGGCTTCGGCGGTACCGAACCCTTTCGCATAGATAAGTTTGCCGTCCTGCACCACGCCGATGCCCAAACCGGACAAAGCATACTTATTCATAAACTCGATTACGCGCTCATCCAGCGCTTTCAACGTGTCTTTGACTGCTGTACTGCTCATTTTTACCTTCTCCACGGATTATTTGTTCTGATGAAAGACGAAAAAAATGACTATACTCCGTATATGAGTTATATCAGCCATTCAGGCGGCCTGCAAGGTGTCAAAGGCAAGTAAG
>CAZHMZ010000002.1:37451-67544 GCA_964532655.1 uncultured Anaerolineaceae bacterium
TCCATTCGTGACGCGCTCGAAAACCTGCCCATTCTTTCGTCTGCCCGGGTGGCAGCCGGAGAAGGCGGGCTGTGGCATCCCATCCGCTGGACGCATATTGTCGATCAGCCGGAGGTATTCTCATGGGTGCGCGAGGGCGATTTGCTGGTCACCACGGCCTTCGCCCTGCGGGATAACCTCTCCTCCGAGCTTGGCATGGTGGAGCAGATGGCTCAAAAGGGATTGGCCGGCATGCTGGTTTCGATCGGCCGGTATATCAACGCGGTGCCTGAAACCATGCTGGCCGCCGCCGACGCGATGGATTTTCCCATTGTGGTGATCCCGTGGGAGATCCCGCTGGTGGAGGTGACCCACGCCATCCACGAACGCATCATCCGCGAGCAGTACCAGGTGACCGAACAGTTGTATCACATCCATGATGTGCTCAGCCAACTGGTGCTGGAGGGGGGCGGTCTGGAGCAACTGGCCGGGCGGTTGAGTGAATTGCTGCAATGCTCGGTAGCCATCGAAGATGAAAACTTCCGTATGCAGGCTTATTCCCAACTGGACCCGGAAGATGAGGCCCGCCGGCGCACCATTGATGGCGCGGTGACTCCGCTGGAGATCCAGGCCTATCTGGCGGAGAACGGCATCCTCGAAAAGATGAAGACTGATCCGCACCCACAGCGCATTCAGCCCATCCCGCACATCGGTCTCAGGCTGGAACGCATGCTGGCACCCATTCTGGTGGGGCCGGATCTGTACGGGTATATCTGGATCATCGCCAGCCAGCGGCCGTTTGACCAACTGGATGTGCAGGCCGTGGAACGCGCCGCGCATATTGCCGCACTGATTCTGACCCGCGAACGATCCATTTTTGCGGCGGAACAGCGCGTGAAAGCCGGCCTGATCGAAAATCTGCTCGACCCGCTGGGAACGCAAAACCCTTACGCCCTGCAGGAAATCCTGCGTCAGTTTGGCCTGCACGGGGGCTATTCGGTGGTTCTGGCCGAGGACCCCGCCGCCGGTCTATCCACGCCGGAGGGATTGGTGCGGCTGGCGGAGCAGGTTCAAACCGATCTGGGCGCAGCCGGCGCCGCCGTGGAGTGGAACGGGCGGCTGCTGTGGATGGTCAGCCCTACGGCCGGGGACTCTGCCGAACAACTGGCCCGGAACCTGGCGGAACGCTGGAGCAGCCGGGGCGGAAAACTGGCGACCGGCATCAGCGCGCTGCCCGCCGCGCCTGTCAGCGGCACCGCCGAACTGCGGACGGCATACCAGCAGGCGTTTCAGGCCCTGCAAATCGGCCTGTTGCTCAGTGACACCCGTACCGGCGTCTGGTCTTATGAAAAGCTGGGATACCTTGCCTGGTTGGGCAACCTTCCGCCGGGTCTGAAAGCAGCCAACCCGTACGCCCGGCTGGTGAAGGAAATCGCCGCGTATGACGCCGAACATTCCACCGCCTATCTGACCACCCTGGAATCCAGTTTACAGAACCAGTTCAACCACAGTCGCACCGCCCAGGCGCTGTTCATCCACCGCAATTCGCTGCTGAAACGGCTTGACCGCATTCAGGAACTGTGGGGGGTGGACTATCAGGACTCACAGGCACTTTTGAATCTTCACCTGGCCATCCTTGAAAGAAAAATAAACAACGGGATTTAATATCCGGTGTGCACTTTGCACATGAGGGTTATCCTAAATGGGTGCAATATGCCATTTATTTGCTCCGGAAATGGATGTATAGTGTTAATGCTTCCACCATCCTGTCTGAGGCCTGTTCATGCTGCTGGATCACTTTATCGATGACCTGTTATGTTTGCAGAACCGGTTTCCGGGGCTGATCTGGCGGCTGTGGGAGGAGCAGGGTGTTTGCATCGAATTTTTCCTGGAAGAACTGGCATTCGATTGCGCCGCCAACCTGGTTATGAGCGGCACAGAGGTGGTTTATCTGGCTCAGTCTCCCCGGGTGGTGCGCATTCCGTTCCCCGAGCTCCCGCAAAAATCAAGACAGGTTATGAGTGCGCTGACGGCCTTTTTAGGCAACATTGTTGACCAATCCGCGAATTCCGCAGGAAATTCAAATCCAGCTTCACATGATGAGGAGATTGTTATATGAACCTGACACAGGAACAGATAATCGAAAAAACCCGGCAGTTCAACCTGCTGGAGTGGGGGCCGCAGGCGGGGTGGGATCCCATCCCCGTGGCGAGGGCGAAAGGGGTGTACTTCTGGGATGCCGACGGCAGACGGTATCTCGACTGGTCGTCCATGCTGGTGAATGTCAACATCGGGCATGGCAACCCCAAAGTGATCAAGGCTATCCAGGAGCAGGCTGAGGTGCTGACGTATGTCAAGCCCACCATCACCAGCGAACCGCGCGCCGTGCTGGCCGAGATGCTGGCCAAAATCGCGCCGGAGGGCATGACCAAGAGTTTCTTCACTTTGGGCGGGGCGGATGCCAACGAGAACGCCATGAAAATCGCGCGCATGTACACCGGCCGGCAAAAAATCCTCACCCGCTACCGCGCCTATCACGGGGCCACCTTTGCCGCCATGAGCGCCGGCGGCGACCCGCGCCGGCTGGCCAATGAGCCGGGCGTGCCGTGGATCGTCCACATCCACGATCCCTATTCGTACCGCAGTCCACTCTACCGCGGCCGCACTCGCGAAGAGGGCGATCTGGCGTTGGCGGATCAAATTGAAGAGACCATCCAGTTTGAGGGGCCCGAGAACGTAGCGGCCATCCTGTTAGAGGGTTACAACGGCACCAGCGGCATCATTCAGGGCGGCGAGGTGTTTTGGCGGCGCATCCAGGAGATCTGCGACCAGTACGGCATCCTGCTGATCATCGATGAGGTGATGAGCGGGTTCGGACGCACGGGTGAGTGGTTCGGTATCAACAATTATCCATTCGTTAAGCCTGATCTGCTGGTGATGGCCAAGGGGATCACCAGTGGTTACCTGCCTCTGGGCGCGGTGCTGGTGCGCGACGAGATTGCTGAGTACTTTGACAAACACACGCTGTGGTGCGGTTTGACGTATAATGCCCACACCATGTCGTGTGCGGCTGCCATCGCCAATCTGCAGGTGTATGAAGAAGAAAACCTGATCCAGCGCTCGCGCGAGATGGGCAAGAAGCTGGAAGCCGGACTGCAAAAGCTGGCCGAGAAACACCCTTGCCTGGGCGAGATCCGCGGCACCGGGCTGTTTTACTGCACCGAACTGGTGAAGAACCGCGAAACCCGCCAGCCGCTCAGCCCCTTCAACCAGCCTATGACCGAGCCGATGAAGAAACTGGCGGCCGTGCTGGTAAAAAACGGGCTCAGTACCTTTGTGCGCTGGAATCTGATCTTCCACGCCCCGCCGCTCATTGTCAGCGAGGCCGAGTTGCAGGAAGGTCTGGACATCTTTAATCTGGCACTGGCTGAAACCGACCCCTATTACGAATGATAAACAGGATCCCATAATGAACGAAAAAGGTTTGATGTACAACTATGTCAACGGCGAATGGCGGCCGTCATCCGCGTCCGAAACGCTGGAGGTGATCAACCCGGCCAGCGCGCAGGTGCTCACGCGGGTACCGCTCTCACCGCCTATTGAAGTGGAGCAGGCCGCTCAGGCTGCCAGCCTGGCTTTCCAGGAATGGAAGCGCGTGCCGGTGGTCAAACGCATACAGCCCCTGTTCAAATTGCGCGCCTTGCTGGAAGATCACTTTGATGAGCTCTCGCGGCTCATATCAATGGAAAGTGGCAAGACGTTTGAGGAAGCCAAAGGCGAAATTGTGCGCGCCATCGAGAATGTGGAGGTGGCCTGCGGAATGCCCACTTTGATGCAGGGCGAGTTCTCCGAGGATATTTCGACCGGCATTGACGAATTTATGATCCGCCAGCCGGTGGGCGTGGCCGCCTGCATCTGCCCGTTCAACTTCCCGGGCATGATCGCCTTCTGGTTCTTCCCGTATGCTGTGGCAGCCGGCAATACTTACATCATCAAACCGTCTGAGCGGGTGCCCATGACCATGCAGCGCGTGTTCGAACTGATCGACCAGTGTGGCTTTCCGAAGGGTGTAATCAATATGGTCAACGGCTCTCGCGAGGTGGTGGATGCCATTTTGGATCACCCGCACATCCAGGCGATCAGCTTTGTGGGTTCCACCCCTGTGGCCAAATATGTGTACGCGCGCGCTTCGGCCAACGGCAAGCGCGCCCAGTGCCAGGGCGGAGCCAAGAACCCGGTGGTGATCATGCCGGATGCCGATATGGAAACCACCGTGCGTATTCTGGCCGACAGCGTGTACGGCTGCGCCGGGCAGCGCTGCGCCGCGGTTTCACTGGGTGTGCTGGTGGGTGACGCGGAGAAGCGCTTTCTGGAGGCTTTCACCGAGGTATCCCGCTCGCGCACGGTGGGTTTTGGGCTGGATGACGGCGTGCAGATGGGCCCGGTGATCAGCGCAGCCAGCCGCGCCCGGATTGAGGGATTGATCGAACGCGGCCTGGCGGATGGAGCAGTGATGCATCTGGACGGGCGTAAACCGGAAGTCAAGGGCTATGAGGACGGTTACTTCATTAAACCGACCATCATAACCAACGTCCATCCGGGCAGTGAACTGGCCCGCACCGAGCTGTTTGGCCCCGTGTTTGGCATAACGCATGCCGATACGCTGGATGACGCCATCCGACAGATCAATACCAACTCGTACGGCAATATGGCCTGTATCTTCACCTCCGGCGGCGCGTCGGCGCGTAAATTCCGCAGCGAAGTGGAGGCCGGTGATATCGGCGTGAACATTGGCATCGCCGCTCCCATGGCCTTCTTCCCATTCAGCGGCTGGAAAGACAGCTTCTTTGGCACCCATCACGCCCAAAGCAAAGACGCGGTGGACTTCTTCACCCAGAAGAAGGTGGTGGTGGAACGCTGGCCCAAAGAGTGGACACGTAAATTCTAACCCTGGCTCACGTTCAGGGTATCTCCCATGACCGACGCGGCAGCCGATGTACGTGCAAATCGACTGCCGCTGCATTATAAAAATTTCCTAATTGTATTTTGGTCAAGTGCGCCAATAATAACAACGATTAAGGTAATTTATATAGTAAAATACTTTTTACTTACTGCAACTCCCGGTACTTCGATCCCCGAACAACTTTGCTGAATCCGCTTTAATCGTTTCTATGCCCGTCCGGACGTAAAGAGAGTCGTTATGTGCGAAAATGAGGTAATTTGTGTCTACTCTTTTAAAGGTAAAAAATTGTTGGATGGTAAAAAATATTCGTGAAACGAAACAGAATCAGCCATGAGGTGATAAAATTCTGGCATCGAAGCCACACAGTTTTGTATGAAATCGGCTGACTTCCACACCAACCAATCTCGCAGAAAATTGCAAGCTACGGAGAATAACTATAGATTATGACCACATATATCATAAGGCGTATTCTCATGCTCATACCGGTGCTGCTGGGTGTATCGCTGCTGACCTTTAGCATCGCGAAACTGACGCCTGGCGACCCGGCCCAACTTATGTTGGGAAATTATGCCACCCCGGAACGCATCGAAGAGTTGCATCAAAAACTGCATCTCGATGATCCGGTGCTGGTTCAATTTGGGCGGTTCGTGTGGAACGCCATGCACGGCGATTTTGGCGTCTCATTCCGCGGGCAAAAATCGGTGCTTGACAGTATTTTGAGCCGCTTCCCCAGTACCGTGGAACTGGCGCTGGCCGGCATCAGCATCGCCATTGTTATTGGTATCCCGTTGGGAATGCTGGCAGCCTGGAAACATGGCAGCTTTTTTGATCGAGCCATCATGGTTCTGTCGATCAGCGTATTATCCATTCCTGTATTCTGGCTTGCCATTTTGCTGCTGTACATTTTTGGTGTCTGGCTGGGGTGGGTGAGCGTCACCAACAGCGAAGGCCTTTCGGCGCTGATCCTGCCGGCTTTCTGCCTGGCGCTCACACCTACGGCTACTCTGGTACGGATGACCCGTTCCAGCATTCTGGAAACGCTCACCGAAGATTATGTGCGCACCGCACGCAGTAAAGGCGTAAAAGAACAAATCGTCATGGCCCGGCACGTGCTGCGTAATGCCATGATCCCCATCATCACTTTGCTGGGGTTAATGATAGGCGGATTGCTGACTGGGGCTGTGTTTATCGAATCGGTGTTCGCCCGCTCGGGTTTGGGACGTTTCATCATTCAGGCTATCGCCGCCCGCGATTACCCTGAAGTGCAAGGCGCCGTTCTGTTCACTGCTACGGTCATCGTCACCCTTAATCTGCTGGTCGATCTGTTATATGCAGTGATCGACCCGCGCATCCGGTATGTATAGCAGGAGGCAATGATGGAAGAAACTTTAAATAAGGAAACCAAAGTTACCTCCCAAACGGTGATTACCGGACCCAAAAAAGCGAGTCTGCGCCCCTGGCAGCGTGCCCTTTTCGCATTGGTTCATCACCGTCTGGCTCAAATCGGTTTTGCCGGGTTCATAATCATTGGATTTGTTACAGTTTTTGCTCCGATCGTTGCACCCTTCGATCCGCTGGAAACCAACTATTCTGAAATTATGTCGCCGCCCAGCGCCAAACATCCCTTTGGCACCGATGATCTGGGCCGTGATTTGCTCAGCCGGGTGTTGTGGGGCGGACGTGAGACTCTCAAAGCTGGCTATCTGGCTGTACTGATTGGTCTTGGCGGCGGAACCCTGCTGGGATTGTTCTCCGGTTATGTCGGCGGACGGGTAGATGACCTGATCCAGCGTGTCGTCGAGATTCTGATGGCATTCCCTTCCATTCTGCTGCTCCTGAGCATCATCGCCGCATTGGGACCCCAATTGACTACGGTGATCATCGCCATTGGTATTGCCACCATACCGGGTTATTCGCGCCTCATGCGCGGCTCGGTCATCAGCGCCCGCAACTATGAGTACATCACCGCCGCCAAATTGGTGGGCGCCACAGACAGACGCATCATGTTCAAGCATATCCTCCCCAACATCATAGCGCCTATTCTCATTTACGGCACGCTCGATCTGGCAGGCGCCATCATGCTCACAGCCGGTTTGAGCTACCTGGGTCTTGGCGCTCAACCGCCCTCGGCTGAGTGGGGCGCCATGCTGAACTACGGCCGCTCGTATCTGCGGGCTGCCTGGTGGATGTCAATTTTCCCTGGTGTGGCTGTCTATCTGGCCATGCTGTCGATCAACCTGTTTGGTGAAGGCCTGCGCGACGCGCTGGATCCCAAAACCCGGGCAGCGTAAGTTTTGCGAGATCAACAAAGGGCTGACCTTTCAACAGGTCAGCCCTTTTTGTTTTCCGAAAAAATACCATAAAAAGAGTATTTTTAGATGTCCAGACAACTCGCTTGACTGGACTAATAGTTTTTTATAGTAAAATGAATTTGAATTCCCTCAATGTAACAGTACAAGAAAATCACCGTATCCTTACAGTCAGAACGTTTACTTTCAAGGTATTTGGCGCATAAAAGACGGAATGGTTCTCTGTCCATCCGAAAGGAGGAGGTGTACCCCGCGATCACACATCTACCTGAGACATGTCAGTGTATTTTCGTTTACCAATTTTTCTTGGAGGAAAAAAATGAGTAAAGCACGTTGGTTTGTTCTCACTGTATCCATCCTGATGGTAGCGGCCCTCGCTCTGGCCGCCTGTCAGCCTGCCGCCACCGAAGCACCGGCTGTTGAAGCGCCCGCTGAAGAAGCCGCAACCGAAGCCCCGGCTGAAGAAGTCGCCACCGAAGCTCCTGCCACAGAAGCTGCCGCTACCGAAGCGCCTGTTGAAGAAGGCCCTGCAGTAGGCGGCACTTTTGTTTATTCGAGCGTTGAAGAGCCTGATACGCTGGATATTTACAAGTCAGCCTTCTCCATTACCTCGATGGTCACATCGAATATTGGCGGCGCGCTGGTGGCCAAAGACTTTGACGGCCAGATGGTGCCTTACCTGGCAAAGAGCTGGGAAATCTCAGAAGATGGTTTAACCTACACTTTCCATCTGCGTGATGATGTCAAGTTCCATAACGGCGATCCCTTCACGGCCAACGATTATGTGTGGACGTGGGACCGCTGTCTGGCGGAAGACTTTGTCTGCCCGGTTTCCGCTTCGCTGCTGACCTTCACCTACGAAGCCACCGACGACTACACTTTGGTACTGCACCTGGAAGCCCCCAACTACTACACCCTCAGCAACCTGGGCGCTTTTGATTATCTGCAGCCCCTGGATCAAAAAGTGGTGGAAGAAATCGGCGATACCTACGGTATGGGCACCACCGCCGTGGGCGTTGGCCCGTACATGATCAAGGAATGGGTACAGGATGAGAAGCTGGTCCTGGCTCGCAATCCGGATTTTGTGTGGGGCCCCGAGTTCTTTGAGGGCGGCAATACCGGCCCGTACTATGTCGAAAATCTTGAATTCCGCATCGTGCCCGATCTGGCCACCCAACTGGCCGGTCTGGAAGCCAACGAACTGGATTACGGCACGGTGGAAGCCAAAGATCTCGAGATCGTTGAGAACACCGGCTACTTCCAGATGTACGATCTGGTTGCCCCGGGCTTCACCTATGTTTCCTTCAACCTGATGAATGAAAAAGTATCGGATGCCAAAGTACGTCAGGCGTTGAGCCTGGCCACCGACAAAGAAACACTGGTGCAGGTGGTTTTGAGCGGCCAGGGTACCGTACTGGACGGCCCGCTGGCAGAAGCCATGATTGGCTATGACGCGGCAGTTATGAAGGGGACCGGCCCCAAGTATGATGTGGAAGCCGCCAAAGCCCTGTTTGAGGAAGCCGGTTATACCTACGGTGATGACGGCATGCTGCTGGATCCGGCGGGACAGCCCTATACTTTGAACCTGGTGACCACTCCTGACGAGCAGAATACCAAGCTGGCCACCATGCTGGTAGATATGTGGAAACAGGTAGGCGTGGCACTCACCATTGAGCAGCTCGAGTGGGGTACCATGGCGCCCAAAGTGTTCGCGGGCGAATATGAGATCTGCACCATGAGCATTGGCTGGCCGGATGCGGACGTGATGTACCTGATGTACCACTCATCGCAAATCGGCGCCGTCAACTTTGCCTTCGTCGAGGATCCTGATTTGGATGCTCTGCTGGAAAAGGCTCGCAGTGAAACCGAACCGGCTTCCCACCAGGAAGCTGTTAACGCGGCTTACAAAATGGTGCAGGACAAATCCTATATGGTTCCGTTGTTCACTGCTTACACCTTTGTGGCAATCAGCAATGATTACCAGGGTGTCGTTGTTTCACCTTTCATCTACATCATCACCTCCGATATGTACTACGCCGGCGAGTAATTTGAGCAGTTTACGACACACCGGTTGATACTGACTTGCCAGCATCAGCCGGTTCAGCAGACACAGGCTACCGTACCTTTTTTCAGGTATTGTAGCCTGTGTTTCGTTTTAAACCTTGTTCAGCAGGGGGGTGAGTGTAGTACAATAGCCAGAGTCTCCCCACATGAAGCGATTCATATACCATCACACCCCATATCTGCAGGAAAATTCATTTTTCCTGTTGAGGTTTTTAGGAAGACAAGGTTGAAATGATGGTTTGAAAGGAGGCAGCCCAAATACAGTTTTACTCACTGCAGGTTCATTGTCGGCAAGTAAACTTTTAATCTTTCTTGGAGGAAAAATGAGTAGAGCACGTTGGTTACTGGTATTGGTTTCTGTCATGATGCTGGGCGTGTTTGCTTTCACTGCCTGCCAGCCCGCGGCCTCAGAAGCCCCGGCTGAAGAAGCGACAGGCGAAGCAGCCACCGAACCCGCCGAAGAAGAAGCAGCAGCCCCCACTGTGGGCGGAACATATGTTTCTTCCAGCGTTGAAGAACCCGATACCCTGGATATCTACAAATCAGCATTTTCAGTCACCTCAGCCGTCACTTCCAACATTGGCGGCGCTCTGGTGGCCAAAGATGCCGATGGACAGATTATCCCCTACCTGGCGAAGAGCTGGGAAATCTCAGAAGATGGTTTAACCTACACCTTCCATCTGCGTGACGATGTCAAGTTCCACAATGGCGAGCCTTTCACCGCTAATGACTATGTGTGGACGTGGGATCGCTGTCTGGCCGAAGACTTTGTCTGCCCGGTGTCCGCCACGATGCTGACCTTCACCTATGAAGCCACCGACGATTACACTTTGGTGCTGCACCTGGAAGCCCCCAATTACTACACCCTCAGCAACCTGGCCGCCTATGACTATCTGCAGCCCCTCAACCAGAAGGCTGTAGAAGCCGCCGGCGAAACCTACGGCATGGGCACCACCGCCGTGGGCGTTGGCCCATACATGGTTAAGGAATGGGTGCAGGACGAGAAAATTGTTTTGACCCGCAACCCCGATTACACCTGGGGTCCCGAATTCTTTGAAGGCGCCAATAATGGCCCGTATTATGTGCAGGATCTCGAATTCCGCGTCGTGCCCGATCTGGCCACCCAACTGGCTGGTCTGGAAGCCAATGAACTGGATTACGGCGGCGTAGAAGCCAAAGATCTGCAGACCATTACCGACACCGGTTTTTATCAGATCTTTGATATCAACCAGCCTGTCTTCACCTACGTGTCCTTCAACATGTCCAATCCCAAATTCGCTGATCCCAAGGTCCGCGAGGCCTTGAATCTGGCGACCGATAAAGACACCATTGTACAGGTTGTCTTGAGCGGTGAAGGCGTCGTCATCGATGGCCCGCTTGCTCCGTCGGCGATTGGCTATGATGAATCAGCCATGAAAGGCACCGGTACGAAGTTTGATGTTGAAGCCGCCAAGGCCTTGTTTGAAGAAGCCGGTTTTACCTATGGGGACGACGGCATGCTGGTTGACCCCAATGGAGAGCCTTTTACCATCAATTTGACAACCACCCCTGAAGAACAGAACACCAAGCTGTCCACCATGCTGGTGGATATGTGGAAACAGGTCGGTGTGGCTCTGACCATTGAACAACTGGAATGGGGCACCATGGCTCCCAAAGTATTCGCCGGTGAGTATGAAGCCTGCACCATGGGCATCGGCTGGCCGGATGCAGACATCATGTACATGATGTTCCACTCCTCACAGATCGGCGCCGTCAACTTTGCTTTCACCCAGGATCCTGATTTGGATACCCTGCTGGAAACGGCCCGCACCGAGGTTGATCCTGCTGCCCACCAGGAAGCTGTGAATGCAGCCTACAAGATGGTACAGGATAAATTCTATACCGTTCCGCTGTACAGCGCCTACACATTCATTGCCGTAAGCAATGATTTCCAGGGTATCGTGCAATCGCCCTTCATCTACCTGATCACTTCCGACATGTTCTACGCCGGCGAGTAATCGGCAAAAAGAAGTACTGACAGGCATACACCTGTCATTCAGACAACAAAAAGCGCTGCGGTTCTCGGAACCGCAGCGCTTTTTATACATACAGAGTAAATTTAATCCCAGTAGTAAACGCGCGGAACGCGAGCAGTCAGGCCCATCATGAAATCGACGTGCACTGTATGGTAACGGGCAGCGATGTCATCGATGGTGATGACCTCATTCCCCGATTTACCCAGCAGCGTCACTTCCGTATCGAGCGGGAAGGCTTTGGGTAGCTTCACCATGACCACATCCATGCAGGTAGCTCCCAGCACGGGCAGGCGGTGGCCTTCGATCAGCACCTCGTTGCCGGGTACGCGGCGGATGCCGTCGCCAAAACCGGCGCTGACCACGCCAATCAGCTCATCCGATTGAAGGGTATAGGTTGAACCATAACCGATGCTCCAACCGGCGGGCAGTGTCTTGCAGGAAACCAGACGCGCTTTCCAGGCCGTGAGAGCGGGCTGGAGCGGTTCGTTCTCGTTGAGCGCGCGAAAACTGAACGGGTTGAACCCCAGGTGAGCTTCCGCTCCGCGTACCATATCAAAACGAGCTTCGGGGATGGCAAGCGACCCGGCGGTGTTGCACAGGTGGGCCCAACGCGGACGCAGACCGGCTGTTTCCAGCGAGGTCAGCGCCGTCTGGAAGTTACGCACCTGCACACCATTCAGCGGGTGATCGCCATCACCAGCGTTGGCAAAATGGCTGAAAAGACCGCTCACGTCAATTCCGCCCAGATCGCGCGCCTTTTGAGCGAGCGGGAGAATCTCGTGGGGAAGCACACCCAGGCGTCCCAGGCCGGTGTCCACCTTCAGGTGTACTTGCAGAGGGCGCCCCAGCGCTTTCGCGCGTTGTGAATAGACATCGGCGGCCTCAAAGCTCGACAACGGCACGGTGATGGTATTGGCAATGGCTGCATCCACCTGCGCATACGGGATTGTACCCAGTACCAGTATCGGCGCGGTGATGCCTGCGCGGCGCAGCTCAAGGGCTTCATCCATACGGGCAACGGCCAGCCAGGCAGCGCCGCCTTTCAACGCGGCTTTCCCAACTTCTACAGCGCCGTGACCGTAGGCATTTCCTTTTAAGACTGCCATAAAGGCCACACCGGTGGAGCGTGTGATGAATTGTGTGTTACGTTCCACCGCGGCCAGGTTGATCTCCAGCCAGGTGGCATAGGGTTGTGAGGTTAGTTTTGTCATGGAACGGTCACCAGAATATTGTCGAAGTGAACTTCACTTGTTGCATCTTCGTATGTGGTGGTGGCCACCGCAATATCACCGGTGGTGTAGGTGGTGTCGGTGACTTCGGCCAGCTTTTCGCCGTTCACATACAGGGTGAGCAAAGACCCGTTGCAAACGGCTTTGATGGTATTGGTGGAGTTGCCCTGATTAATGGTGCTGGATTTGGTCCATTCAACCAGGTTCGAAAATGAGTTATCATCCATGCGCTGGATGGAGTAAAACCCATCGCCGCTGATATTGAAGCTGTAACCGCTGGTTTGGGTCATGCGGCACATCACACCGTAGTCATTGTTGTTGTTATCCGGGGCGCTGATCTGTGAAGCGGTAACCTCAATGGAAACATCCGCGAAATCCTGATACGCGACACCCCACATGGCTTTGCTGGACGCGGTGGAAGTGACAAAATAGGTGCCATCGCCAAAGTACCCCACGCTGCCGGCATTGTAGTCGGCGTCTTCCCAACCGGAAGTAGGATTACTGAAATCATCTTCCAGCAACACAGTCGCGGAGTTGGACTGAGCCCCCTGATTTTGCGGGACAGTCTGTGTGGTGGGGGCTGCAGTTGCCGGCTCGGGCTGACTCTGAACCGGTTCGATGGTGGGGGCCAGGGTTGCTGGCACGGTACTTTCTACGGTGGCAACAACCAGTTCGATGGTGGGGGTGGGTTCCCCGCCAATCAGGTTTTTAATGGAAGCAGGCAGATTGTCGGTACTGCAGGTGCAGGCCAGTGTAATCAGCGCGGCCAATATTACCAGTACAAGACCTTTTGGTAAACCGGTTTTTTTTATTTTGGGTTCCAGTTGAGAACCCGCTTTCACGTGCAAACTTTCCATTTCGACTCTCCTTTGGGAATGGTAAATATCATCCAATCCATGCTGCGATGTAGATCGGTGATTTCCGGCTATCTGAAATGGTTACAGCCTATCCCTTGGAGGGGATATATTTGGCAATCTTGCTGGCCAGATTTGAGATCGGCATGGTCTGCAACCAGACTTTTCCAGGGCCTTTCAATTGCGCCAGGAACAAGCCTTCACCCGAGAACAGTACATTGGCAACACCTTTTACGGCGGTGATATCATATGAGACGGTCGGTTCAAAGAAGGCAATATGCCCCGGATCGATTTTGAGAATGGAATTAGGACCCAGATTATAAGCCTTCACTTCGCCGGGTACCTCCAGAAAGACGGTTCCGGGACCGGTGATCTTCTGCAGGATGAAACCCTCACCGCCAAACAGCCCGGCGCCGAGTTTCTTGCGGAAGAACATTTCCATGCTTACGCTGTTCTGCGCGCACATAAATGAGTCTTTCTGGCAGATCAGGCTCTGGCCTGCCGCCAGTTGCATGTCCACCACCTTGCCGGGAGCCTCAGGGGTAAAAACGATACGGGCATTCGGCGCATCACAGGTATACGTGGTCATAAAGAGTGATTCGCCGGCCAGCGCTCGCCCCAACCCAGACATTAAGCCGCCGCGCGTATTGGTTTTCATGCTGATGCCGTCGCTCATCCATGACATGCCACCGGACTCAGTGAACACCGATTCGCCCTGCAGAAGCTGAATTTCCAGCATTTGTAAGACGGTGCCTTCGATTTTGTATTCCATAATTCCTCCGTTATTGATACTTTCACAGGCGTAAATGGCTGTGATAATGACAACTCCATTTTATTGCAACTGAACGGTTTTGACTATCGTCAAAACTGATAAGACAGACTGAACATTACCTGTACTATCATATCTTACGTCAGACTCTGAAAAACAAGGGGGCATTTATGCCCCCTTGTTCAATAGACCAAAACTGCGATCTGATCCGTTTTTCCGGCGGCGCTCAATCCGACTCAAATGGGATCCCCAGACCGGCTGGCGGCGAGGCGCGCAGCGCGCGCAGCACCTTCAACGCAGTACGGCGGGTGCGTTCCGGCATGGCCGCCAGCATGCGCGCCACCCACTCGGCATCACTGATGTTGACCAGTAACAGGGTGAGGATCATCAACGGGAAGGGGGCCACCTGCAGCACCTGCGAGGGGATACCGGGCAGACTGGGCTGCAGCACCAATCCCAGCCACTGCAGGAAGGAGAACAGATAGCAGCCAAATGCCGCCCTGATCGGATTCCAGCCGCCAAAAATGGTGATTGAAAGGGCGATCCAGCCGATGCCATCCAGACCGGTCTGAATGCCCATCCAGCCGGCTTTGACGTTGAGTGAGTAGGTCGGCCCGGCCAGCCCGATAATGGCCCCGCCCAAAATGGTGTACAGATAGCGTAACCGGTTGACACTGGCGCCGCGTACGAAGGCAGCCGCCGGGCGTTCGCCGATGCCCTGCAGGATCAAACCGGGGCGGGTGCGGTAGATGTACACCCAGGCGGCAAAGATCAGGATAAAGCTGAGGTATGTCATCAGATCCTGGCGGAAGAAGAGCTGCCCCAGGATGGGAATGTCTTTCAAAAGGGGGATGCCGAATGCCGTCAACCGCGGACCGGGCTGGTTCATGTACGAGGTGCCCAGAAAATATGCCAGATCACGGCAGGCCAGGGCCAGCACAAACCCGATGGCCACCTGCGACTGGCGCAGAGTGATGCTGCCAAAGGCTACAATTAACGCAATGACCGCGCCGATCACTGCGCCGGCCAAAAACCCGAGCAGCAGACTGTCGGTCTCATAGGCGGTAACAAACCCGCCCAGCGCTGAAAGCAGAATGACGCCGTTCATGGAGAGGTTGGTCAACCCGGCCCGTTCGGTGATGGTCTCGCCGATCACCGCAAACAATACCGGCGCCGATGCTGTTAAGACGCCTGCCAATCCTGTTAAGAGAATATTGGTATCCACAGCACAGCTCCTATTCGCGGCTCAATCGTTGACCAAAACGCTGGCGCACGCCTTCACCCAGCAGAACCAGCAGCACCATGAAACTCTGCAAAACACCCGAGAAAGACGAATCCAGCTTGTAAACCAGTTGAAGCTGAATGCTGCCGGTGTTCAGGGCCGCAAAAAAGAATGCCACCGGAGCGGCCCACAGCGCCTGATAGTTGATCAACATAACAACCAGCAGCCCCAAAAAGCCGTACCCGTTGGAGATATTGGGCAACAGGCGGTGATACACGCCCGTCACCTGGATGGCGCCCGCCAGCCCGGCGAAGACGCCGCACAGCACAAACGCCAGCATGCTGTACTGCCAGGTGGGAACACCCAGCAGGTGGGCGGCTTTCATGTTCTTTCCCACCGCTTTCAGGCGCAGCCCAAAATGCGTGCCGCGCAGCAGAAAGTACACCACCACAATCACCAGCACCGCCAGACCCAGCGACCACAGGCTTAAGTTGGTTCCCTCCAATGTGGGCAGCCACAGGTTTTGCGTAAATGGCTGCGTGCCCGACATGGAGCCCACGCCGGGGCGTTTCCAGGGACCGAAGACCAGATAGATGGTGAGGGCGGTGGCCACGAAGTTGAGGCCCAGACCACCGAAAATCTCGTTTACGCCGCCAAAGGTTTTCAACGCGCCGGCCAGAGCGGCCCACAGCGCGCCGCCCAACATGCCGGCCAGAATGCCGATGACCAGAATTAGCCCGGAGGGCAGGGCGGTTTCCTGCAGAAGCCGCAAAGCTCCGGTGGCGAAAATTGCGCCGAGTGTCATCTGGCCTTCCACACCAATGTTCCACAATCCGGCCGAGAAGGTGACCAGCACACCGGCGCTGGTGAGCACCAGCGGCGCCCAGGAGATGAGCAAACTCATCAGGCTTTGTTTGGTGCCGAAGGCGCCTTTGATGATGGAAGCATAAGCCTCAAAGGGCGGAGCGCCGGCAGCGACCAGGATGAGCGTGGTGATTAAGAACGCTACAGCCAGGGAACCGGCCTGAAAAGCAAAATTGGTCCAGAATCTCTTGTTCATTGGCGTTTCCCTGTTTCCGGAGTGAGCCAGCCTTTTCCGCCGATCAATTCACCCAGTGTTTCCGAGGTGAGACCGGAGGCTTCCAGCGGCTGGCTGACGCGTCCGCTGAAGAACACCAGTACCCGGTCACTGTACTGCAGGATCTCTTCCAGATCCGATGACATAAACAGCACAGCCGTTCCGCGCCGGCAGCGTTCCTTGAGCTTGGACCAGATATAAATGGTTGATTCGATATCCAGCCCGCGGGTGGGGTGTTCCAGCAGCAGCAGCTTCAGCGGTTCGCGCATCATGGCCAGCAGGGCACGCTGCTGGTTTCCGCCCGAAAGCGCTTCCACCCGTGAGGCAGGCACGCCGCGGATGTTGAAATCCTTGATGCGGTTTTGGGTGAGATGGCGGCTTTCCTCCCAATCGACAAAGAAACCCTTTTGCGGTTCCGAAAGTACAAAGTGCTCGGTCAGGCTCATGCCGGTCACCAGCCCTTCTTCCAAACGGGCGGCCGGTAAAAAGGCTACCCCGTTCTCTTTGGCTGTGTGATACGAACGCCCGGCCAGGTCTTTGCCGTGCAGAACCACCTTTCCGCCGGTTGGGCGCATCAGGCCGGCCACCGCGCGCAGGAATAGACCCTGTCCGCTGCCTTCCATGCCGGCCAGTCCGATCACCTCACCGGCGCAGATATCCAGTGTGACGCCCTGAACTTTTAGGCGATAATCTTCCACCGAGAGGTCTTTCATAGAAAGGACGGGTTGGGTGGTGCTGCAGGGTTCAGGTCCGCCCACGCCCACGGCTTTGCCAAACATCATGGCCACCAGGTTTTGCGTGTTGTACGGCGGCTGCGCCTGTCCGGTTAACTTTCCCTGTCGCAGCACGGCCACACGGTGGCAAAGCCCTTCCACGTCCTCCAGCTTGTGTGAAACAAACAGAACTGTTTTGCCCTGCTCGGCCAGCAGTTTGAGCGCCTTGAACAGCATCTGCTTTTGAGAGGCGCTGATCCCGGTGGTGGGCTCGTCGAAGATCAGCACGCTCGCCCCAAGCCATAGTAAACGCAGAATTTCAAGCTGCTGGCGTTCGCCGACGGTCAGCGAATCAACGTAGGCTTCCGAGTCGATTTTGAAGCCAAACTGTCCGGACAGCCGATGAAAATCGGCCAGGGCAGCCTTGCGGTTTGGAAACAATCCCCCGGAATTACCGAGGATAAAGTTATCCAGGACGCGCAAAGGGGGGAAGTCGAGCGGGTCCTGATGAAGCATGCCAATGCCCTGTCGGATTGCGTCAGCCGGGGTTTGAATGGATACCGGTTTGCCGTCCAGCAGGATCTCGCCGCTATCCAGGTGGATGAACCCGGACAGGATCTTCATCAGGGTGCTTTTGCCTGCCCCGTTTTCACCCAGGATGCCCTGGATGGTACCGGCAGGTATGCTGAGATTGATCCCAGCGTTGGCATGAACAGAGCCGAAGGATTTGTGAATATTCCTGAGTTCGACGTTCATGTCGCCTTTCGAATAGGAGAGTCTGGAAAAAATTGGCTGGCAGATTTCCCCATGGGTAGTTTCCACCAATATCAGCCACAGTATATCATGCAGGAGCCGGTTTACGTAATTGCAGTCTTCTGCTAAGCAGTGGACTGCGCCGAAACAACCTGATAGAACACTTCAGGCAATGGCCTGGTTGAAAGCCATTGCCTGAAGATGTTTTCTCATACGATCGGTATTACTCGGCTACGCTCTGGCCTTCCATGCCTTCGAGGAGCTGCTTCAGATACCACACCTGCTGATCGGTGGCAACTTCGCCATCGGCCAGGAGGGGAGTGCCGTCCTGCAGGTTCAGCGGGCCGGTCCACAAGTTCAGACCGCCGGCCAGTTCAGCGATGAATGCATCCAGGGTAGCAGCGGATTCTTCGGACAGAGCAGGGCCCTTCACAAAGCCCACCGCGCTGGTGTCGGGGTTGTTGATGTCAGACCAATCCGGGGCAAACCACTGGAACGCGGTGTTGAATTCGCCGTTGATGGCTTTCTGGATCCACTCTACATAGGAGGGACCCCAGTTGAAGTACGGGACACCCAGGCAGATCTCAGGGGCCTGATCGCAGGCGCCTTTGTAGTCATAGGGGATGGCCCAAACAGCCTGTCCGGCGTCGCTCAGGCGTTTTGCTTCGGTCATGGCTTCGGTGGTATCGATACCGGAGATGACCACATCATAGCCGCTGTTGAAGAAATCATCAGCAACCTGGGTGGGATCAGAGGAAACACCCGGGATGTAGAACCAGAAGCCAATCCAGGTGACCTTGAAGGACAGATCGGCGGGGTTCTTGCCGGCCTGTTCCCAGCAGTATTTGGCGCCCAGGTAAGCGGAGGCGGTCAGGCGGCGGGTTTCGTCGTTGATTAATGGACCCAGGTAACCGATCTTGCCGGTTTGCGAGGTGAGGGCGGCAGCGCAGCCGGCCATCATCTTGGCGTATTCCATGCGGCCCATCAAATTGACCATGTTATCCATGGGGATATAGGCTTCGCCTTCTTCCCAAACCTGGTCGCCGGAAGCCATGATCACAGGAACCTCAGGATGAGCCTGGGTGAAGATGGTGGCTTCGTCTTTCATGTCATCCGAGTTGAAGATGACCAGATCAGCGCCTTCTGAAAGAAGCTGCTCAGCCAACTGTGAGGTGGTGGTGCCGGGGTAAGCCGGTGAACCGGAGTAGACGTTTTCCAGATAGATCATGCGGGTGCCGGGCACGTTTTGTTCCACGTACAGGCCGGCTTCATAGTGAGCCTGACTCCAGCCGTGGTCATTGGCAGCGCCGACCAGCAGGATACCGAAAACGAATTCTTCGGCGGGGGCTTCGGTAGCAACCACTTCCGTGGCGGCTTCAGTGGCAACCGGCGCCTCTGTCACAACGACCGGGGCTTCTGTTGCTTCGACAACCGGTGCTTCGGTGGCGGGGGCTTCGGTGGGGGCCTCAGTAGCGGGGGTGCCGCAAGCCGAGAGCGCCAGGGCGAACACAATCACCAGCGCCAAAAGGCTAAAAAGGCTTTTACGCATTTCACATCCTCCTCAAAAAACAAAAAAATGGAATTTTGGACAATCCGACTCACGTACCGCATGGAAATAAGCGTTTTGCGGTTGAATTGCTATTGAAATGGAGAGATTGTCTATACAAATCATTATTTTATCACCACTTCAATTTTGAAAGAGTTGCATTTAGATTGTATATTGGTGACATCCGGATGAATTAATTATAAGGATTTTTGGTATTTATGTTCAAGTGCAGACGGGGGAAATGTGGGTTGTTGGGTCTTATTTTATTTAATTGCGCATAGCCAATTTATTATAAAAACTCATCATTCTTTGTGATGACGTGGGTGACCACGATAAAGTGGTCATCCGCACCGAATGAATTTCGTATACAATCAATGAGAGACCGAATCATGGTCAGGAGCGGTGCATTGCGGGGGCTTATCACTGCCAATTTCCCGGGTTTTCGCATAGGGATCGATTTTCTCAATGATAAAGCAGGCTGCCTGGATAAAGGCCGTATGGGTTGTGCTGGTTCTCCTGATTGCCCTGGGTGCCCGCCTGGATGCTGTTAACGAGCTGCCCATCGATTACGACGAAGATGATTATCTGGGGGCAGGGCAGCGTTATCTGCGCGCCTTCCGCGAGGGCGATTGGCAGTTTGTTGTGAACTATGAGTTTAACTTTGAGCACCCGCCGCTTCCCAAACTAATCAATGCCCTGGTGATGCTTCCGCTGCCGGATGCGCCGCTGATCGATGAGAAATCGCCCACCGCCTACCCGGCTGAGAACCTTCCTCAACCTCACTTTTTTTATGCGCGTCGCGCCGGCGCCATATTGAGCACGCTGGAAACGTTCGCTCTGGCGCTGCTGGATCCGCTGGCCGGGCTGTTCCTGGCGCTCAACAACTGGCAGATCAAATATACCGCGCAGATCATGTTAGAGCCGCTGCCGGCGCTCACCAGTCTACTGGCGGTGATGTGCTACATCCAATCGCGGCGAACGCGCCCGTTCTGGCTGGCTGCCTCGGCGCTCATGCTGGGTATCACCGCGGCGGGCAAATATGTGTACTGCATCGCTGGGCTGGCCATTTTGGTGGACTGGTTGCTGCATGACTGGTTAGGCCGGCAAGAACAGGCGCGGGCCAACCGCAGCGCCGGTGCGGTGCGGATTCTTTTATGGGGGCTGGCGGCTGTCGCGTTGTTCTTCGCGGCGGATCCACATCTGTGGGCGGATCCATTCGGACGGCTGGCCCAAAGCCTGACCTATCATTTTAATTACGCGGCCAGCGATTACGTGGCCAACGCGGGCTATCCGGTCTGGCAGCCGATTACCTGGCTGTTCATCTCGCCGCCCTGGCACCCGGGCGTGTTCTGGATCTCGCTGGAGTTCTTCTACACTGCGTTTGCCATTTTCGGATTGGCGCGCCTATGGAAGAAGCAGCGGGTGATGGCTCTCTGGTTTATCATGGCGCTGATTTTTCTGCTGGTCTGGTCGACCAAGTGGCCGCAGTATATCCTCATCCTGACTGCACCTTTTTCCATGGCTGTCGCCGAGGGTTTTCGCAAGCTGATCGGCGAGCCGTGGGCGGCCATGCGGGCCAGGCAGCGCGAGGAACGCCGGCTGGAAAAGCTGGAGATCGACCATAAAAAACGAGCCGCCCGTGAGAAACGCGAACGCCAGAAAGCTGCCCGGCGGGCAGGCGCTCGCCAGCTTAAGCTGGCGCTGCCCTGGCTGCTGCCGGGGCTGATCGGGTTGGGGGTGATCACCCTGTTTCCGCTGATCTACCAACTGGCCATGTCGCTCACCGATTTCAACGGTTCTTCCATTTTTGATGGAATGCAGGGCGGGGTGTGGCGTGAGGTGTGGCAGGGGCTTACCGGGCAAGTCAAACCTTTCTATTCCGGCTTTTCGGTGCAGGCCACCACAGGGGATCATCTGGTTCACTACACAGGGTTCAGCCAGCTTCGCAGCGTATTTTCCTTCTTCAGCCAGGATCTGTTTGTGTTTGACCTCATCTGGACGCTACTATCGGTGGGGCTTCAACTGGTGGTGGGGGTGAGTGCGGCGCTGCTGCTCAATAAGCACCGCCTGGCTCTCAAGGGTTGGTGGGGGGCGGTGTTTATCTTACCGTGGGCCATCCCGGAATTTGTGGGCACGCTGATCTGGTCGCAGGTGTTTGACCCCGATTTTGGCTGGGCTGCCACGGTGGCCAGCCTGTCGCGCCTGAGTGGATATACCGGCGCCTGGCAGCAGAACTCGCTGGTTTTATTGATCTATCTGCTGATTGTGGGGGTATGGTACGGATTTCCGCTCATGTATTTGGGGGCTGCGGCCGGGCTTAATGCCATCCCTCGCGAAGTCAAGGAAGCCGCCGCCCTCGATGGCGCCGGTGGGCTACGCCTGTTCAGGCACATCACCTGGCCGCTGTTGTTTCCGCTGCTGGCGCCGGTGATCATCCTGCGCATGATCCACGCTTTTAACCAGTTTTATCTGTTTTACATGCTGCGCCTCGATTACCCCACCAGCACGCTTTCGGTCATCTCATTCAACATTTTTAACTATGGGCAAAATTATGCCCTGTCCGCCGCCATCAACATTTTCACGATGGTGCTGCTCCTGGTTTTACTCATCGTGTTCAATCGCAGCAGCAAGGCTGCGGAGGGCGTAACCTATGTATAAAGGGAAAAAGATCGCGGGACAACTGATTGCCCAGGCGGCGCTGGCTCTGCTGGCCATCTTTGTGCTGCTGCCGGTGCTCACCATGGTGCGCCTGGCCTTCGACGGCTCCATCCGGGTGGCGCCCACCGATTTTCGCTTGATCCCAAAACAGTTTACCCTGGAAGTCTTTCAGCAGGTCTGGCAGCACCCTGCCCAAACACTCACCTTTGTTCAGCTTTTGGGGAACAGCCTGTTTGTTTCAACGGGAACGGCTCTGCTTTGCCTGCTGTTGGGCACCACCACCGCGTATGCCTTTGCGCGTTATCGCTTTCCGGGGAGGCGGGAGGGATTGTTCTTTTTGCTGCTGGGTACGTTGCTGCCGCCGGTGGCGTTGATGACCCCGCTGTTTATTCTGCTCACCGTGCTCAAGCTGCGCACCTCGCTGGTGGGGTTGATTATCGTCTACACGGCCTTTATTCTGCCGTTCTGCATCTGGAACATCCGCTCAGCTTTTCAGGCAGTGCCGCGCGAGCTGGAGGAAAGCGCCTTTCTGGATGGCGCCACGCCTTGGATCAGCTTCTGGCGCATCCAGATGCCGCTGGCTCTGCCATCCCTTTTGGTAGCCGGACTGGTGGCGTTTTTAGCCGGGTATTCCGAATTTGCGATTGGCTGGTTGTTTGTGCAGAACAGCAAAAACGTCACGCTGGCCATGGCGATGATCGCCAGTTACAACCAGAGCGGTGTTTCCTGGAGCGCCATGTCGGCGATGGCGGTGCTGATGTCCGCGCCGGTGGTGATGATCTTTCTGGCGCTCAAACGCACCTTGCTCGACCGGCTGGTAGTATCCAGCCAGGTGGATTAGCTTTCTGGCTGATTGACTGCTATGGCGGTTAGAATCTTGTCCAGCATCTTAACGATCAAATCTTTCCGATCGTGTAAACCCTTTTTATATTCCTGGTTATCCGTGCCGGCAATTTCCATGCGCAGATCAGAAAGGCAGACCTCAAGTGTGTTTTTCAGCAGCTCCAGTTCCTCATCCGAAAAACAGACCTTATTCATGCATCCCCTACTTTCCCCGGACACTTGTCCGGTGATAACGCCTTCATTTTTACTATATCGCATAGCAGCATGGAGTTCAAGCACCGGTAAGTGCGATAAAACCTGTGTAAATGGATCGAATGATGAACCAGGATAAGCCCGTTGCAAGGATTGAACAGGCAAATTGAGACAGACCCGAATCGGGATCCATCAGCCAGTCGGTTGTGAATGTTTCGACTGAAGGTATCTATTGGAGATGGATGAGTGGTCCGGGGAGAGTATTTGTTTTTCTTCCGTGCGTGTTGTGCGGGCGGGTATTTCTTCGATTTTCGCGAGAAGTTTCATCAGGGAGAGTTTCCGGTCCAACAGATTACGTCTGAATTCCCATTGTTCTGTCTCGGCGATTTCAATCAGTAAATTGGACAGTGATTCTTCCAGCACATCGACCAGTAATTCGTGTTCCTGTTCCGATAAAATACCTGTATTCATGCAGGGCCCCCGTAACTGGTTTAACTATCTCATACCCTTGTTACCAGGGCAAGCGAAATGAACCGGTCATTAAACCATTCTTAACCTTTAATGATCAATCTCTTGATCGAAGAATAATGGGATCTGGGCAAAAACTGCTTCAGTTGAAGCGCTCACGAGGATTGATGACGGTGTTCGCCTCATCGCCCAGCAGATTCCACGCAAAGCCAAACAGGATGATCGCCAGCGTGACCGGCAGGTAAACCCACCAGTGGGTCAGCAGGTTGCCGCCCGGGCCGATAATCCAATGCCGGCCTTCGCGCAGCAGAGCGGCCCAGGCCGAGCCATTGTCCAGGCCAATATAGGTAAAGGTTGCCTGCAGAATCACCAGCGCGCCGACGTTCTTGGTGGCCCAGATAATCACCGGCGAAATGGAGTTGGGCAAGAGGTGCCGTAAAATGATGCGCCGCTTTTTTGCCCCCACCGACTTCGCGGCGACGATAAACTCGGTTTCTTTTAACCGCAGCACCTGGTCGTTCACCAGGCGGGCATAGGGAATCCAATACAACAGCAGCACCGCCGGCGTAAACGCGCCTGTCTTCTGAAACAGGTTGAGAAAGAAGGCCGCGGCGCCGGAGACTTGCGCGGTTGGGTCGCCGGGTGACACCTTCATCAGCAGAAAGTCCATCAGTAAAACCATAAACGGAATGGCGGCCATCAGGGGGAAAGCCAGCAGCGCATTGGTGACGCCCAGGAACAGACGGTTGAGCAGTCCGCCCGCATAAGCGCACACCGCTCCCGCCAGTGAACCCAGCAGTGCCGAGACGAGCGTGACGCTCAACCCGAACCACAACGCCTGGCGGGATCCCCAAATCAGGGTATAAAACACATCAAATTGATGTGGGGTGGTACCCAACGGCGTGCCCGGAGCGGGCGGGTAGGGAATGGGATCCTGGGGAGAGCCGACCTGTCTCATCAACTCAGGGTTGGCGCGATCATCCGGCGGGGCAATTAATGGCGCCAGTAACGCGGTGGCCAGGATGCCGGCCACCAGCAGGACGGCGGCCCACAGTTGCCAGCGGCGATGGATGGGGACGGGCATCACATCACCTCTTCGCGAATGCGCGGATCCACACTGGCTTTGATCAGGTCAAAGAACAAAATCAACCCCAGGGTAAGCAGCAGGTTGAAGGCAATAAATCCCAACACCGCGAAGCCATCGGGCATGCTGGTAAGTGAGCTAATGAGTTGCGACATGCCCTCGAAATTGAAGATCAATTCCACCACAAACAGCTCGGTGGTCAGGGTGGCGGCCGTCAGACCGCTGGCGGTCATCACGGGGGAGAGACTGTTAAGAAACACGTGCTGCCAGGTGACCCGGACGGGCCTTACGCCGCGGGCTATCGCCGCGGTGACGTAATCTTTTTTCTCTTCATCGATCACCGAGGAGCGGGTGATGCGTGTGAGCGTGGCCCATTGCAGCAGCCCCAGTGAAAAAGCCGGCATGGCCAGATGCCGCGCCGCGTCAAGACTGATATCTGCCCGGCCGTTTAGAAAACCGTCTATGATGTAAAAACCGGTAACGAGGTGAAACGCATCCGATTTGACGTAGATGGCGTTCAATGTTCCGAGACGGCCCGGCGCAAACCAGTTGAGCGATATGTAAAAGATGGCCAGAAAAATAAACGCCAGGATAAACAGAGGGATGGAGCCGGTGACCGAGGCGGTCACACGCACAACATGATCAATAAAGGTGTCCTTTTTACGCCCGGCCAGCACACCAGCCAGGATACCGAACGGGATGAAGAACAGCAGAGAGCAGGTCAGCAGTTCAAGAGAAGCCGGGGCGTAGCGCAGGATGGTCTGGAAGACATCGGTGTCATAGACCGGGCTGTACCCCCACTCGCCTTTGAACAGACCGGCCAGCCAGCGGCCGTACTGACGCAGAAACGGTTCATCAAAATGGTGATCCGCAATCACCTGGGCAATCGCCCGCTGAACGGCCTCGGGGTTCTTCGTGTTTGGACTGAGATACAGATCCGCGCGTTCTTCGGGTGTATACAACATCAGGCTGGCAAACACCACAAAGGTGATGCCTAGAAAACTCAGGCATACAGCGGCCAATTGCTTTAGAAGATACTTCAGGAAGGCAGTCATCTGCAGACTCGCAGGGGGCTGAGGGCTGGCGAAACAGCATTGCCAGGTGGATTACGCCTGATCGGTCATGGCGGTTGGTTCATTATAGCACCATGAGCAGACGTGGTTTGAAAACGGGGTTGCGGGGTTCGCACAACAGCATGTTGATCAACATGCCGGCCCCCTGTATAATCTTTTCAAAGGCGGCGTCCATGTTCTCACACCTGCACACACACTCGCATTTTTCACTTTTAGCCGGTATCCCATCCCCAACCCAACTGGCTGAACGCGCCGCCCGTCTGGGGATGCCGGCTTTAGCGCTGACTGATCATGACCGTCTGACCGGTGCCATTGAATTTTACGATGCCTGCCGAGGTGCGGGAGTCCAGCCGATCATCGGTCTGGAGATACCGGTCCGCTTTTCACCACGCTGGAAGGACAACCTGGTGTTTCTGGCGCAGGATCTGCCGGGCTGGACGAGCCTGTGCTGCCTGAGCAGCCTGCTGCTGGACGGCGCGGATGGAGCGGCGGAGGCGCTGACGCTGGATACGCTGCAGCAGAATTCGACCGGCCTGCTGTGCCTGACCGGGGCAGGGGGCTGGACGGCCAACGGAGTCAAAGCAACAGTCGATGCCGATGAGCTTACCCCTTTTTCTGTATTGGGCAGGCTGCATGAAATCTTCAAAGATTGCCTGTATCTTGAAATGCAGGCTGTCCACCCGGATGGGGCGGGGATGGCTGCTCTGGCTCGCCTGTCGCAGCAGACGCGCATTCCGTTGGTGGGTACCGGCAGCGTGTATTATCTGGATCCGGAACAGCACCGTCTACAGGAACTGCTCAGCGCCATCCGCTTGAATACACCTCTCAGCGCTTTGCCGCCCGGGGCTTCCGCGCCGCAGGGCTCATGGATGGCCGGTGCAGAGGATATGGAAGCCCGTTTTGCTCACTATCCCGCAGCGCTGGCCGGTGTGCAGGAAGTGTTGGAGCGATGCCGGCTGGAGCTGCCGTTGGGCAAGCAGGTGTATCCGCGCATACACCTGGCAGACGGCAAGACCCCGTTGGAATCCCTGCGAGAGAAAGCCTTCTCCGGGGCGGGCCGGCTGTACGGCGAAATCACCCCGGAAATTTGGGCTCGCCTGGAGCATGAACTGTCGGTCATTGAGTCGAGTGGATACGCCAGCCTGTTCTTAATTATGGAAGAGGTGATCCAGTTTGCCCGTCAGGCTGATGTACCGTATAGTTCGCGCGGGTCGGCCGGCAGTTCGCTGGTGGCGCACTGTCTGGGCATCACCTCGCCAGACCCCCTGCGGCTGGATCTGTATTTTGAACGCTTCCTCAACCCCGAACGCTGCACCCCGCCGGACATTGATACGGATTTGTGCTCCAATCACCGCGATGAGGTGATCCGGCATGTGTACGATCAATACGGCGCGGATCAGGTGGCGATGGTGTGCACTATCAACCGTTTCAGACCGCGTTCAGCTCTCCGGGAGACCGCCAAAGCGCACGGTTTGAGCTCGTCCGAGATCGACCAGATGGTGCGGGCGCTGCCGAGCAGGTGGGGACCGCCGCGCGAAGAAGAACGGGACGAAGAAACCAATCTGCCGGAATCGTTTGCCCCGCTGTGGGAGCGTTTCACCTCGCCGCGTTTTCGCAGGGTGATTGAGGACGCTGGCATGCTGCTGGGCATCCCGGATCACCTGTCGGTGCATCCAGGCGGGGTGGTCATCTCGCCGGGCCGCATGCATGAGATCGCGCCCACCCAGGCCGCTGAGAAGGGCATCCGCACAATTCAATTTGATCTGGATCAGGTAGAGCGGCTGGGCCTGGTGAAGATGGATCTGCTGGGCACACGCGGCTTATCTGTGTTGGGTGACGTGGCAGATAAAATGCGTATAGCCAATTATTCATCCAACAAAATTGCATTTCTGGAAACCATCCCCAATGAAGACAAAGCGGTTTCTGAATTGATCCGTACCGGGCGCACGGTGGGGTGTTTTGGCATCGAAAGCCCGGGCATGCAGCATACCCTGCGCGAGATCCAGGCATCCACGCCGGATGATCTGATGGTGGCGCTGTCGCTGTACCGGCCTGGTCCTATGACCGGCGGGCTCAAGGATGCCTTTGTCAACCGTCATCTTGGAAAAGAAGCGGTGGAACATCTGCACCCGGCTTTGAGTCGGCTTCTGGCCGAAACCTACGGGGTGATTCTCTACCAGGAGCAGGTGCTGCGTATTGCCCATGAACTGGCCGGTTTCACGTTGGCTGAGGCGGATCTGCTGCGGCGCGCCATGAGTCACTTTGACCCTGGTGAGCGCATGAAAACACTGCGCGACCGGTTTATCGATGGGGCAGGTCGTCTGAGCGGTGTACCCGCTGAAACCGCTGTGCGCATCTGGGAGATGATGGCGGCTTTTGCAGGATACGGCTTTCCAAAAGCGCACGCCGCCTCCTACGCCCAGGTCGCCTGGCGTTCTGCGTATTGCAAGGTGCATCACCCGGCCGAGTTTCTTGCGGCTGTGCTGGCCAACTGGGGCGGGTATTACCGCCAGGATGTCTACCTGCTGGAGGCTCGCCGAATGGGGCTGAATGTACGCGGTCCGCATGTCAACCACTCGGAGATCCAGTTCAGTGCGGTGGACCTGGATGGAAGCCTTGTTCTCTTTATGGGTCTGGATCAGGTGCGCGAGCTCACACGCGGCACCCAGCAGCGCATCCTGCGTGAGCGGCCTTTCACCTCCTTTGGTGATTTTTTAGCCCGCGTGGCCCCGCGCCCAAAAGAAGCCGAGCATCTGGTGCGGGTAAACGCGCTGGAGGGTCTGGGTTCCATACCGGTTCTATTGAAGCAGATCGGCTCCAACAGCCGACGGATGGGTCAGATGGAGCTTTTTCAGCAGCTTGAAGAAGACCGTGATGCAGCGGACTGGACCCTCGAAGAGAAAGCCGCCGCTCAGCAGGAACTGCTGGGTATCGCGGTAATTGCTCACCCGCTGGAGCTGGTGCAGGAGCAGTTCAGCCATCTGAATGTGATGCCGGTTCGCGAGGCCAGGCAGCAGATTGGACGCACGGTTCGCATCGGCGGTCTGCGCCAGAGCTGGCGAAAACAGAAAGGCAGCCGCATCAGCCCTACCTCCGGTGCGGTATTTCATACCGTTCTGGACGATTTAACCGACGGCATGCATATTCTGGTGAGTGAGACAGTGTATAATTCTCACCGGGAAATCCTGAGCCGGCATGATCCATTGGTGGTGGAAGGCAAAGTCCATCGGGACAGACAGGTCGGTGAACCCGTCCTGATTGTGCAAAGGCTCATTCTGATGGACACAGTACGCTGATAACATCAGCGCACTGCCCGGCAGCCGGACTGCCGTTGACTACTGCCAGCTCTTTTATCGATTGGATCATGACACCACGTAAACGCACCCGTTACACTCTCCCACTGGACTTCTTATTGCGCGCCGGCTTGAGTGTTTTACTGGGGCGGCCACGTTCATTTCAAAAAGACGCCAGTTGGCTGCTTGCCCGCCGGGGCACCTCTCTAAAAGTGACCGGTGCGGCTCACATTTCTTCCGAAGCAAAGTATATTTTTACGGTCAACCATTACACCCGCCCGCATTTCAACGCCTGGTGGATTGGTCTGGTGATCAGCGCGCTGATCGGTCAGGACATCGCATGGATCATGACCAGCCGCTGGAATTTCGAAGGGAAGTGGTATGCCGGCTTTCTGCAGAAAGCAACCCGCCGGCTTTTTGCCCGTTTGGCGCGGATTTACGGCCTGATCACCACACCCCCTGTGCCGGTGTGCGATGAAGATGCAGCGGAACGCGGCGCATCGGTGCGAAAGGTGCTGAACCTGGCCCGCGACGGCAACATCACGGCGTTCGGGCTCATGCCCGAAGGGCGCGATGTTGGAAACGGTCAATTGGGCTGGCCGCCGTACGCCGCCGGTCGTTTTGTGTATCACCTCAACCGCATGGGTTACCGCATCCTGCCGGTGGGGTTGTATGAGGAAGAAGGACAGATCGTTGTGCATTTCGGGCGGCCGTATGACCTGGGAGAACCTCACTCGCATGTCTCAGGCGATGTGGATTTGACCACCTTCCGGCTGCTGACCCGTCGGCAGATGGATCTGCTGCTCACCCGCACGGTGATGTTGCGCATCGCGGTGCTGCTGCCGGAGGCCATGCGCGGTGAGTTTCGTTGAACAAATGACTGAGTAGAAGGTAAGCGAACCGCGAACAAAATAACGCGATTTGGTTTGGAAAAAACGTGTGTAGAAGTATGACGAATGGATTGGACCAGGAAACCAAGTGTAGCGGA
>CAZHMZ010000003.1:0-64044 GCA_964532655.1 uncultured Anaerolineaceae bacterium
CGCGCACAATACGCGAGAAACTGGGCAGATCCCAAAACGCGATGGCGAAGATGACCTGGTTTACGCCAGGCCCCAGCATGGACACCAGCCAGATGGCGAATATGATACCTGGGAAAGCCAGAATGAGATCCATGAACCGCATGATCAGGCCATCTACAAACCCACCGGTATAACCTGATAACAATCCCAGAGGAACACCGGTAATCAGGCTCAGGAAAACGGCTGCAAGGCCAATCCAAAGGCTTACCTTACCGCCGTACATGATTCTGGTGTAGACGTCTCGCCCCATGGCGTCAGTCCCAAACCAGTGATCGCTGGAAGGACCCTGCAAGCGTGACTTCGCATCCAGTTTGATCGGATCGAAGGTGGTGATTTGCTCTGCAAAAAAGGCGGTCAGAATGATCAAAATCATCACCGCCAGAGCCACCAGAGCGATCCGGTTATGGCTGAAGCGTGCCATGGCCAGTTGAAAGGGAGTCTTCTCCTTTGGCACGCCGGGGTCTTTGTACTCGTTAGTTGTATCGGATACGAGGGTCAACGTAAGCATACATCACATCCACTAGGATATTTACACCGAGGTAGGTAAACGCGGTGAATAGAATGGTCCCTTGAATTACAGGGTAATCGCGGTTATTGATGGCATTGATGATCAATGTTCCCATGCCAGGTAAACCAAAAATATTTTCGGTTACAACGGCTCCACCCAGCAGGCCGCCGATCTGAAAACCGGCAACCGTGATGATGGGAACCAGCGCATTGCGCATGGCGTGTTTCAAAACGACCCCGGTCTCCAATAAACCTTTGGCGCGGGCGGTTCGAATATATTCTGAGTTAAGCACTTCCAGCATGGAAGAGCGGACAAGCCTGGCGAGGGTGGAAGCTGAACCCAGCGAAAGCGTGATAGCCGGGAGAATCCAGCCGGTGGCGGTCTTCATGTTGCCTTGAACCGGCAGAATGTTCAACCAGACGGCGAACATCAAAATCAGCATCAGTCCCAACCAGAAGGTGGGCAGCGAGGCAAATGTAACGGTCAGAATACGGGTAACGTTATCGATCCATGTATCGTGGAAGTAGGAGGTAATCACCCCCACCGTAACCCCCAGTACCATGGATATGATGAAACAGTAAAAGGTCAACCGGATGGTGACGGGATAAGCAGCTACAACACGATCCGTCACAGGTAACCCGGTGAAAATCGAATTTCCCAAATCGCCTTTCATGGCGTTTTGGAGAAAAATAAAGAACTGCATGTAAAGCGGTTTATCCAGCCCCTGGTTTTTTCGAAGGGCCTCGATGGTCTCCGGCGAAGCAAAATCACCTGCCAGCGTCTGGATCGGGTCTCCAGGGACGATGGTACGCAGCATCAGGAAGACCACGCCAACCAGTACAACTGCCAGGATGATGGTTGTAAAAATGCGACGGATCAAAAAATTTATCATTCTTGTTTTACCCGGCCAAACAACTTGATCTACAGGATTACAGGTAGAGGTGTTGCCACCTCTACCTGTTTCTCACAGAAATTACTTAACTGGATACCAGTCGGTCCAATAGCAGCCGCCCTGGATGCTCCACTCGGTGCAGTCCACCATATCCGCGCGGTAGCCGTAGTAGTACATCGGGCTCAGCAACGGTACAAAGAAGCGGTGATCGATCAAATACTTGCTGATTTCATCGGTAGCCTGCTGGCGCAGTACCGGATCCAACTGCTGATCCTGAGCATCGAGCAAGGTGTCGAGGAAGGGATCATTCACGTGGTTGCGGTTTGAAGCGCCGATGCGGGATGAACGGAAGATGTAGGTGGTGATATCGGGGGTGGTCATGGCATAGCCCCAATAGATCATCTGATGTGAACCTTCAGCGGTCTTCTGGCGCATTAGGGTCGAATCCACGGTCATGATGTGGGTTTCGATACCAATGGCAGCCAGTTGGGACTGCAGGGTTTCGGCCATGCGCTGATTGGTAGGATCAACGGGGGTCATCAGTTCATAAGACATCTTCTTGCCGGGGTTCGGGCTGGTAGCAGGTTCTTCCCGGATGCCATCGCCGTCGGTATCGACAAAGCCGAGCTCATCCAGCATAGCCATGGCTTTTGCGGGGTCATCGCTGGTCAGCTTGCCGTAATCGTCCATCTCGGCTCTCCAACCAATGTTGCCTTTGCCCAGCGGCTGGTACAGTTCGATTGCTGCGCCTTCGAAGGCGATCAGGTTCAGTTCTTCACGGTTGACAGCGTAAGCAATAGCCTGGCGAACGCCTTCTTCGGTGAAGGGATAATACTGGTTGTTCATGCCCAAATACTGGGTATCGGTGCCCTCGGCCTCAATGATCTTGACATTGGCGTTGGAGCGGGCCTGCTCGAGGTACTGAGCAGGGATGGGAGCCCACTGGATTTCACCGGTTTCCAGAGCAGCATAGATCACGGCTTCGTCGTTCATGTACTTGAGAACAAGTTCGTCGAACTGGACGGGGCCGGCATTATGAGCGTATTGTGAGGCATAGGTGTAAGCCGGGTTCGCTGCATAGGTGATCGAAACATCGGGGATGATTTCTTCCACGGTGTAGGGGCCGGCAGAGGTCAAAGCATTGGCGTATTCCACAGGGCCCATGGCTTCATAGGCGGTGGGGCTGGCAAGTTCTTTGCCGGCGATCTCATCCATGAACATGGCCCAGGGAGCCTTCAAGTTGACTTTGAAGGTCAGGTCGTCGATGATTTCAACGTTGTCGATGAAATCGCGCATGGTTCCGCCACCAGGAGAGGCCAGTTCGGGATCCAGGTATTTGTCGAAGTTCCATTTGATAGCTTCGGCATTGACCGGGGTACCATCGGTGAAGGTGATGCCATCTTTCAGTTTGATGGTGGCGCTCATGTTGTCCTCAGCGAATTCCCAGCTCTCGGCCAGGACACCACCAAAGTTCTTCAGATCCAGCGAGTAATCCCACAGGGTGGCGAATACTGCGTAGGCAGGATTGGCGTGCCAGGCATTGGTGAAGGGATCCAGCGAGGTGTAGTTGCCGCTCTCAACCAGGACCAGTTGGGTCGGGCCGGTTGATTCGGCAGCGGCTTCGGTGGCTGCAGGGGCTTCGGTGGCTGCGGCTTCTTCAGCCGGGGCCTCGGTGGCTGCGGCTTCTTCAGCCGGGGCTTCGGTGGCTGCCGGTTCTTCAACGGCAGGGGCTTCGGTGGCTGCGGGGGCGCAAGCTGCAAAAAGCATACTTGCAACCATCAACAGGCCGAACAGTACAAATAAACCTTTTTTCATTTCTCTTTCTCCTAACATAAATTGAACGAATGGTAGTCTACCCGGTAACGATAAGATATGAAGGTCATGATCTATCCTTGTGGGCACACCTCCTCATGGATACAGACCCTGGCCTAACTGTAAGCCTCGTACGCAGCCAGGGCAATTTCGCCCATCGCGGTTTCCAACTCAAACACCGATTGACGGGCCAGCTTCGTATCCTCCAGCGGTTCCTTAAGAGCGAACTCGCTCAGGATCACGTGGGAATTGTCGTTTACATAAATGATTCCGGCATCGTTCCGGGTGGCGCCAATGGTGCCTGTCTTGTGGGCTACCAGAGTGCCGTTGGGCAGGAAGCGGGGAATCCGGTCATTCAACTGCTGGTGGAAGAGAATATCCAGCGCGTAATCGCTCCACTGGCGGTTGGGTGCTTTCCCGTCATAGATGAGCTGGAGCAGATTGGTCATGTCGATGGGAGTGCTGACATTGTTTTCAGGAGAGAGTGCGGTAATGCGGCCGGTGCGGGGACCTTCGAACTCGTCGAGTTTTTCACGCATCAGGCGGTAGATCTCTTTGATGTCTTTGTTGGGATTGGTATCCGGCATGATCTCTGCGAACAGCTCGCGGATGTTCATGGTGATGTGGATATCCTTTAAGCCCAATGAACGCATCCGGTTGACGATATTCTCTTTCCCAAGCCGGTTGATCAGGATGTCGGTGGCGGTGTTATCAGAAATGATGATCATGAACATCATCAAATCCCGCACGGTGGGGGTCAGTCCCTCTTCGAAGAACACCAGCACGCCGCTCGGGAAGTTTTTATCCGAATTGAGCAAAGTCCAACGATCAGACGGTTTAATCTGCCCTTCAGACAGGCGATAGCACATTTCAACCAGTACGGGAATTTTAACTACGCTGGCCAGTGGAAAATACTGATCCGCATTGACCAATACCTCTTCACCACTTTCAATATGACGAAGAGCAATCCCAAATTTTGCGCCGCTTTTTTCAATAATTGAGTGAATTTTTTGTTCCAGATTCATACAGGTTCCCTTCCATGCCGATAGTATTGTAGAACGCTAAAGTGAAGCCAGAAAAATCGATGAATTTGGGTTATTATGAAATCGTTTACAGAACGTGCAGACGTAGTAAATTTACCATGAATCGGGAGAAATGCCAACCTTGAATTTAATATTGAATTTTTCCCTGCAAGAAATCTCGTTGAAGGTTGTTTTTCGTCTTTAAATGAAGAAAACGTGTATTATACTTTTGGTCATCTCTATATCCGAAATTTTGATCGATACAGGTGAATATCATGCGCGCAGCAATCTATGATCAGTTCCAAAAGCCGATTTCCGTGCAAAACGTTCCTGACCCTGAACCCACCGAAGATGGTGTGGTATTGCAGGTGATGGCAACCGGGTTGTGTCGTTCTGACTGGCACGGCTGGATGGGTCACGATTCTGATATCCATCTGCCACACGTTCCGGGGCACGAACTGGCTGGTATTATCTCTGCCACCGGTAAAAAGGTGACTCGCTGGAAAGTGGGCGATCGGGTAACCCTGCCGTTTGTGTGCGGCTGTGGTGTATGCCCGCAGTGCATCTCTGGCAACCAGCAGGTCTGTGATCATCAGTTCCAGCCGGGCTTTACACATTGGGGTTCCTTTGCCGAATACACCGCCATCCACTATGCCGATACCAATTTGGTCAGACTGCCTGAATCCATTGATTTCACCACCGCGGCCAGCCTGGGCTGCCGATTTGTCACCTCTTTTCGGGCTGTAGTGGATCAGGGGAAGGTGAAAGCCGGTGAGTGGCTGGCTGTACACGGCTGCGGCGGAGTGGGTCTGTCGGCCATCATGATCGCGGCGGCAGCCGGCGCCAATGTGATTGCCGTGGATATTGGCGAGGATAAATTACAGCTTGCCCGCGAACTGGGCGCCGGTTGGACCGTGAACGCTCGCGTGAACCCGGATGTCCCGGCTGCCATCAAAGAAATCAGTCAGGGCGGCGCACATGTGTCGATCGACGCGTTGGGTAGCCTGACCACCTGTTTCAACTCCATCGCCTGTTTACGCAAGCGCGGACGCCATGTTCAGGTGGGGCTGATGACGGCCGATGAGCACCATCCCCCCATTCCAATGGATAAAGTGGTGGCCCACGAACTGGAAATCTACGGCTCACACGGCATCCAGGCATACCGCTATCCCGCCCTGATCGAGATGATTGAGAGCGGAAAGCTGCATCCCGAGAAGATGGTGAAACGCACCGTCAGTCTGGACGAGGCGGCAGTAGAACTCACCCTCATGGACAAATTTGCCGGAACCGGCGTGACGGTGATCACGCGCTTTTCGGCCTGATTTTTCGGCTCACACCGGATAAAACCCACGCCCGCAAAAATGACGAAGTTGCGGGTGTGGAAATTTTCATTTAAAGATGAGGTTCTCTTATAAGGGCCCTGCTGACAGGGGCCCTGCTGACAGGGGCTCCTTGACGTACTCCCCAACCTAATGTAATATGACGTAGATGTACCTGAAGGGCAGTAAATGGTCAATGTTAAAAAAGCGTCGCCGTGCCAATCCTTGGCGGGTGATGACGCTTTTATTACTGGTTGGAGCGGCGGTTTATGTAAACCAGATCATCGTTCCGGCCACCCCGCCCCTGTTTGTTCCCACGCCAACGGCTACACGCTCACCTGAGTCTTTTGTGGCGGATGCGGAAGCTATGCTGGCTGATGGAAAAATCGCTCCCGCTATTGACGCTTATTATGAAGCCATTCGCGCCGATCCCCGCAACGCATCCAACTACATCGTTCTGTCACGCCTGTTGATCTACAACGCCAGGTATGATGAAGCCATTGAGAATGCGGCCAACGCCCTGCTGATCAATCCTAATAACTCAATGGCTCTGGCGCTGCAGGGGTGGGCAATGGGTTTTAATGGCGAGTATTTTGATGCAGCCTCCACGCTGAAAAAAGCCATTTCGGCGGATCCCAATAACTACGCGGCATTCGCTTACCTGGCCGAAGTGTATGCGCTGCAGATTCAGGCCGGCGAAGATGAACTGAGCACGCTCGATTATGCAGTGGAAGCCTCGCGCACGGCTCAAACCCTCAATCCCAACGCTCTCGAAACACTGCGCTCCCGTGGCGTGATCCTGGAACTGACCGGTAATTATGAAGAAGCAGCCGTTCAATTTGAAGCGGCTGTGAATCAAAACCCCAACATCGCCGATCTTCATCTGGCGCTGGGGAGGAATTACCGCTATCTGACCGAATATGATAAATCGGTAGAAGAGTTCAACCGGGCCAATGCGCTAAACCCGTCTGATCCGCTGCCTGATCTGTATATCTCACGTACCTACCTGACCGTGGGTGAAATTGCCAAGGCCATTCAGTATGCCGAGCAAGCCCTGAAAGATGATCCCATCGATCCCTTCCTGTACGGCAACCTGGGCAGCATGTATTACCGGAACGAACAGTACAGTGAGGCCATCAAATACTTCCGGATCGGCATCCAGGGCGGGTTGAGTGAAAATGGCGAGGTGGTTGAAGGTCTGCCGCTCGATGCCGGTCGGGTCTCGGAATATTACCAGTACTTTGGCCTGTCGCTGGCTCGCAATGCCGAGTGCGGCGATGCCATTCAGATTGCCCAGATCCTGAAAGAAGGGCAAAAAGACGACGAATACGCGGTTTATAACGCCGATGAAATGATCAACATCTGCCAGGGGTTTGTCGACAACCCACCAACGCCCTCTCCCACCGTACTCGAGGTTCCCAGTCAAACCCCCACGCCATAAATGGGTAAGGCATGAATTTATCCGGAAAACAACTTGAGTTTCGTAAAACCGGCGCACGCTCCAATCCGGCCCGTGTGATGGTTTTGCTCCTGCTGGTGGTGATCAGCATGTTTGCCATCCGCGCCAAACTGGATGAAAAAATCGTCTCACCGTATGCCCCTACTCCCACAGCCACGCGCGGTGCTTCATCTTATGTATTGGAAGGGGAGACACATTTTTCGGCGGGCGATCTCGACAAAGCCATTCAATCCTACATTAATGCCATCGCCCTGGATGATCAAAACCATCAGTTATGGTATGAACTGGCGCGTATCCGCACCTATTCATCACAACTACTCACCACCGATGAGCAGCAGCTTGCCCGCCTGCAGGAAGCCCTGGAAGCAGTGGATCGGGCAGTTGAACTGGCTCCCGAAGACAGCTCGGCGCATGCCATTCGCTCTTTTGTTCTGGATTGGCTGTCCAGCTCATCATTGATCACAAAAGAAGAAGCCGGCGCGTATCTTACTCAGGCTGAACAGGAAGCCGTGCAGGCTTTGCAGTTGGATAACACCAATACCCTGGCGCTGGCCTATTATGCGGAGATTTTGGTCGACCAGCAGAAATGGTCGCAGGCCGAGCAGTACGTCAATCAGGCCTTAGAACGAAACCCCGACTCGATGGATGTGCAGCGTATTATGGCGTATACCAAAGAATCGATGGGTGATTATCTGGGCGCGATCGAATCCTATCAAAAGGCCGTCGAAATCATGCCCAACCTGACGTTTCTGTATATCCGCATCGGTCTGAACTACCGCGTGCTGGCCTTAAGAGATTCAGAAAGCTCACCTTACTACCCCATCGCCCTGGAATATTTTGCCAAAGCCGCAGCCATCAATGAGGGCCTGGGGGTTAACGACCCCATCCCTTATATTGCCCTGGGAAAAACCTATGCGCAATTAGGTGGGTTCTATGCCGCCTCGCTGAACATGCTGCATGCTGTTCAAATTGACCCCTACAGCCCGGATGTCTACGGGCAACTGGGCATCGTTTACTTCAAGTCACGCAACTATGAAAGCGCCATTGAAGCGCTCAAATGCGCCATTCGCGGATGCACCGCCGAAGAAAGCTGCACCGTACGCCAGTGCAACGAGGAGACCGACCCGGAGATTGTGATTACCGGTATGCCGCTCACCGAAACCACCGAAGTGTATTATTATTCCTATGGTTCTGTGCTGGCAGCCATGCACCGCCCGTATCAGGATTACTGCACCGAAGCGGTGGCCATTTTGGAGATGGTGCGGATCGCCTTTCCTGAAGATGTGAATGCCCAGGCGATTGTGCAGGATGGCTTCTCAATCTGCGCCTCTTATAATATCTATCCTTAGCCATTAGACTGTCTCGTAAAATATCAGAGAATTATTAGATTCCTGACCTTCCTCTTGACTTCTCTTTCAAAGGCAGGTATTATTCTGGTTGTTAGCACTCGGGTTATATGAGTGCTAAAATGTACAAATTCACAATCTTTCAAGGAGGTTTGATTTCCATGAACTTGAAACCATTAGGAAACCGGGTTGTCGTAGAGCCCATCGAGCAGGAAGAAGTAACCATTGGCGGTATTGTGCTTCCTGACACCGCAAAAGAAAAACCCCAAAAAGGCAAAGTGCTGTCCATTGGCCCTGGCGATCGCGATGAAGACGGCGACCGCATCCCGTTGGATGTGGCAGTGGGCGATGTTGTGTTGTTCGCAAAGTATTCCGGAACCGAAATCAAAATCGACGGCAAGAAAATCCTGATTCTGCGCGAAAACGATCTGCTCGCAATTGTTCAATAGTTCTCAGTAACACAAAGTAAACCAATCATCCAAAACACCAGGAGTAATAAATATGGCAGCAAAACAATTGGTCTTCTCTGAAGAAGCCCGCCGAAAACTCAAGAATGGTATCGACATGGTTGCGACCTCCGTTGCCACCACCCTCGGCCCTAAAGGCCGCAACGTGGCAATCGACCGCAAATTTGGCTCCCCCACCATCACCCATGATGGCGTGACCGTTGCCAAGGAAATCGAACTGGAAGATCCGTTTGAAAATATGGGCGCCCAGCTTCTGAAAGAAGCAGCCACCAAAACCAATGACATTGCCGGTGATGGCACCACCACCTCCACCGTTCTGGCCCATGCAATCGTCTCTGAAGGCCTCAAAAACCTGTCTGCAGGCGCCAACCCCATGCTGCTGAAGCACGGTATTGAAGCCGCCACCAAACTGGTTTCTGATGCCATCAAAGGTCAGGCCATCGAAATCACCACCAAAGAAGACATCGCCAATGTGGCCTCCATCTCTGCACAGGATCGCGCCATTGGTGAACTGATCGCCGAAGTGATGGACAAAGTCGGTAAAGACGGCGTCATCACCGTGGAAGAATCCAAGGGTCTGGAATTCGAGCAGGAATATGTCGAGGGTATGCAGTTTGACCGCGGTTACATCTCTGCTTATTTCGTCACCAACCCCGAATCCATGGAAGCAGTGATCGAAGATGCCTACATCCTCATCCATGACAAGAAGATCTCCGCTGCTACAGATATTGTTCCCATCCTCGAGAAAATGGTGCAAATCGGTAAACGCGATCTGGTCATCATCGCCGAAGATATTGACGGCGAAGCACTGGCCACCCTGGTTCTGAACAAACTGCGCGGTATGGTGAACGTTCTGGCCGTCAAAGCCCCCGGCTTCGGCGATCGCCGCAAAGCTATGCTGGGCGACATCGCCATCCTGACCGGCGCCACCGTGATTTCGGAAGAGACCGGACAGAAACTCGACAGCGCTCGCCTGGAAGATCTGGGCCGCTGCGAGAAGGTTGTCTCCGATAAAGACAACACCACCATCATCGGCGGCCGCGGCAATGATGCCGATATCAAAGGCCGTATCGAGCAGATCCGCGTCGAGATCGACAAGACCACCAGCGATTATGACCGCGAAAAACTGCAGGAACGTCTGGCCAAACTGTCCGGCGGCGTAGCCATCATCCGTGTTGGCGCTGCAACCGAGACCGAACTGAAAGAAAAGAAACACCGCGTGGAAGATGCCCTGTCGGCTACCCGTGCAGCCGTTGAAGAAGGTATCGTCCCTGGCGGAGGTGTAGCCCTGATCAACGCCATGTCAGCCATCAAAGACTTCAAACTGGAAGCTGATGACGAACAGATCGGCGTCAACATCGTCTACAAAGCCCTGGAAGTTCCGATGCGCAAGATCACCGAGAATGCCGGCAAAGAAGGCTCCGTCATTATCGAGAACGTCCGCAGCGAACAGAAAGCCAAGAACAGCAAGCAGATCGGCTACAATGTCCTGACCGAAGAGTACATGGACATGGTCAAGGGTGGCGTGATCGATCCCGCCAAAGTGACCCGTGGCGCTCTGGAAAATGCTGCCTCCATCGCAGCCATGATCCTGACCACCGAAGCCCTGATCACCGACATCCCCGAGAAGGAAGCTCCGGCTCCTGCACCCCAACCTGGAATGTACTAAATCGTTTCCGATTACTTCAAGAAATTAGTTTTTAAAAGCCGCTCTCTTCAAAGAGAGCGGCTTTTTTGTTCTTTCAGGACAATTTTTGTCAGTTTTGCGACATACCCTGCACACTTGATTTTTCATTCAATATAATCCAAATATATCCTGTCTGTATTATCAGTAAAATAAAAAAAGGAGAACATGATGGTAGACAAAGTCAAGAATGCCGCATCGCGCCGCGACTTCCTGAAAATGACGGCTTTTGCGAGTGCGGGCATGGCTGCCCTGGCAGCCGGCTGCGCCCCCCGATCTGCTGCCCAAAACAGCGACACCGAGTGGTCAAAGGAAGCGGATATTGTGGTGGTTGGCGCGGGAACCGTGATCGTAGCCGCGCTGGTAGCGGCCAAAGAAGGCGCCAAAGTCCTCGTGATTGAAAAATCACCCGCGTTCGGCGGAACCACCGCCCTTTCCGGCGGCGGGTTCTGGGTGCCCAATAACTATGCCATGAAAGAGCAGGGTATCGCAGATAGCCGCGAAGGCGCCATTGCTTATCTTCAGCGCGTGACCGAGGGACAATCAACCGATGAACTGATCACAACTTATGTGGATTCTGCTCCCAAAATGGTTGAGTATCTGCGCGATCAGTTTAACTGGAAATTCGTCACCAACACCAGCCGGAATTTTGGCGATTATTATGCCGGAGAAGGTTCCGTACCATACGGGCGTACCCTGTACATGGCCAATGAAGACGGCTCGTTGCAATACGGCTTCGGCACCTATCAAACCTTCAAAGCCGCGCTCGACGAACTGGGCGTTGAAGTGTTGTTCGATACCGCCGCTACCGATTTGATCACCAACGAAACCGGGGAGGTGATCGGTCTTGTCGCGCAAAGCGGCAACTCCGCCATGAACATCAAAGCCAATAAGGCTGTCATTTTAGGCACCGGTGGCTTTGATCATAATCGCACCTGGGCCAAACATTTCCTGCGTGGTCCCATTTTCTTCTCCAACGCCGTCTTCACCAATACCGGCGACGGGCAAATGATGGGCATGAAGCTTGGCGCCTCTCTGCGGAATATGAATGAAAGCTGGGGCCTGCCCGGTTTTCTACTGGATGCCGATAAGTTCCAGGGTGAAGCCGACTGGCAGATGTACCGCGGGAAACCCGGCGCCATCGTGGTCAACAAATATGGCGAAAGAATCGGGAACGAAGCCTGCCCTTACGAGCAGTTCCAGCGCTCCTTCTGGTACTATGATTCGGGCCTGTTTGAGTACCGAAATACCCCTGCCTTCTGGATCGCGGACAGCAAGTACGCCGAATATTACCCGTTCCCTGGCTCCAATTACCAGGTGGGTGTGATCCCCGAATGGGTGCAACAGGCCGATACGCTGGAAGAGCTGTGCAACAAGCTGGGTGTGGATGCCGCCGGTTTGCAGGCCACGCTTGAGGTGTTCAACCCGAATGCGGAAGCAGGCATTGACCCGGTCTGGCACCGCGGCGAGAACCCGTTTGACGTGGACACCGCCGGCGACTATATGGGCCGCACCGATCTCAAAAATGTCACCCTCGCACCGATTGCCACCGGCCCGTTCTACGGCGCGCCGTATTACCCAGGCACCTGCGGCACTAACGGCGGCCTGGAGATCAACACCAACGGTCAGGTGATGCATCTCAACGGGCAGCCCATTCCGCGTCTGTATGCGGTGGGTAACACTTCCGGCAGTGTGATGGGCGCAGCCTACCCGGGCGGCGGATCCACACTGGGAGCCGGCTTTACATTCTCTTATCTGGCAGCCCTGCACGCGGTGGCATTAACCCTGGTGGGCGAAGAGTAAATCATTCGGCACTCTCCTGTGCATCTTTCAGGAAATAAAAGGAGTATTGGAATGACCGAAGAGAATGAGGGCAAGGTAACCCCGCAACCAAAACCGAAAAAACAAAGGAAGCCTGTCAGCCCGCGCATGGCCAGAACCAGCATTGTGGTAAATATTATTGTGCTGGCGTTGATCATCGTCGGGGCAGTCAGCGCATTTTTACTGCATCAAAGCGACACAAATCCTAAATTCTGCGCCACCTGCCATAATATGGATGAGCATGTCGAATCCTATCTGACCAGCGATCACCTGGATAACGTGCATTACCAGGCCGGCGTACAATGCAAGGAATGCCATTTTGAGTACACCGTCACCGATGAAGTGGTCAGCGGCGTCAACTTCCTGATCGGGAATTATGATGATCCGATTCAAAAGCGCAAGTATTCAGATGATATGTGTATTGAATGTCATATCAGCCTGGATTTCCAGGCCGTGAAAACGGATTTCTTAAGCAAAAACCCTCACAAGAGTCACTGGCCCGATCTGAGTTGCTCGAACTGCCACCAGTCACATGCAAACCAGGTTGATTACTGCAGCCAGTGCCATGATAACGGTGGGCAGCGTATGGTAGAGGATGATGAGATCATCCCCCGCGCCGAGAACCCGTGGGACGATTCAGGCCATTAAGGCTCGTAATTAATCGCCTCAAGTTTTTCAAAAGACTTCCGGTTTGTAACCGGAAGTCTTTTTCCAGGGCTACCGGCGTCCGCTCATCTCTGCAGAAATGAAAGCTGTCTCACCGGAAATGCAGGCTGGTGATAAAATGTAGCCAATATAAGTTGGTAGAAGGAGTGAATGATTATGCCGTTTCGAATTGGTTGGCCTGAACTGCTGATTGTCTTATTGATCATGATGGTGCTATTTGGCGGCCGTCTCACGAAATCAGCCGGAGAACTGGCAAAGGGAATCAAAATCTTCCAGAAAACGATGAAAGAAGATGAAGAGACAAAAGAGAGCAGCAAAACCGCCAGTGTTGCTGAAAAGATCGATACATCGGATAAACCGGAATAATTCGCTGAAGCTGTACATCGTCGGGTAGATCATTTGGCGAATACTGCCCGCACAGAAAAAATCGGGGTTGTTTTAGGCTGTCTGTTCACAACGGACAGGGTGAAACCCCGATTTTCTGCATTCTATTATCAGGACGTTTTATATAGTTTTCGCCTGAACGCGCGCTAAAAATTTTGCTTCATCAATGATGTACCGTTCGTGAACGGCCTCACCGATTTGCTCCGCTTCATCCCAGGCCTGCACTTTAAACACCAGCCGCCGACCATCTATCTCAACCAGCTCAGCCAGCGCATGTACTTTCATCCCCACGGGTGTGGCGGCCATATGTTTTACATCAATTCGCCCGCCCACGGTCGTCTTTCCTTCCGCCAGGTACCCCCGCAGAGCCTGAACCGCGGCGCTTTCCATCAAACCCACCAGCGCGGGGGTTGAATAGACCGGTACCAGCCCGCTGCCCCACTTTGCGGCGGTATCCTCATTGCTTACGGTGATTTCAACTTTTCCTGTTATGCCTGTTGTCAGCTCCATGGATCTCCCTCATTTCATGTTCAATAGTACGATTATAAACGCTTCGAAGAGCCGTCTGTATCTTTTGAGAGGATGAGCGCCTGTTTGATCTCAGCGATGGCGCGGGTGATGTGAATATCACGCGGGCAGGCCTCTGTGCAATTGAATACCGTTCTGCAGCGCCATACCCCGTCCGGCAGGTTGAGTATCCGCAAACGCTGCTCCGCGGCGGTGTCGCGGCTGTCAAACAGAAAGCGGTGAGCGCTCACCAGAGCAGCCGGGCCTACATAACGGTGGTTTGACCAGTATGAAGGACAGGATGTGGTGCAGGCCGCGCACAGGATGCACTTGGTGGTATCGTCAAAGCGCTGCCGATCCTCAGGAGATTGCAATCGCTCGCGCCCTTCCGGAGCCGGTTGATCGTTGATCAGATAGGGCAGAACAGAGCGATACTGTTCGAAGAACGGGTCCATGTCCACCATCAGATCCTTGATCACCCGCAGACCCAACAACGGTTCCAGGGTGATGTGGTTGGTACCCACATCTTTCACCAGCACCTTGCAGGCCAGCCGGTTTCGCCCATTGATGCGCATGGCGCATGAACCGCACACCGCGTGCCCGCAGGAGCGACGGTACGCCAGGCTGCCATCAACACGATCCCGCACCTGTTCCAGCACATCCATGATCCGTTCGTTCGGGTCCACCTCCAGCGGATAAGACTCAAAATGCGGGCGGTTATCGAACTCGGGATGAAAACGTTTTACTTTCAGTTCAATTTGCATACCGGCATCCCCTTAATAAGTGCGTTCTTTCAGCTCAAAGTGGGTCATCCTGACGGGTTTGTAGGCCAACCGCACCGTGCTTTCCTCCAGCCAAGCCAGCGTATGTTTCAGCCAATCCTGATCATCGCGGCGCGGATAATCCTCGCGGGAATGGGCCCCACGGCTCTCGTGGCGTGCCAGCGCAGAGCGGCTGGTCACCAGCGCCAGATCCAGTAGATTGCCCAGTTCCCACACCCCCATCAGTTCCATGTTGTAGCGGCTGCCGGGGTCTGATATCTTCACGTGGCGATAACGCTGGCGTAATTCTTCAATCCTCTGCACGGCTTCCTGTAGACCATCTTCGGTGCGAAAAACACCCACATCACGGCTCATCACTTCACGCATCTCATTACGAAGATCGGCGGCTTTCTCCGGCCCATCGGCTGTGCGCAGGCGGTTGAGCCTGTCCAGCACGGGTTCAGCGGCGTCTTTGGGCAACGGCTGCAGTCCGGCTCTGGCCGCGTAGGCGGCCGCATCCAGACCCGCATGTTTGCCAAACACAATCAGATCCAGCAGCGAATTGGTGCCCAGGCGGTTTGCCCCGTGCACCGACACACAGGCAGTCTCGCCGGCGGCGTACAATCCCGGCAGGACGGTATTGTTTTCATCGATCACCACCTGCCCGAAGTGGTTGGTGGGGATGCCGCCCATGGCGTAATGCGCGGTGGGCTGCACCGGGATGGGCTGCCTGAGGGGGTCGACGCCCAGGTAGGTCTCGCAAAAATCTACGATATCCGGGATTTTCGACAAAATTTCCTTGCCGTCCACCTGGTATGGCGAGCCGTCCGGCCGCGTACGCCCGTCGAGCTGCGCGTAATGGTTGACCGTTTCCGGGCGCACATCCAGGTGCAGATAATTTTTTCCCTCAATCCCCCTGCCCTCTCGCATCTCCAGGTACATAGCCCGGCTGACCACATCACGGGAGGCCAGATCTTTCACATGGGGAGCGTACTTGGGCATGAAGCGCTCCCCTGATCCGTTCAGGAGGATACCTCCCTCACCGCGAACCGCTTCGGTGATCAGAATGCCCAGCTTCAGGATGCCGGTGGGATGGAACTGATAAAACTCCATATCCTCCGCCGGTATGCCGCGTCGCAGGGTGACGGCCACGCCGTCGCCGGTATAGGCAAATGCGTTGGAGGTCACCTGCCACATCCGGCCGTGCCCGCCGGTGGCAAAAATAACCGCTTTGGTGTGAAACAGATATAACTCTCCGCTCGAGATCTCCAGCGCGATCACCCCGGCCGCCGCGCCGCCCTCGATGAGCACATCCACCACCAAAAATTCGTTGTAGAACTCGATCTGGTTCTTAATGCAGTGTTGATACAGGGTTTGCAGGATCATGTGGCCGGTGCGATCCGCCGCGTAACAGGCACGCCGCACGGCTTTACCCGTTTGATTGTTGGTGTGACCCCCAAAAGGCCGCTGGGCAATCCGCCCATCCGGTGTGCGCGAGAACGGCAGACCCATGTGCTCCAGTTCATACACAGCCGCGACCGCCTCGGAACACATGAACTCAATCGCATCCTGATCGCCCAGGTAATCACTGCCCTTCACTGTATCGAAGGCGTGCCAATCCGGATGATCTTCTTCCAGGTTTCCCAGCGCCGCCCCCACCCCGCCCTGAGCCGCACCGGTGTGTGATCGGGAGGGATACAGTTTACTGATCACAGCCGTTTTGGCTGTTTTTGAGGCATGCAGCGCAGCCATCAATCCGGCTCCGCCCGCACCCACAACCACCACATCAAAAGTTCTGGTTTGCATTGATCCCCCCTGTTTATGGCCGACCTACGCCGCCCACAATAGCCATGGCTCCAATCACACTGATCACCAGCCAGGCGGCCAGCAGCAGGCGTGAAATTGTCACGCGGACGCGATCTCCGCGCAGATAATCCATCAACACCTGCCGGAAACCGTTCATGCCGTGGGTGAAAGCCAGTACCAGCAGGAAGGCGTCATAAACCCTCCAGCCTAAATTGGCCCACCGCGCGGCCACATAATCCACATCGATATTCTGTACACCTATCAAAATATCCTGGATGAGCACATGGATAAAGACAAGCGGGATCACCAGAACACCGCTGAAACGCATCCACATCCAGGCCTTGCGTTCAAAGTCACTCAGTGGCGGATTGGAGGTGTTTTTCTTTCCGGAAACGGGTAATGATTGATCCATGCATACCTCCTAGCCGCCCAGCAGGCCAAAATTGTGAATGAGGATGCTGCGCAGCATCACCAGCATGGCCGGGATCCACAGGATCAGCGCGACCGTGAGGGTAAACCGGACCGAGTACCTTTGCATGGGGATGTTCCAGAACCGCGGCACCAGCACATCAAACACCGCCAACCGCAGCCCGTTGACCCCGTGATAAATAACGGCAAAAATCAACAGGATTTCGCCAAAACCAAACAGGGCGCTGCGGTAAAAACCCATTACCTCGTCATACAAATTGGGAGCAAAATAAACCAGCGCGGTGTCCAGGATATGGATGGATAAAAACAAAAGCGTTCCCAACCCTGTGATACGGTGCAGTAAAAAACCAATATGGCCTTCGCGTCCGCGATAGGTAGCATACCCTCGCAAGGCTGTGAGAAAATTTGCCACTAGCACCTCCCTAAGCAAATCGATTCAATTATTTAATGTTGCGCTGTTTCATTTTAACATGAAAAAACACCCGATTCTCTGGAATCAGAAAATCGGGCATGATTAATAAATATCGCTGTAGCGGAAAGTCGTTTACAGCCTGTTACACGAGATTAGCCCACAGGATATTCTCCAGATCCTCAATGGTGTAATCGCGCTCAAACATTTCCTGTTTGATAATATCGCCGATGGAGACCACGCCGATGAGTTTTTTGTCTCTCAGTACAGGCAGATGGCGGAAATGCATGGTGCCCATCACTGCCATGCCTTCATCGATGGTCTGGTCTGCCTTAATGAAATAGACCGGCGAAACCATCACCTCTTTGATAGGTGTATCGAGCGGGAGATCTTCGCGAACTGCCATTAAACGGGCAAAATCCCGTTCAGAGTACAGCCCGACGATTTTTTCACCATCCATGACCGGAACAAATCCGATGCGCTTTTCAGCCATCATCCGAAGTGCGTCGAGCAGGGTTGCATCAACCTGTACGGAATACACCTCAGAGTTCTTTTGATTAAGAAGATCCATTATGGTTTCACTCATGACATCCTCCCGTACGATCCAGACGCTGGATTTATGATGATTATCGTAAAACTGGAGCCGTTTGTCAAGCTATTTTTGTGATTTTCTTCCCAATCAGTATGACATTTCGCGTAATCCAAAATCTGCGCACATCCACGAGTCGCATCCTAAGGAATAACCCGGCTGAAAATCCCCTGTGATACGCGGTGTCGATTTCGGCTATAATGATTCCATCTTCATCGTCTTAACAATTCCACATCATCAGATTACAGCGAGGTCCTGATGCTCCCCGAGGACGAAATACTTCTGCGAGATCGGTACAAGATTCTTGGCCTGTTGGGCCACGGCGGTATGGGATCGGTTCACCTGGCGTATGATACCGCGCTGGATATCCAGGTAGCGGTCAAGAGCAACCGAAATTCTGAGGCCAGCAGTCAGGAGCAGTTTCTGCGCGAAGCCCGGCTTCTGGCAACTTTGCGTCATACCAACCTTCCACGCGTGATCGATCATTTTATTGTGGGCGATACGCAGTATCTGGTGATGGACTTTATCCCCGGCCGCGATCTGGAGACCATTCTTAAGGAAGAAGGTATTCCCCCTGTGGATCGCATCCTGGATTGGTCGCGCCAGCTCGTTTCGGCCATCACTTACCTGCACACCCAGAACCCGCCGGTCATCCACCGCGATATTAAGCCGGCCAATGTGAAGATCACCCCGGATGGACAGGCGATTCTGGTGGATTTCGGCCTGGCCAAAGCCGCCGACCCCACCCAGGCTACCGCCGCCGGAGCGACCGGCTATACCCCAGGTTACGCTCCTCCTGAGCAGTACGGCGGATCGCACACCAGCCCCCGCTCCGATCAATACTCGCTGGCGGCAACCCTGTACAAGCTGTTCACCAATCAAAAACCGGTAGAGAGCATCAAACGCCTGCTGGGCGAGGCTGTGCTCACCCCCATGCAGGGTCTCAACTCTGCCGTACCGGCCCACATTCAGGCAGCCATTGAAAAAGCCATGTCGCTGCAACCACAGGACCGGTTTCCGTCGATGCAGGCGTTTTTACAGGCCCTCAGCAACCCTGCCAGCCAGACTGTCTCAACACCCACCATCGCCCTGGGAGAGCAGACGGTTATCAAACCTCCTGCCACCGTTCAGCCCACCACGCCCCAGATGGATACCGGTAACACCGTTGCATCAAAAGACGGATTAACAAAAAATGTTCCGGTCAAAAAAGGTACCAAACTGTTGGCGACCTGCGGAATCATCGCCGCGGCCGGGTTGGTACTGACGCTGATTGGCGTGGGGGTCTGGTTCGCCTTTCTGCGCGATATAATCCCGCAAATCCTGTCAAACCCCTCCACCCCCACGCAGGAGATGCTGGTGGGAGAGGTTTTGGAAACCCCACAGATCACCTCCACGGATGAGCCGGTTGTTGAACCCACCATCACCGAAACCCAGCCACCAGCGCCATCATCCACCGACACGATACAGGCAACCGTCGCAGCGGATACCGCTACACCCACCAGAGAGCCTGCCCCGGCCTTCCTGGTGAATGAAAATCGGGTGGTCTTCGTCAGCGATCGCGCGGATGGGTCCACCTGGCAGTTATGGACCATGCAGATCGGGCAGACCCATACCAATGAGATCGTGGCTATGAATCTGCAGCAGATCACCTTTGATGCCGGTGACAAAAGCCAGCCGGAATGGTCGCCGGACGGCAGCAAACTCATCTACTGCGCACCGGCCTCTGAAGGGGCAAAAAACCAAATCTGGCTGCTTGACCTTTCTGTTAAAAACTCACAGCCGGTCATGCTCACCGATCTGGCAGGTTCCAACTTTGATCCGGCCTGGTCGCCGGATGGCAAGCGGATTGCCTTTGCCAACTATGGCCGGTACACCGATGTGTACGCGCTGTATGTGATGGATGCGGACGGCAAAAATTTGAAACGCCTCAGCATTGATTATCAGGAGACCGACCCTGAATTTACCCCCGATATGGAGTGGCTGCTGTATGTTCTGCATGGAAACGGCCACCAGTACTTCTACTGGCGCAACCAGATCGAAGACTATGCCACCCCGGCCCCGTTTGATCCCACCTCACACTTCGGGCGCATGGGTGAGGTGGATGAACCGGCCATTTCGCCGGATGGAAGCTACCTGGTGTATACCCGCCAGGATGGCCCTGACCGGCAAATCTGGTCTGTTGATTTCAGTTCACGCGGAGCCAGTACCCTGCTGCTGACCGACGGTTACTTGGCCGAGTACGAACCGGCCTGGTCGCCGGATGGGCAGTGGGTGGTGTTCACCTCCGAGCGTGATGGCAACCAGGAGATCTATGTGATGACCTCGGTGGGTTTGCTTCAAACTAATCTGACGAATGATCCGGGTGTTGACCTGCAGGCGGATTGGTTCACCGGCCTTCCTCAGCAGTAAAACGCGGCAGATGCTTACAAAAAACCCGCTGCTTGAAGCAGCGGGTTTTACTTTTGTTATTCTGGCCGGGTTGCCTGCGGTTTCTTCACCCGGGCGGTCTTGACCATCGACGCCGCCGGACGCAGGGTGGGTCGCCCTGCATTAGGGCTGAGCAGGAGGCTGAGACGGTTCAATGCATGCCCATCATAAATACGCGTTCCGCAAATATCGCAAATCCAGGCCGGGAAGTCAGGTACGGTGATCATTTCATCACCCAACCAGGTAATATACGTCACAAAGCGCCGGTTTAACCGACCCATCTGACATTCCTTACATGTTAATACTGGAGTCCCCTCATTAGCCTGCATGGTTTCACCTTTATTCTTCTACAGCCGCCTGAACTACTTGGGGTTGTGTTAATAATTTTATCTCATTTATTGGCCAGTATACGCAAATTGCCCGACCAATCATGTTTTCCATGGGGACAAATCCCCATTCATGTGAATCGTAAGACGGATTACGGTTATCACCCAGTACAAACAGCGAGTCTGCCGGCACCACCCACTCGCCTTCGTAATCAATGGTGGTAGCCAGGTATGGTTCAATCAATCTGTGATCGTTGACATACACTTCGCCGCCTTCGATCCGTACAGTATCACCTTCAATCCCGATTACGCGCTTGATGTAATCTTCCGTGGGGTTCTGCGGGAAGTGAAACACCACCACATCACCGGTTTCAAGACCGGTAAACTTGTAGATTACCCGATCCACCAGCAGAAATTCGCCTGCGACCAGAGTGGGTTGCATGCTGATGTTATCCACCCGCACCCGTCCCACCACGGCATCGATCAGGAAGTACAGAATGAGAGCCAGAACCACCGTTTGCAGCGTTTCCAGTACAATCGCTTTGGTTCCCCATTCTTTTTCCTTTGGAGAGTCCTGCGGCGCAGGGATTTGTGTAAGGCCGTTTTCGTTATTTAACTGATCAGACAGACCGTTCCGGTCTGTGCTGGTATCGTCATCGAATCGATTATCCAATATTGCTCCAATTCATCATATTATCGTCACAATTATAATCTTCTTTCAACGTGATTCAAGATTGTTAGAATTGTAAGGTATACGCAAAAGGTGCTGCCCTTTTACCTGACAGCACCCTCTTGAGCAAGACCGTTTCCGTTATCTGCGTGCTTTAAGCACCAGGCGGATGGGTGTCCCCAAAAATTCAAATTCCTTGCGGATGCTGTTTTCAAGATAACGAATATACGAAAAATGCGCCAGCTTGGGGTCATTCACATGGATTAGGAAAGTAGGCGGATTGCTGCGCACCTGGTTGGCATAGTAAATCTTGAGCTGCTGGTTGCCGCGGCTCGGGGAGGCGTGCCGCTCCTGGGCGTTTTGCAGAATGCGATTGAGCTGCCCGGTGGTGATACGGGCTATCCGCTCTTCCTGCACGCGCAGCGCCATGGGCAGCACCTGCTCCACCCGTTGGCCGGTTTTGGCCGATATATACAGGATGGGCACATAGCTCATGAAGTTCAAATCCCGCCGGATCGTCTCATTGAACTGGTTCATGGTGTGATTGTCTTTGACAATCAAATCCCACTTGTTCACCACTACCACGGTACTTTTCCACTCCTGCAGAATATATCCGGCAATGTGAGCGTCCTGGGCTGAGATACCGCTTTTCGCATCGATCACCAACAGGGCTACGTCACAGCGTTCGATGGCCTGCATGGCGCGGATCACGCTGAACTTTTCAACGCCCACCTCAATTTTTCCCCGTCGGCGGATACCGGCAGTGTCAATCAAAGTGATGGGAATATCCTGAAAGGTGATTTTGGTATCCACCGCATCACGGGTTGTGCCGGCAATCGGGCTGACAATGGAACGATCTTCGCCGATCATACGGTTCAGCAGGCTTGATTTGCCCACGTTTGGCTTTCCAACAATGGCAACCTTGACCGAATCATCATCTTCCTCTTCTACGTCCGGGAAGACGGCCACCAGATCATCCAATAAATCACCGGTTTCGGTGCCGTGCAGGGCTGAAATGGAGTACGGATCACCCAGGCCCATCTCATAGAACTGCGGGGTCATCTTTCTCAGCCGTTCATTATCCGTTTTATTCACCACCAGAAAAATGGGTGGAAACGGCTTCCCCTCTTCATCAATAAGCTGATTCTTTCTCAGGATATTGGCCACTTCAGTATCAGCCGGGGTGACTCCCGCGTCGGCATCCACCAGAAACAGGATCACATCCGCTTCCTGAATGGCAATCAACGCCTGGCTGCGGATCTGGCTGATGAAGTCGGAGGAACCAATCGACAGCGGTTTATCGCCCCCCATGGAGGGATCAATACCACCGGTATCCACTACGTTGAACAATCGTCCATTCCATTCAGCCTCCGCCATCAACCGGTCACGCGTTGTACCGGGCACATCATCCACAATCGCCATCCGCTCCCCTACCAGACGGTTGAAGAGAGTGCTTTTTCCTACATTAGGTCTACCAACAAGAGCAACAACAGGTTTTTTCATATCTTTCTACTTTTATGGGAGCGGAGTTGATGCCCCGCTGGTACCGGTTGGCGGCGGGGTGATGGTTGCACGCCCGGGAGCGATGCTCACCTCGATCGAACCGGGTAAGATGGATTGGACCACAATATCTTCCAGATTAATCTCAATAATCGGGGTACGCTGATACACACCTGCGCTCAGCCCTTCCAGGTTGATGGTCACCCGGATGTCGGTGGTGCGCAGGGCATCCAATACCGGCAGCGGACCGGAAAGGATCACATCGACTGTCTGCGGTGAAAATTCGGCGATCAGACCTGGCCCCAGATCCTCAGAAATAACCCGCATATCTTCCAGGGTGATACTGCCTTCAATAGCAGCCACGCCCACCTGCACTTCAACCTGTTGATACCCTACCGCCGATACATCCGCCGGCAAATTGAGCGACAGAGAAATATCTCGGTCGTCTTTTAATCCGTTCAGATCCAGCGGCAGCGTTTCCACATACCCGGGCAAGCTGTCCACCAGACCTGGATCGTTAGAAAATACCGTCACCGCTGCCGGGAACACCGAAATATTGGTGACGCGGTAACCGCTGGCAACCTGCCCGGTGGTGACCACTTTGACCACCACATTGCGATACCCACCCAACTGTGTGACATCCTGATTCACCTGAACAGTTTGAGGATTGATGTTCACACCTTCGATGGTCTGCGCGTTGTTATTGACTGCCTGAAGTTCGATCACCCGGCTGATGTTTTCCGCGGCTCCATCCACATCCAGAACAGCGCGTAGCTCGTTGATCTGATCCACCAGCACGGCCGGGCCGGATACGGTTGCCTCGGAAATATCGGCCTGAGCGGTGTCAGCCCGGAACCCGATAGCTGGGGTTCCACGTACCACCACGCGCACCGGCAGCGCTTTGCTCACAACCCGGTCCAGGTTGATGGTGATGGTAGACGGTGTATAACTGACCACTTTGACAGGGATGATACCGATCTGTATGCGGGTTTCCACTTCATGCTCACCCGGTCCCAGATCAGACAGATCCACCAGGGCTCTGACCAGAGAGGGATTGTTCTCCAGTTGGTTCCAGATGGACTGCGGCGCGCTCAACGTCATGGTGAGTTGTTCGGCCGAGCGGTCTACAATCACCAAACTGGCATCCTTACCGATAAATTCAATCGGAACAGGACGCGCATACTCCTGCTCAACGGTGGGATCAGAATCGGAAACGGCGAAAATCCATACCGCAATGGAAAGGACTAACGCCAGGATCAGGTTGGGAATATTCTTCACAATCACAGCCAGCAGATTCTTCACCTAACCATCCCCCTTCTTTTTTGGATCCGGCAGACCGATAAACTCACGGATGGCTTTCACAGCACTGGGCGGGCCTTCAGGGTTGCGGTAGAAAGCAAACAGGATGTTTTCCAGGCGTTCGCTGTCCAGCCGCCGTATCATCCGCCCGCCATGTGCGATGGAGATGGAACCGGTCTCTTCAGAAACCACCACCACAATGGCATCACTGGCCTCCGAAATACCCAGGGCGGCACGGTGACGCAAACCCATTTGCCGCTCGGGTGAGCGATTGAGAATACCGCTGGCGGAAAGTGGCATCACACAGGCTGCCGCGGTAATTTTTCCATCAATGATCACCACTGCCCCATCGTGCAGCGGGGTGTTGGGATAGAAAATTTGCAGCAATGTTTCGGGGGTCACCACCGCGTTGAGGATCACGCCTGTTTGGGTGTAATCTTTTAGGCTGTCTTTCCGTTGTAGCACAATCAACGCGCCGTGGCGCCGGGCCGATAAACGCGCGCTGGCTGTGATGATGGCTTCAAGCGAGGATTCCATTACCTTCATCTGATTGCGTTGGCTGCTCCAGAAGAAATCGGTGGAACCGGCCCGCCCCAGGCGCTCAAGTGCGCGGCGAATTTCCGGCGCAAAGATAACCGGGATGGCCAGCAGCAACGCGGGCAGGGTGGTTCGCAGCAGCCAGGAAAACGCCGGCAGGTTGATCAGCGTGGTAAGCAGTGAAAGGATCAGTATCACCAGAAATACGCCGCGCAGCAGTACCACGGCTTGGGTATCGCGTACCATGATTAGAACCACAAAAATGACCAACGCTACCAGAACAATATCCAGCACACTGTTCCAGGTTAAGCGTTGGAACAGAAAGAGCAGGTCATTGAAGAGATCGGTTAAGAAGGTTTCCATGATACCCAATTACCGGCAAAGAATAATTCATGCGACTGGCGGTCTTGCGGTATGTTACCGCCTGCTGCCAAAAGGATTCCCTTTTGGGTAGAAAATGAACTGGTGCAAGATGCAGTCCACGTGACTGCTGCCGCGAACTTTGACTTATTGCGGCAGATCGTTGACAGGTTTACCCCTCATGTTTTGTGATCGCGTCGATCGCAGTGTCCTGAAAAGCGGCGCATAATTCCTTTTCAGGAAGCAATTTCTGCCAGGCCTGTTTCACCTGCTGCCAGGTTTCATCCAACGTGCCGTGGTTGTCGATCACCACGTCAGCGTACCTGAGCTTCTCTTCCTGCGGAGGCTGAGCCTGAATTCGCTGCAAGGCATCCGACTCGGTCATTTTTCGCTGCACCACCAGACGGTTCAATTGCGTTTGCTGATCCGCGGTCACCACCCAGATGCTGTCACAGTCCCGGCCCAGATACCCTTCGATCAGTTTGATCGCCTCGATCACCACCACAGGCCTGGATGAGCAGTTGATCAGCAAATCGACGGCTTCGGAGACCCTCGGATGAATAATCTTCTCCAGCACCTGCAGCGCTTCCGTGTTGGAAAAGACAATTTTCCCCAACTCCCTGCGGTCAATATCGCCGGCCGGTGTCAGAATCGCGTAGCCAAAGTATTCTACCACCGGAAGATAACCGCTGGAGCCTTTCTCGATGATGCCATGCGAAACCGCATCGGCGTCGATCCCAAGCGCACCCAGATGTTCCAGCATCAGGCGGACAACACTTTTTCCGGTTCCAATATTCCCGGTTAATCCGATGACGGTTTTTCCAGCCCAGCGTTTTACATTGTTTTTCAAGGCGATCCTGTCTTTTTGCGAACCAGTCTTTCCTTTCAATTTTATTCTCCGCCTGTGAGAATGTCAAACCCGAGGCGAAAACGGGGAGCATATTTTCCTTTCGAAATGGCGATAGGGGAAAAAACTCCCCATCCGTATGGATGGGGAGCAATGGGACTCCTGTTTTGGCCTTGAGAGGGCCACGTCCTCCCACCCGTTTGGATGGGGAGCAATGATTTTCGTATTGCTGATTTTTCTGTACAGATTACTGCGACAGCCAGACGTTGTTCACTGAGGTAACCACCTTCAACCACCACATTGTGATCGACCAGTCGTTCACTTTTGAGGAGGTAATTTCATACCCCACCGCGAAGCCCATCGGGATATCAGAATAATCTTCATAAATCTTGCGTGTGGCGCTTTGCAGGGTAGTCTGGCGCTCGTCCTTGTCGACGATGGTGTTGGCCGAATCCAGTAGATCAAACACTTCCTGGTTCGCGAAACCCCAGGCGGGGGCCATGCCGGTCGACCCGTAGAAGCTGTTCAAGCCGCCCTCACCGCAGAAGCCGGACCACATCATGAGCGGTTTCTGGGTATCGGCGCCCATGGCATCTTCAATCCAGGTACCGAATTCCACTTCCATCATGTTGATATCAAAACCGGCCTGCTCAAGCTGGGTGGTGGCCGCGGTCGCCAAACTGGGAGCAGGTGTCAGGTTCCACACCTCGAAATCAAGCACCAGCGGGGTGCCGTCTTTTTCCCAGATGCCATCGGCATTCTTAGCCCAACCGGCTTCCGTCATCAACTGATCCGTCTTGGCGGTGTCAAAAGCGTACAGTTCGCACAGGGTCGAATCGTATCCGGGCACACCGGGGCCAGCGATGCCGCAGCCTTCCACATACATGCCGCCAAACTCATTGTGCATAATGGCCGTTCCATCCACAGCACGAGAGATGGCCTCACGCACCTTTACATCCTGCAGCAGCGGGTTCTTCTGGTCAAACTGGATATGATAGGAGTACGGGCAGTTCCCCGGATAGATCTTATAGTCAGGGTTATCCTGGAAACGCGCAAACTCGGCAGCCGGTAGGTACATATGGTGAATGTCGCCCGCTTCCAGCGAGATCAACTGTGTGGCTTCATCCGGGATGATCTTGAACCGGACTTCATCCAGATTCGGCTCGTACACGTAGTCTTCATTCTTCCGCAGGGTCACATGATCATCGGCCACATACTCCACAAACTCAAATGGGCCGCCCCCGATGGGGTTCAAACCCCAGGTATCGCCGCGTGCATCCACGGCTTCTTTGGGCAGAATAGCCGCCGAGCTAAGACCGCGCCCTGCAGCGAACAGAATGGCATCCGGCTGGCTGAGGGTGAGTTTGACCGTGTAAGGATCGACTGCCTCGACCGATTCATATGTATTCAGCAGGTCAACAGAAATGCTGCTGCCCTCAATATTCACCATGCGGTCGATGGAGTAGGCCACATCTTCGGCGGTGATTTCACGTCCCTCGCCCTCGGCGAAGATATCATTGCCGTCATGGAAGGTCCAACCCTTGTTAAGATGGAAGATAACCACCTTACCATCTTCCTGCAGTTCCCAGGAAGAAGCCAGTTCAGGGATGGGTGTCTCATTTCCTTCACTATCCTGGGCAACACGGAACAAGAATACATGCACCAGCGAAGCGACGTGGAAAGAAGCATCGTCATTGATAAACGGCGGATCAAACTGCACAATGGCCGCTTCCACCAGGTTCAACGTGCCGCCTTTTTGTACCGCGGCTTCGGTCGGCGCTTCGGTGCTTTCAGCCGCCGGTGCTTCTTCAGCGGGAGCTTCAGCAGGCTGGCAGGCGCTGAGCACAAAAATGAACACCAGCACCAGGCTCAACAAGACAAATCCTTTTTTATTCATTATTTCCTCCATAAACAATACTTTTCAGGCGGACAACACACAACGGTGTCACACACGATATAGCAACACATTTTTCTATTTGTCCTGTGCTCCCTCCTTGTTGATTCCAGCGCTCAGGTCGGCTCTCACCCCGGCAAACCTGAACACTTAACGCCAATTCAGACCTTATTCACAGGGTTCGCGCCTCCCATACGCAGCTCGCAGACAGCACATGGGAAGGCCTTCACCCGTGAGGATGGATCGATTGTTAAGATGAAACGGATATCGTTGTACGCTGACAGGTTTCAGCGTAGGGCTAAACCTTCAGTACACGCGGGTCAAATGCATCACGCAGGGCGTCACCCACAAAATTAATGGCCAGTACGGTGATCATGATGGCCAGCCCGGGGGCAAAGGTCATCATGGGTAGGGTGCGCATGTAGGTGCGCGCCTCTGACAGCATGGCACCCCATTCGGGTGTGGGAGGTTGCGCGCCCATTCCCAAAAAACTGAGAGACGATGCCGCCAGTATGGCCGCCGCGATACCAAAGGTGGTTTGAACAATAATGACTCCCAGGGTACTGGGGAGTACATGCCGGAATATGATGCGCCGGTCTTTGCAGCCGATCACGCGGGCGGCCACCACAAATTCCTCCTCCTTCAGGGAGAGGAACATACCGCGGATCACGCGCGCATAATCGATCCACACCACCCCGCCCAAAACCAGCATCATGTTGGTGAGGCTGGGGCCTACAATCGCCACAATCGCGATGGCGAGGATCAGGAAAGGAAAGGCGATCACCACATCGACGACACGCATGATGATGTTATCGACCACTCCCCCAAAATACCCGGAGATGGCCCCCAGGGTCACTCCCAGCAGCAGGGCAATCCCCTCTACAATAAAGCCCACCGTCAATGATATACGGCTGCCGTAGATCAACCGGCTGAGCACATCACGGCCCAGCTTGTCGGTGCCCAGCAGGTGTTCGGCAGATGGTGGCTGCAGCGAATTGGTTAAATCCAGTGCGATCGGATCAAAGGGTGCAAAAAAAGGTGCAAAGATGGCCACAATGACCAGTATGGCTAGAAGTGACATCCCCACCAGCGCGAACTTGTTGTGCACCATCTGGCGCAGTTTGTCCACCATGGGGTTGACTGGTTTTAATTCTCTGCCTCTCGTTAATTCTTCCAGGGTTGTCATGGGGCTCCTTTAGGTATACCGGATGCGCGGATCGAGAACGGTGTAAAGAATATCCACCAGCAGATTTGCCAGGATGAAGGTGAACGAAAAGATCAGCACCGTTCCCATGATCACCGGATAATCACGACGCCAGATGGCATTCACCGCCAGGCGCCCAATTCCAGGCCAGGCAAAAATGGTTTCAATGATGATCGCTCCGCCCAGCAGCCCGGCGAACTGCAGCCCCATGATGGTGATGACCGGGATGAGCGCATTACGGATGGCATGTCGCACCAGTACCGTGCGTGACTTCAACCCTTTGGCGCGCGCCGTGCGGATGTAATCAAGACCCAGCACCTCAATCACCGACGAGCGTACCATGCGTGAAACGATACCCATCAAGCCAATAGCCAGTGTCAGCGATGGCAATACCAGATATTCCAGGCGCTGATAAATGGGGCCGTCCCCTCGGCCTGAGATAGGCAGCCAGCCCAACCACAGGCCAAACACCAGAATGACCATCACCCCAAACCAGAAACTGGGAATGGATACCCCAAACAACGCGCCTGCCATTAAAACGTTGTCAAACAATGACCCGCGTTTGATCGCGGCGAAAACCCCCAGTGGCACCGCCACCAATACCGTCATCAGCATGCCCAAGGCCGCCAGTTCAAGTGTGGCCGGAAAACGCGCCGCTATTTCGTTTAAAACCGGCGTGCGTGAGGTGATGCTTTGGCCCATATTGCCCTGTAAAAGATTGCCAAGATAGCGTCCATACTGCACCAGAACGGGGTCATTCAAACCCAGTTCCTCACGCAGGCGTTCCACGGTGGCGATATCCATCTCGGAAAGCTTCAGGCCATATTGTGAGGTGATTGGATCTCCCGGCGCAAGCTGGATCAGGATGAATACGATCAGACTGATCCCAAGCATTAACAGCGGCAATATCAGCAGCCTACGAATGATATAAGTGGTCATTCAGTCTCCTACGTATCAGGTCACACAAGCATTGGCTAAACCCCCGTTGCCAATCTCTTCAGATGGATGGAATTATGCGATTACCCAATTATATACGATCAATCACGGGTATCCAAGAAAGTTTTAACTGTCAGTTTTGGCAAGCCGGAGGAAACACATTCCGGCTTTTTTCTTAACATTTATTCCTTTACGGCTGGTTTCAGGCCTGGCCGCAGTACATTAATCAACGAATTGAGAAGCCAGCAGTAAAGCACAACCCAGTTGCACACTGGCCAGTTTTTTGATCGGGATCACTTCGTATGCCAGCGCCTTCTCCAGCATGGCGGCTTTTTCAACAAAATATTCGCTTAAGGCCTCGTGTGCCTTGATCAACGTCGGATCATCGCCACTGACAGTCATCTGGGATTTGAGCATCCGCACCGCGGTTCCCAACCCCAGTAATTCGTAAAAACGTGCGCCCAGTTCATTGTCAAACTTTTCCGCAACGCTCGCGCAGGCATCCAAAGAGGGATCGCTTTTGGCCCAGTTTTCCTGAGCGGTGTAGTGCGCCTCCGCAGTTTCCAAAAAGTTCTTCGTGGTTTCACGGAAGGCGGTATTCAATGTGAGCATGGGCCAGACAGGGTCCAGGATTTCCTTCATTTTTTGAAGGTGTTTACGGTCTTGCTGAACACTCGCCAGAATCAAAGTGCGCTTGATTTCTGAGGTGAGGGCAGTAGCGTTAATGGCCGGATTGTAGAAATACGGCATCTCGCACACCAGGAACAGCGGGTCGGTAAACCGGCGGGCATATTCGTAGCTGCTTGAACCGCTTTTAATGATTTCAGCCGGGTCCTCTTTGGAATTCTTCTCCAAAAAGTCATAACCGTCCGCGGCGCCAATCATCCCAAACACAGCATCGCTAAACTTGCGAGCATACGGCACTTCAGGTTCACCCAGATGCAGCGGCAGATCCTGGCTTTTCACGAGCCTGAAAAAGTCGGGGTAAAAATTGGGGATATCGTTTGACAGATACATGTACACCCCGCCAAACCCGGAGTTGTGCAGCGAGAACATGAAATCCGGTTTCACATCCTCAATCAACTTCATCAAGGCGCGAGTCTCGGGCAGGGGCTGGTCAAACTTGAGCGTCTTGTACTCAATCGGAAAACTCCACTCCACCTGTTCATAACCGGGCGGGCGGTAATAATGCTGAGCATAGTTGGTCACCGTAAAAGGCCCCTTGAACCAGCCTTCATTCAGGCGGGTGCCATCCACATCAATACACTTGACCACGTACCAGGTGTAATCCAGCTCATTACGGAAGGCGTCGTCGCTGGCCAGTTTCTCGGTCAGGAACTCCAGCATCATGGAACCGATGGGTTCGTTGGGATGTGGCATGGCGAACAGTAAAGCGGTCCGCTTGCCGGACCCAATCTTGAGTGCGTAAATGGGGTCATCCGCGCGTGAACGCCCGATTTCCATACACGTGACCACATCCGGATACTGCTCCGACAGCCGGTGAGCGCTCTGGTTGAGTTCATCGACAGTCAAAAATACCTTGTAGTCGGGGACTTCATTGAGTATGCTGAGCACACGATCCAACTGCATGGGTTCACCTCCGAATTGTTCAGTTATGAATTGTTGATATCAGGGAAAGACGGCTTGAGAAGCATAACACAAATGAGGTAACGGTTCAACCAATAGCCAGGGAGCAGAGTAAATCGACTTTCATGATCTTCTTGACAATCATCCATCCTGCATGTACAATACTGCCACATTCAATCGTGGATGTACGCCGAGATAGCTCAGTTGGTAGAGCACACGACTGAAAATTGTGGTGTCGTCAGTTCAATTCTGTCTCTCGGCACACGTAGGATGTAAAAAAGTCAACTCCTTTGTCCTTCGGGATGAAGGAGTTGACTTTTTAATCCGTCAATTCTTATGAGGCTCAAGAGACCTGCAGCAGATCCTGCAGAAAACGAACCGACTGGCTCACATCCTGGGTGCTGGCGCGTGTTAGTTCCAGCGTGATGCAGCGTAGACGGTACAACCGTTCAAACAATGGCGCCACCTCACTCCATGAGATGCTCCCCTCCCCCATCGGCAACCGTTCCATGACCGGCGCAAAATCGGCCAGGTGCAGGTTGACAATCTGATCGCTCAGTTCCGAGAGCATGTCGAACACCCATCCGCAGCACTGCGCGTGCACCACATCCAGGGTGATGCCAAAAGCCGGATGGTTGATCTCTTTGGTCAGCCTGCCCAGACTGGCGGGATGATTGAAGAAATCACTCTCATCGTCTTCCCACATCTTGATGTTTTCCAGTGCAATGATCAGCCCCATCTCCTTTGCATGGTCCAGCAGATCCTGAAATCCGGGCAGCGGGGCATCCGCCAAGCGGGTTTCTCCACGCAGATAAGCCTCAGCACCTTCATGGGTGCCAAACATATGATGCGGATGAATATCGATCACCTCGGCTTCCAGTGAGGCTGCCACATCCATCGTCTGCACCAGGTAATCCAGCCGCGAACGCAGGCTATACCCGTTACCCGTATCCATATTGGGCGCGTGAACCGAATGAACGACCGCGCGCCCGCTTTCCACCCGACTGATCAGATCGAGCAGAATCGGGATATCAAAAGAGCGGTCGAAATGCAGCCTGAATTCATTAGCTTGCAGGTTCAATTCACAATCGGTGATACCAATTTTGTTCAGCAGATCAAGGCTGCGAAGAGTACCTTCCGGCCAGAATGAACCGGTTGCAACAGATATGGGCAGGCGTTGAGAAAAATGAGGCATGATAACGTCTCCGGGGCGATGGGTATCAGGTACACAGGAAAGGTGAAAACAAACGTAATGCATTGCTTATGGTACTACAAAGCGCTGGGCAACAGGTGAGGTATCCGTCCTGATTTTCAATCTGTTACAATTGACCCATCATGAAAAAAGGCTTTTACATCGCCATCCTGCTGATCCTGTCTGGAGTGGTGGCCCTGTGGGTTGGGCTGCAGCGCCCCATTACGGTGATCACCTCCGCCGGTTCTCACACCGTGGTGACACGCACTCGTGATGTGGGCAAGGTACTCACCCAGGCGGGCTACAGCCTGGCAGCAGATGACGCGGTGAGCCCGGCGCTCGATGAAAGCACCGGCTGGCAAAATCCCATTTACATCAATCGGGCTGCACGGGTACGGGTGGTGGATCTTTCACAGGCGCTGGATGTGACCCTCACCAGTCGGGAACGTATCCCGGCCAATCTGCTGCTCCAGGCGGGGCTGGTTCTTTACCCCGGCGACCAGGTTCTGCTGAACGGACAGCCAATCCCGGCAGAGAAGTCTCTACCCTATCAACCCGCCTTTACACTGCAGGTCAATCCGACCCATCCGCTGTGGGTCGACGTCAACGATACAACCGTGAAGCTTACCTCAAACCTGCCCTCACTCGGGCAGGCACTGTGGGCAGCCGGCATCACCTTACGAAGCGCGGATCAGATCACGCACAGCCTTGCCCTGCCCATTGACTCTCTTGCTAGTGGGGTGAACATCCTGACCGCCAACCCGCTCAAGGTGATCACCTCCGCAGGTCAAATCAACACGCTGGCGGCCGCTCGGACAGCCGGGCAAACTCTGAGCCTGGCCGAAATTCCGCTGCAGGGTCTGGATTACAGCCTCCCTGCGGAGAACCTGCCCGTTCCTGCCAGCGGACGCATCCAGATCGTTCGCGTCCAGGAGGACATGGCTCTGACCCAGACGGTCATCCCCTATGAGAGCGACTCGGTGCAGGACAGCAATACCGAGGTGGGTCAGGTGAGTGTGATTAAAGCCGGCCAGTTTGGTCTGCAGGTGAGCCGTGAACGCATCCGCTATGAAGACGGGCTGGAAGTGAGCCGTGTGCTGGAGGACGAGTGGGTGGCCGCCGAACCTCAAAACGAGTTGCTGGGCATTGGCACCAAAATCGTTTTGAAAACGCTGGATACTCCATCGGGCACATTGGAGTACTGGCGGGCTATCACAGCGGTGGTGACATCGTACTCTCCCTGCCGGCTGGGCAACGATACCTGTAACAGCGTGACCGCCAGCGGGATGACCCTGCAGAAAGGCGTAGTCGCGGTGGATTGTGACTGGTACAGCCAGTTAGCCGGTCTGCAGGTTTACGTACCGGGTTACGGCAAAGCCGTCATCGCGGATTGCGGGGGCGGAATTTCCAGCGGTTTCTGGCTGGATCTGGGTTTTTCCGACGATAATTATGAAAGCTGGGGTGGCTCGGTGATGCTGTATTTTCTGGCTCCAGCACCGGCCTACATCCCCTACGTATTGCAATGACACCTTCCAAACTTGATCTCCCCTCCCTGCTGAACAGGCACCATATCCGGCCGAAAAAAAGTCTCGGACAAAACTTCCTGTGGGACCCAAACATTTTAAACCGAATTGTGGATTCGGCGCACCTGCCGCAAGGCGCCCAGGTGCTCGAGATCGGTCCCGGCGTGGGCACGCTCACCCGTCACCTGGCTGAAGCGGCAGCCTTTGTCAAAACAGTCGAGATCGACCGCACGCTCAAACCCGCTCTTGATGAAGTACTTTCACCGTATTCCAACGTGGAATTGATCATTGGCGATATTCTTAAAGTGGCGCCCATGGATGTGATGCCCTCCGGCGGGTATTATGTGATCGCCAATATTCCGTTCTATATCACCTCGGCGCTCATCCGGCACCTGCTGGAAACGCCCAAAAAGCCCGCCCGCATGGTGCTCACCATTCAGTATGAAGTTGCCAAGCGGGTCTGCGCTCAACCCGGCGATTTATCGCTGCTGGCGCTGAGTGTGCAGGTATACGGCAAGCCGAGCCTGGAATACAAAATCCCGGCCGGGGCTTTCTACCCGGTACCGGATGTGGATTCAGCCGTCTTGCGCATTGATTTATACGACCAGCCGCTCATCCCGGATGATCAGCTTGAGTTGTTCTTCCGGTTGGCCAAAGCCGGTTTTCATCAGAAAAGAAAAAAGATCCGTAATGCCCTGGCGGAGGGTCTGCGGATCCCGGTAGATAAAGTGGAAAACACGCTGATTCTGGCCGGCATCGACCCTGCCTCGCGCGCCCAGATGTTGGACCTGGATGAATGGGCCAGTTTGTTGAAGATCTGGCCGGCTCAGTTCCCTGCTTTATAAATTTTTCAAAGGTTTGATCCCACGGTGGATCCATTTCACCTGCCATACACGCAGGGCGGCTTCCACCTGGATACGAAACGACATCTTCGAAGTGCCAAAACGGCGCTCTGAAAAGTATATAGGGACCTCTATAAACTTGAAACCCAGCCGGTGGGCTACATACGCCATTTCTACCTGAAACACATACCCGTTGGAGCAAATATCATCCAGCGGCATCGCTTCCAGCACTCGCCGGCTCCACAGCCTGAAACCACCCGTTCCATCCTTAATCGGCAGGTTGAGGATGCTGCGTGCATACAGATTTCCAAACGACGAAAGTCCCTTTCGCCAGGCAGGCCAGTTTTCATCCAACCCGCCGCCGGTAATGTAGCGTGATCCCACCGCGATATCGGTTCGGTTCAGCGCGGCCGCCATCTCCAGGATTTTCGCAGGCGGATGTGAAAAATCAGCATCCATCTGCCCGATGGTATCTGGGAGGGTCCCGTTGATCCCGTTTTTCAGCAAAAATTGGATGCCCTGGATGTAAGCGGTTCCCAAACCCAGTTTCCCGGCCCGGTGCATCACGGCGATCCGACCGGGGTACTGCAAAGCCAGCTCTTCGGCTTTCTGACCGGTGCCGTCCGGGCTGTTATCATCGACAATCAGCAGGCTGACCGGGGCAGGCAAATCCAGTACCGCGGCGCAAATTTTGGGCAGATTCTCCACCTCGTTATAGGTGGGCATGATCATGGTGATGTTCAAAGGGCTGCTCGTTTCTCTTAATCGGTTTACAAATCTAAAAAGCAAAGTGCACAATTGATACCACATCGACCGCGGGATGGGTAGAGCAGGATGTAATGGAAAAGATGAAGATTTCCTCTCTGGATGAAATCCAGCCATATTGTTGAATGCCGTGACAATCCGCGGGCAAGATATCCAGGAAATAAGCGGCGCTTTCAATTGATCTATGGTAAATTAGGGTTTGCTCACCGAAGGATCATCAATCCAGTCTGGAAACGGTGAAAGCCATTATCACTTACAGGATGTGGAAATGTCAAAACCTTATATTGGTGTCACGGCAAACAGGTTGATTGAAACGAATTCCAACACAAGGATCGCGGTGAATAGCGCATACCTTCAGGCTGTGCTGTTGGCCGGAGGTACCCCCGTTGCCATTCCGTATCCGCTCTCGGCGCAGCGGTTGTTAGATTTTTATGACCAACTGGATGGGATATTGTTTACAGGTGGGGTGGAAGACATTGATCCGGCGCTGTATGGGCACCCGAAGCACCCTTCCATCACGGAGATCGACAGGGAGAGGGATCAACTGGAAATCACATTGATCAAGCGGCTGGCAGCAGAGGGTAAGTCATTCCTGGGCATTTGCCGGGGCATCGAAATCATCAATGTGGCGCTTGGAGGTACTTTATATACCGATATCGAGGAGCAGCGCCCTGGCTCAATCCCCCATTCGTATCCATATGATCCACCGCTCAACAGCCTGGTGCATACCGTCAAGACTGAACCCTCCAGCATTCTCAGTAAAATATTAGGGGATGAGGACGTGTGGGTCAACAGTTTTCACCACCAGGGAATCCGCGATGTTGCCCCTGTGCTGAAGGCCACGGCTCACGCAAGCGACGGTCTGGTAGAGGGTTTGGAGCTCCCAGGGCATCCATTTGGACTGGCTGTGCAATGGCATCCGGAAGAGTTCACCGACTTAGAACCCATGCTAAATCTGTTCCGTGCGCTGGTGAACAGTTCAGCGCAATCAAAATAACGGGGTTTCACTTGTACTCGAAATATCAGGGCTGTCCTATCTGACAGCCCTTGATTTACGTGCTGGATTTTTAGAAATTATGCGGGATTTTCAGTGTCGGTATGCAGTTCAGCCGGGTTCATCTACCCAATGGGGTGAGTCTGATAATTTAAAGTTTGGTGAGCCAGGATTTTTTCGATTCTGCAACCAATAAGATTCACCTGACTCACCATCGATATAAGCAAAGATTTAGCGCAATTTATTACATTAATTGCCCTTGCTGGAATTTGAAAAACTGTACAGCAGATCAGCCAGTGATTCTTCAAATTCCAGTAAACCACCCACCTTGTCGTTTCCTTCAATGACCATATATTCATCCGGTCCGGAATGCCCGGTTGCATAGCTTAACCCGGTCGAATTCAGGGCCTTCAACCCCAGCATCTTGGAGAAGAACCCGGTCGGTCCTCCTGCGCCTTTTCTGGGCCAGATCAGAGGACTGATATTCCACTCCTCAAAAACCTTAAGGGATGATTGAAGCAAAGCATCGGAGACGTTGAGTGGAATTTCAGCCGAAGAGGTTTCCAGCGGTGTCAACGTGATATCGCTATATCCATTCTTATCCAGATGCTTGCGAATCTTATTGAGAATATCGATCGGATCCATATTATAGGGTAATCGAATATCGATTGTGCAGTAAGCTTCGTGGGGAAGAGTCCATAAAAGAGTCCCTGGGCCGGTGTAACCACCACGGATACCATTGATATTCATTGTCGGCGAATAAGAATACCGTGAAATAACTTCTGCACCTTTCTCATTGTTGATAAAGTGCTTAACCCGGTCTTTGCCGCCTAAAGCCGTGATCGCATCGCATTCTCTGCCTTTGTATTTGTCGGCCAGAATTTGAATTAATTCCTTTTCGTCTTCAGGGGGCACTTCAACATCATCATAAAAACCGTCAACCAGGACTTTGTTTGTTTCATGATCGTACATGGAATTCAGGGCTGAAACCAACCGCCAGACTGGCTGATCGACTATACATTGAACTGATGAATGAACAGAAGCTCCAATGGGACCCTTACCCCACATTTCTCCCGAGCATTTCATTTCAAAATGCAAACAGCCTTTATTCCCCAGGTAAAGGGTCACATCGCCATCCATCGTCTGGCAGGCTTTGGGGAAAAGCAGAGCATCAGAATTTTTCAACTGATCCTTGAAGCGATTAATCAGATAAGGGATCTGGTTACTACCCAGGAATTCATCTCCTTCGATGATGAAATTCAAGTTAACCGGCAATTCTCCTTCAACTTTCAGTATCGCTTCGATAACATTCAGGAATGCGATTAACCCACCTTTGTTCGATGCGCCTCTGCCAAACAAAACCTTTTTAAAAGGTTCATGTTGCTCAACTACTGCTTCGTAAGGTGGTTTACTCCAGTTTGCGCCAACCACATTTGTATCGTAGTAATCATATACAGTAATGGTTTTGTTCGACTTCCCTTTATAACTGGCCCATAATGCAGGGAAACCAGGCGTCTCAATGATTTCAACATCAGTCAGCCCAACCTCCAAAAAAATCGATTTCAAAAGTTCGGCACATTCTCTGACGCCATTATTTTCAAGTGCCACACTTGGCTGCGAAATGAATTTTCGAAGACGTTGGATATGATCATTCTGAAGAAGATCAAGCTTTTCGTGTACTTTCTTTTTACCTGTTTCGTTTTTCATTTGAGTTTTCCTGTCAGTTTTCTTCGCTATCATTTTTACAAAACCTGGATCAGATCAAAGTATTCCAGGAATTTCGTTTTCAATCTCTCTTTTTCTATAAATACCTTTCTCACTGGTATTGAGATTAAGGCAAAAACACGGCCATATCTTTTCCAAATACGGGTGAGGAAACAAGATCATCAAATCTTTTGTCGACTACAACGTCCCCATCTAAAATAACCGCCCTTACCCTCCCAAATGCATCAATGTCCTCAAGGGGGTTGCCATCCAAAAAGATCATATCCGCTTTCTTGCCTGGAATAATCTGCCCGACATCCTCTGCATCAATCGCGTTGGCTGCGTCTCGGGTGGCTGCAAAAACCAGTTCCATGGGAGATAAACCCGCCCGGCTTAATAACTTGAGGCCGATCGCATAATTACCAAATTCACGGATCGCATCTGTACCCATCACAATTCGGATGCCAAGCTCCTTAAATCGTCTGGTAAAGTCCAGTTTTGTTTCGAGCTTGTATTTTGCAGCCTGCAATTGTTGCTCTTCTGCATTGCTCAAACCAACAGTGGCTTTCTTATTTTCCAGCTGTTCAATCACGTTGTAACCTGTCTGGATGGTAGGGCTGATCGTCAAATTCTTCTTTGCGATCTTCTCCGCCGTGCTTTGAGAGAATTCCCTGACCCCATTGGGCAAAAGGAAATTGAAATGCTCGATTTGATCGACGCCTGCATCAGCAGCCCGCTCAACAGAATCTGCCGAAATACAATGGGCAGTAGCTTTTTTCCCAAATTCGTGTATCTGATCTACGGCAGCTTTCATTTCTTTTGTAGTAAATGTTGGGCGGGTCGCATCGGTTCCCTTTGTTCCGCCCCCACTTGCCATAATTTTCAGAAAATCTGCTCCGTCTTTAACCAACTGCCGGACCGCTTTTACAACTCCGACTTCACCATCTGCCTCCTGTCCACACCACCAGAAATGTCCACCGGTAGTAGTCAAAGGTCGGCCGCAGGCAAGAATTCGAGGGGATAGGAATAACTTCGCATCCCTTGCCTGTTTGATTGCGAACCCAACATTATTTCTCGCACCGCAATCGCGTAATGTCGTAACGCCGGCTCGTAAATGTTTATACGCGTTCTTAGGGCCTCTCAGAATCATCAATTCATCACTATCGTTATGAATTACATCTTCATACGACCTTGGCGTGCCAAACATTAAGTGGGAATGGACATCAACAAATCCGGGCATCAGGGTCATCCCCTTCTGCTCGTACACCTTAATTCCTTCGGGCCAATTCTTACTTCCTGTTGGAACAATTTCGATGATCCTACCATTTTCAACACTGACATCAACAAATTTCTTCGGTTCCCGCCCAAATCCATCAATCAATAAATCCGTTCGATATACCAGCATTTTTGTCTCCTGATTCTTGTCCTGCTAAAAAATTTCAGATAGATCGATATGCAATTCATTTTTAATAAAACTGAGTGGCATTTCCATTCGGCAGGTCATGGCAGGGTCTACCATCTGACAGATACGAATATCCCCAACAAGGCTGACCAGGATACCCATATCCACAATTGACTCACCGGTCAATTCTGAAAGAAACATCACCATTTTTTCGACAGCCATCTTCGCAGCCAGATCAAGTGATTCTGCGGTCGCAATGACTGAAATACTTTGGGGAGTGATCAGAAATGGAAGAGGGAGTTTTTTCTCTCGTAAAAGAGTGATTTTCACCCGAACTTTTCCGCCTGTTTCAATCCCAGAACAACCCACTTCACCATCCCCCTGGGCCGAATGGAGGTCGCCCAGTGCCAGATTGCCGCCATCAATATAAACAGGCAGGAACAGTATTGAACCTTCTTTGATTTCTTTACAATCCAGGTTTCCTCCATGATCACCCGGCCAGCCTGCATTGATTTTTTGCTCCGGTGCTGTACCAATACATCCGATCATTGGATTGATGGGATATTTATACTTCTCTTCGTATACAAAATAATTTTCCACAACCGGAATAATGCGGCTTTCTGCTCCGGTTACGATGTCTCGGATGGCACCTTTTCCTTTTGCAGCCATAGCCCATCCCTGTTCATCGACTTTTAATTCGAGAATTTCAATCTTCAATATGTCCCCCTTGCGCGCACCTTTTACTGCGATGGGGCCGCCTAGGGCCATACCTGGTGAGTAATTCCCAAATGCTTCCCTGAATTTATCTGCTTGAGTTGCTACTCTCCTGTTTACATGGCCTCTCGAACTGCATAGGACATCTACGTCAACTATGTCTCCAGAATTTATCTCGAGAAGAGATTTTTTTTCTGGATCAAATTCAATTACATATTGATCTCTAGTGATGCTATAAATTTCTGGATTTTTGGTTTGCATACGAAGCCTTTAAACTTTCCTCATTTTTAATGGAAAGACAATTCTCTCTCGACAGCTTTCTCTACAACAATATCGCCATTAAGCACTACTGTTGAAATCTGATTTACATTTGAAATATCGACCAGTGGATCTTGATCAAGGTAAATAAAATCCGCTGCATAACCGGGCTTTATGAGGCCAATTGTTGAACCCTGTCCGATTCCCGCAGCAGCTAGGCTCGTTGAGGCATTGATCGTTTCGAGTACTGATAACCCTGCATCATTGAATAATTTGAGCCCGATTGAATAATCACCAAATTGACTGGTTGCATCAGTACCGGCAATTATTTTTGCCCCCATTTTATGTAATTCACTCACGCAAAATAGTTTGGCCTCAAGTTTGTAGGATAATTCATCGAGTAGGTGTTTTTCAGTTTCCGATAAATATCCAATTCTTGACCTTAATTCTTCCAATTTACGATAACCAGTTTGTATGGTAGGGCAGACAAATAATTGATTTTTTATAATCTGCTCGGCTACTTTATAATCGAACTCTCGTTTCCCATCTGGTTTTAGAAAGTTGATATGATCAATGACGTCCACTTTCGCCAGGGCAGCACGGCGAATGCTTTCTGTGCAGAGACAATGAGCCTCGGTGGTTTTTCCTTGTGTATGAGCTTCATTAACAATTGCTATCATTTCATCAACCGAAAAGGTCGGTCGGAGCATATCAGAATTGGGTGTTCCACCTCCACCGCTTGCCATAATCTTGATAAAATCCGCGCCTTCTTTAATCAGCTTCCTGACTGATTTGACAACTTCGTCATTTCCATCGGATTCTTCACCGCAAAAATAAAAATGCCCCCCAGTCATGGTAATGGGCCGTCCACAGACGTGAATCTTCGGCGAAAGATAAATAGCATGCTCTATGGCTTCTTTTATCGCAAAGCCAATTCCGGCAACAGAACCACTATCCCGAACAAATGTAACTCCAGAACGCAAGTGTTGATAGGCATTCCTGAAGAATCGGATAAGGATTTCACCTGTTGAGTCATTGTTGATGACACCCAGATAATCACCGGATCCAGAACCAAACATTAGATGAGTATGGACATCGATCATTCCCGGGATGACCACACTCCCTGGTTTAGAGTAAACTCGATCGGTATCCAGTGAATAATCAGACTCACAGATATCAACGATTTTCTGGTTTTCCACAACAATATCAATATCTTTTCTGGGCAACTGACCACTGCCATCGATCAATTTCTCGGTCCTGAAGATTTTTACTGTCATGAATTCATACTCACTTTGGAGATTACCTTACGAAAAACTGTAAGGTAATCTCCACATAACATCTATACTAAATTACTGTGCCCACACCCATTCTTGAGGGTTCCAGTAGAAGTTCGCAAACGGATGCAGAACAAAGTTCTGCAAATCGGCGGTTACTGCATAAACCTGAACATTTTTGAAAAGATGAATGGTGTATGCATCATCGTTGATGATAGACTGCACCTGGAAAAGCATCTCAGTTCTCTTTTCTGAATCCAGTTCAACTGATTGTGCATTGAGCAATTCATCAACCTCGGAATTACAGTATCGATACCACTGTGCACCACTGGGGCGTTCGTCAGAGGCAACTTCACTGCATAAGAACCGGCTGGAAATTTCCGGATCAGGAACGCGGATACCGTGGCTCCAACCGCCCATTTCGTAATCACCAGTGGACCATGTTCCACCCTGATCATAAGTACCGAACAGATCTGTCGAAGGTTTGTTTTCGATAACCATTTCGACGCCGCATTCTTTGAACATCTGTTGCGCGATCAGTTGAATGTTTTCTCTCTGGAGATTCCCTGAGGTGGTTGCATGAGTAAAGCTTAATCTCTCTCCGTCTTTTTCCCGAATACCATCTCCGTCCTCATCTACCCACCCGGCATCTTCCAGGGTGCTTTTGCAATATTCGAGATCATATTCATAAGCAACCATTTCGGTGTTTTCCCAGGGTGTGTTATCCCACTCAGATGTTCCCGGTTCAGATAATCCGTAGAGAACTTCATCGATGATTTTCTCTTTATCCAGAGCGGCCTGAAGCGCTAAACGGATTTGCTTGTCCTGGAATAACGGAGCATCAGGATTCATATGATAACGTTCTGTTCCTGAGCTGGGTGCGGTGATCAACTGGATGCCATCAGCTTCCATCACCTGAATTTGAGGAATAGATGAGATCGGCATCGACCAGGCGATATCAATTTCTTTAGCCTGCAGAGCCTGCAACAGGGTATCCACACTGGGATAAGTCTTAATGATCAGACGTTTAATACTGGGGGCTCCTCTGAAGTAATCTTCAAATGCCTCATACTCGATATAATCACCGGTCGCCCATTCTACGATCTTATAGGGACCAAACCCGATCGGAGTTCGCATTGCTTCTGATTGATCGAGACCAGGGGTGTTTTCTTCGATGACATGTTGTGGAATGATGGCATCAAATAAAATCTGCCATGAAGCAAAGACCTCAGAGAAATTCATGATTACTGTGTAATCATCCGGTGTCTCCATACTGACGATTTTGTCATAACCGTAGCGAGTGATAGGTGTATTATCCGGGCTCATGATTGCTTCCCATGTTGCTTTCACATCTGAAGCAGTAACAGGTTTGCCATCATGCCAGGTGATACCTTCACGCAGATGGAAAGTGATTGTTTTTCCATCATTCGTAATTCCACCATTATCGATGGTAGGAACTTCTTCGGCTAACTCACCAATCCAATTTGAGGTCTCATCCAGAAACAACAGACCTCTTTGAGCCAATTTTGCTGCCGAGATGCTGTTTCCACCCTGTGTATACAGGATATTCAGAAATTCAACTGCCTGGTGCATCCCAACAATTACGACATCGCCATGGCTGCTTTCAACTACCTGCTCATTTGAAACCTCAGACTCGGTCTGACTGGTTTCCTGGACATTCGCAACTTCTGTTTCCTCTGTTTCCTGTGCAATCTCCCCGGTTGCAGGAGAACAAGAAACAACCATCACCGCGATTACCAGGAAAGTAATCAACTTGCCAAAATACTTCATCATATTTCTCCTTTGAATCAATATCTCATGCACAAAATCGTTCACTTTTCAAATCAACTAACTAAGGTCGTTTCACTTCTGTCTTACAAATCCATTTCGATAATTTTTCTCAAACCAACAATCGCAAGTATTTGTTTTTGATTCAGAGATCTTTACCGAGATCCGTCCTCCTTTCAGTGATTTCAAAAAATAACGACCTACCTTACAGAATATGGATCGAGGGCATCTCTCAGTCCATCTCCAATAAAGTTGATACACAACACCGTAATCAGGATCAATAAGCCCGGAAAAACGGCTATCCAGGGAGCTTCAATCAAGAAACTCTGAGCCCGATTAAGCATATTTCCCCATGTAGCTGTTGGCGGCTGAACACCAAGTCCAAGAAAGCTTAACTGTGCTTCATAGAGAATCGCCTGCCCAACACCCAAAGTTAAGGCAACAACAATTGGCGCGATTGTATTTGGAATGATATGGGTGAAAAGAATCTCGCCCGCCGGAGTTCCAATAGATCTGGCAGCAAGCACAAAGTCCTGTTCTTTTAACGATAAAACACTGGCACGAACAATTCGACTGACTCCCATCCATGCCAATGCACCAATCACAATGGTAATGATCCCAATACTTTGTCCAACCACTTTCGATAAAATGATAAGGATAAATAATCTTGGAATGCTTAGCAATGCTTCAGTAAAACGCATTAAGATACTGTCAATCCAACCACCCTTATAACCGGAAAGCGCGCCGATTGTCACACCGATGAAAATACTGATGACTGCTGCCAGAATCCCAATCCTGAGTGAAACTCGCCCACCATAGATCGCACGCATGAACAGATCTCTACCCAGGTCATCTGTCCCAAAGGGATGCTGCAGAGATGGGGCAGCTTTTAATGCCTTGAAATCTATGAAATTGGCTTCTTCTTCAGGAATAAACAACGGCACCAAAAAACATATTGCGATCAGCAACAGCAATATGATGCTGCCACTCATTGCCAATTTATGACGTCTGAATCGACGTAGTATGAGATGAATCATTGATTCAGATTCACGCTCGATATCTCCAGAAGAAAGTAAATCTATAGCGGTATTCTCCGAATTTCCATTGATTTCATCTTGATTCAACTTACTGATACGACTGTCTTGTGCCATAATTCATCCTATTATTGATATTTAATTCTTGGATCGACAACAGCATACAAAATATCGGAAATAATGGTAGAGAATACTGTGAGTACTGCTACAAACATGAGCAATGCCATGCATACAGGGATATCCGTTTTTTGAGCCGAAGTCCAAAATAACCGACCCATACCTGGCCAGGCAAAAATGGATTCGATGACGATCGTTCCAGAGAGCAACCCGGGAATATCAATACCAATTATGGTAATCACCGGTAATAACACGTTTTTAAAGGCATGCCCTACCATGATGTTAGGTTCAGATAAGCCTTTAGACCGTGCTGTTCTGATGTAGTCCTGAGAAATCTGATCAAGCATGGATGAACGAATATATCGAATGTATTTTCCGATCATCACAAAGGATAGAGTTAATGTAGGCAAAATGGCATGCCAGATCAATTGTGAAAATGAGGGTCCGGCCCTGAAATCGAACATGCCTCCAACGGGCAGGTAAGGTAAACCTGCATTTTTGAAGCGGACCGAAAAAATCACAATCAGCATTAACCCCATCCAAAAACTCGGCATGGATATACCAATAAAACTGATAGCCGTCATCAGGTTATCAAATACCGAATATTGTTTCAGCGCTGTAAAGATACCGATGAATACTGAAATAGTCAGGGTCAAAACGTACGAGAACAACACAAGGACTAATGTATTGGGAATGGTGTTGATGACCATATCCCTGACTGCTTCACGTGTGTAGTACGAATATCCCCAATCTCCTTTGAATAAGTTCTTTACCCAATTGAGATACTGGATGGGGACTGGCTTATCAAGGCCATATTGAGCTCTTAAGCGAGCGATATCATCTCCAGTTAATGAGGCATCAACTGTATAAGCTGCTAAAGGGTCACCTGTTGCCTGAATGATCATAAAACCAATCAGCGAAATTATCGCTAGTAACGGGATCACCTGAATCAAGCGTCGAACGATATATCTGGTCAAATTGCCCTCACTTAAGTAAAAATCGATTCAAGAAAGCATGTGTTTTTGCCGTATCTTGTATTCCGAAGCTATTACATGCAGTGTTGGTTTTCAATGTAATAGCTTCGGAAAATTTTCCCAACTAGCCTTGTATTACCATTCCCATTCTTCAGGATTGAAATAGAAGTTTGCGTATGGGTGTAATACGAAGTTCTTTAAATCCGCATTTACTGCATAGTTGCTGTTACCCAGGAAAAGGTAGATGTGATATGCGTCCTCATGAAGGATCTCCTGGATCTCAAACAATATTTCTTTACGCTTTTCAGTATCCAGTTCCGAGGCCTGAGCATTCAGTAAAGCGTCGACTTCCGGATTACAATAGCGCATCCATTGAGAACCTGCGGGATTTTCCTCGGAAGCAATTTCGCTGCACAAGAACCGATTAGAGATTTCAGGATCCGGTTTCCTTAATGAATGTGACCAACCACCCATCTGGTAATCGCCATGTGACCAAACCCCGTTTTGAGTCCAACCACCAAACAGCTCTGAGGATGGTTTCTGAGCCGGTACCATTTCAATGCCGCATTCTTTTAACATTTGCTGGACGATCAGTTGGGTATTTTCACGCTGCAGGTTTCCGGACCATGTTAAGTGTGTGAAGCTGAAACGCACACCATCTTTTACCCTGATCCCATCTTCGCCCATTACCCAACCTGCGGATTCCATTAATTCATTGCATTTCGCAACATCATATTCATAGGGTTCAATATTTGTGTTTTCCCAGGCGGTTCCTCCCCACTCGCTATTGGTCACAGAACCATATCCGTAAAGCTGTTCATCAATTAATGCCTGTCGATCAATTGCATGGTGGATAGCTCTTCGGACATTGACATCCTGGAACAGCGGTTCGCTCGGATTCATAATGTATCGATCTGATCCGGACGTAATGGAAGACACCAGTACGACACCTTTATCTTCCATTGCCTGAACCTGTGGAATGTAGGTTACAGGAATTGACCAGGCGATATCAATTTCTTTCGCCTCAATTGCCTGCATTTGAGCATCCACACTTGGATACGTCTTGATAATCAGGTAATCAATTTTGGGGCGGCCGTTCCAGTAATTGTCAAATGCCTCATATTTGATGTAATCGCCGGTGACCCATTCAACAAGTTTATAAGGGCCAAATCCGACCGGCACTCTCATTGCTTCACTTTTATCCAGGTTATCCTGGTTTTCCTCAATCACGTGCTTGGGGACAATTGCATCAAACAGAGTCTGCCACGACATAAATGGCTGATCGAAATTCAATACCACGGTATAGTCGTCAGGGGTATCAATTGAGGTGATTTTGTCATAACCAAACCGGGTGATCACTGCATTTTTCGGATTCATGATCATTTCCCAGGTCGCTTTGACATCGGCTGAGGTTACCGGGGTATCATCGTGGAAGGTCATTCCCTCGCGTAAATGAAAAGTGATTGTCTTCCCATCCTGAGAAACCCCCCCGTTATCCAGACTGGGTACCTCTACTGCCAGTTCACCGATCCAGTTTGATTCTTCATCAAGAAACAGTAAGCCACGCTGCGCAAGTTTGGCCGCTGAAAGGGCATTACCACCCTGTGTGTAGATTACATTCAGAAATTCAACGGCTTCACTCATACCAATAATTACAGTACTTGGCTCTTCATCAGGGGACTCAGTGACAACTGAGTCAGCATTTTCGGTTGCCTCTGGTTCACTCTGATCAACGGATTCAGTCACCTGGGCAGAATCTGCGACTGGCTGATCAGAAACATCGGTATTTGTTGGCGTGGCTGACGGAGCACAGGCTCCTGCCAAAATAGAAATGAACAACACACAACCCAGCAAAAAATAAAATCGTTTCATCATTTTCTCCCATATTTCCAATTGCTTTCAGATCAAACCATTAACAGTACAAAAATTTTCCGGTTCACCTCCTGGTATGCAATAAATGCTTTGAGTAATTTGGTAGAACATATTTCATACGGAGTCTCGCGCCTGGTAAAGTGTTCTTTTTATCTCGAAAGCATTTCTATACTTGGTGGCATGCGCAATAATGGCCAGGCGCTACCTCTACCAGCTCTGGTTTTTCGTGGAAACAGCGATCGATTGCTCGATAACACCGAGGGCTGAAGTTACAGCCTTTCGGAGGATTTGCTGGAGATGGAACGTCACCCTCCAGAATAATCTGGGTTCGCTGTCTTTCAATTTTTGGATCAGGAATCGGAACAGCAGATAATAATGCAACCGTGTATGGATGGAGAGGTGTTTTGTATAACGAATTTCTATCTGTGATTTCTACGATTTTTCCAAGATACATTACTGCTATTCGATCAGATATGTGACGAACCATACTCAGGTCATGCGCAATAAAAAGGTACGTAAGGTTGAATTCCTGCTGAATATCTTCGAGCAAATTGACGACCTGAGCCTGGATCGATACGTCGAGGGCCGAAATTGGCTCATCACAAACAATGAATGAAGGATACAAAGCCAATGCTCTGGCGATACCAACTCTCTGTCTTTGACCTCCAGAGAATTCAAAAGGATACCGGTTAATGAAACTGGGATTTAACCCAACCAATTTCATTAAATCCTTTACTTTCTCGGATCTTTCTTTTGCTTCACCAACATGGTGTACCCGTAAAGGTTCGCCGATGATAGAACCAATTGTCATGCGTGGATTCAGTGACGCATAAGGATCCTGAAAAATCATTTGCATCTGTCTTCGAACAGGCCTGAGTTCTTCTTCTGTTAAAGTGGTAAGCTCCTGGTTTTTAAACTTTACACTTCCCGAAGTTGGATGATAAAGTTGCAGTATCGCCCTTCCCGTTGTTGATTTTCCACAGCCACTTTCTCCAACCAGACCCAGGGTTTCCCCTTTTTGAATATCTACAGTTATTCCATCGACTGCCTTGATGGAGCCAATCTGTTTTTGGATAATCACTCCACGGGTAATTGGAAAATGCATCACCAGATTATTGATTTGAACTAACGTTTCGTTATCACTCATTTAGCCCTCACTATTAATCGATCGCCCAACAAGCAACCTCATGGTTTTCAGATACTCTCTCTAGTACTGGATTGCTTGACTGACATTTTTCCATCCGAGATTCACAACGTTTATAAAATGGGCAACCAGCAGGGGGTTTTAACAGATCTGGAGGTGTACCTGGAATGGATTTCAGCCGTTTACGATTTTCGTCATCGACTCTTGGTAAAGAACCCAATAATCCTTTTGTGTATGGATGTTTCGGCTCATCATAGATATGATCAACCAAACCCTTTTCAACGATATATCCGCCATACATTACATTTACTTTTTGAGCAAAACCTGCCACAACACCAAGATCATGAGTAATCCAAATGACAGACATTCCCAGGTTCTCACTTAACTTTTTTACCAATTGGACGATCTGTGCCTGGATAGTAACGTCCAGAGCTGTGGTAGGTTCATCTGCGATTAATATTTCCGGATTGCAGGACAAGCCCATTGCAATCATCACGCGTTGGCGCATTCCTCCTGAAAATTGGAACGGGTAATCATTGATTCGATCTTTCGCTTTGGGAATTCCTACCATTTCAAGCAATTCGATTGCTCGATTGATCGCCAAACCTTGTGATAGACCTAAGTGCAGTTTAAGGGATTCTGTAATTTGGGTTTTTATCGTCAAAACCGGATTGAGGGAGGTCATTGGATCCTGGAAGATCATCGAAATTTTATTTCCACGGATTTTCCGAATATCCTCTTTGGATATTTTTAGAATATCCTGGCCGTTATAAATGACCTCTCCTTCAGTAATTTTCCCGGGCGGTTCAGGTATGAGTCGTAAAATGGAAAGAACTCCGACGCTCTTTCCACAACCGCTTTCTCCTACGATCGCTAAAGTCTCACCTTGATCAAGGGTATAAGATATCCCATTCACGGCATGTACAATTCCATCGTGAGTATGAAATTGTGTTTTCAGGTTTTTTACTTCAAGAAGATGAGCCATATAACTTCCTATCCCATGCAACATAACTTACACGAATTGTTTACCAAAATTTCTAAATCACCTGTTTTGCTATTTTTAGAGGTATATTCTTCAAGTTACGCATATTCCGTATCTTTGAATACCTCTCGGGCTACTTCACTCTTTTCGATAAAAATGGCCAGATCAGGGCAGCCGAATTCGCATAACCTGCATTGAATACAGTTTTCAGCCTGATATACCTCTGCCGCTCTGTATCCGCGCACATTCATGTGTTCTGAAAGGCGCAATACATCTTTGGGGCAATAAAAGAGACACAATCCACAACCTTTACAAACCTGCTCATCGATATGGATCGCCATTTAACTCACTCCCAGCTTATTGATGATCCTGACAATATCTGAAGGGCTGTAAGCAATCTTCACTCCGGCTGCCTCCAGTGCGTCAATTTTGCTTTGTGCTGTACCCACCTTACCCTCCACAATCGCTCCGGCGTGACCCATTTGAGTACCCTCCGGGGCGTATCTTCCAACGATCAGGCTGATAACGGGCTTGCTGACATGTTCGCGGATATAGTCTGCCGCATCAATTTCCATACGGCCCCCAACCTCACCCAGCATCACAATTACCTTCGTTTCCGGATCCGCCTCGAAACGCTTCAGCACTTCGATTTGTGATAATCCCCAGTACGGCCCACCGCCAATTCCAACCACCGTCGTTTGTCCGATGCCGTTTTCGGTTAATTCTTTTCCGACTTCGTACGACAGTGCCCCGCTCTTGGATAGAATCCCCACAAAGCCTTCTTTGTAGAATTTATGCGGATGAACACCCAGTTTGCATTTCCCTGGAGAAATCAGGCCTGCGGTATCCGGACCGACGACAACCGAATTCTTTTCTCGGGCATAATTGATGATGGTCAGCATGTCACGATCAGGGATGCCTTCAGAGGTAATGACCTGAAGTCCGATCCCTGCATCAATCACTTCCAACGCCGCATCTTTTGCGAAACGGGCAGGCACAAACCCGAAGGCAGCGTCGATTTTATGTTCTGCCACAGCTTCTTTGACAAAATCATAGACCGGGATCCCAAATATTTCTGTTCCGCCTTTTCCCGGGGTAATACCTGCCACGATCCTGGTTCCGTATTCCTGCATGATCCTGGTCTGGAATGATCCAACATTACCGGTAATTCCCTGGATCAGCACATTTGTGTTTTGATCAATTAAGATAGCCATCTTCTCTATTTCCCTGCCAGCGAAACAGCTTCTTTTACTGCACTGGTCAAGCTGTAGAATGTTGAGAGTCCGACCTGTTGTAAAATGCTCCGGCCTTCATCTTCTTTGGTCCCGCACATACGAACAACAAAAGGAACCGTCATGCCTTTCTCCCTGACGTACATCGCAATTCCGTCAGCCATTTCATCCATACGTGTCATTCCACCAATCAGGGAGATCAATAACACTTTCACCGACGGATTTGCCAGTACAACCTTAATTGCCTTACAGACCGATTCCGGGTTTGCCAGGCCACCCAGTTCACAGAAGTTCGCTGGCCGCCCGCCTTCATCATTCACCAGATCGAGCGTCAGCATGCCGGTGCCGGCCCCATCCGTCAACATACCCACATTACCATCCAGTTGAACGAATTTCACCCCATTTTCCTTCGCCATTTTTTCGGCAGTACTGGTAACCTTGTTTAAACGATATTTTTGTTGTGTTCTGATTTGTTGATAAAATTCAGGGTTCTGAGATTCTGCCTTATTGTCAATCTCGATTTTTCCATCCAGCGCCAGCAATCCTTTTTCGGTCATTGCCAGCGGATTGATCTCTACCAGAGTCGCGTTTTTTTCAACGAGGATCTCAAACAATCCCTGGATCGCCTTCTTCAGTTCTTTTGTACCGGCCAGCCCGAGATACTTCGCCAGATAACGCACCATGAAATCCTGGACACCCAGGAAATAATCCAGTTGGATTTTGATGATCTTCTCAGGATTATTTTTCGCTACCTGCTCAATATCCATACCGCCCATCGGGCTGGCGACAATGATTGAATTATTTGTTTGTTTGTCAAACAGCAGTGACAGATAGATTTCCTGGCTGGTCTTAACAGGTTCTTCCACCAGCACAGTCTGTGTGTTGTATCCGCGGATGTCTGAATTTTGATACTTTTCAAAAATCTCGACCGCTTCATTTCCATGGTTCGCTAATTTAATGCCTCCTGCCTTGCCTCTTCCTCCAATCGGGATCTGGGCTTTAATCATGGCAGGATACTGGCACTTCTGGAGCTCTTCCTTTGTCGAGACTACCATCGACTCCGGTACCGGAATGCCATGTTCTTTAAACAACTGTTTTGCTTGCCATTCGAGTAGTCGCATTCTCTACCTTCCTGTACTGCCAATCAATTCTTTCGCAAATTCAATACCCTTACCGGCAGCTTCTAAATTTGTGGAAAGAAATTTTGCGGGCACATTTTCCGAAATGATCGCAAATAAATCTTCCTGCGAAACCAGTCCGGTATACTGTTGTAAAAATCCCATCACAACCATGTTTGCAGCAATGCGTAAACCCAACTCAGAGGCAATTTCAGTAGCCGGTAATTCATAAATCGTGATATCATCGCGTTGCGGCCTGGTCACCAGTCCGGGATCCATGATTAAAACTTTTCCGGGTCCCAGGTGGCGAATATAGGTATTCAAAGCCTGCTGTGACATGGAGATCAATATGTCGACTTCGTCCGATGTCGGAGACAGGATTTCTGCTTTCGAAAGAATCAGTTCGGCCTGACACTGACCGCCACGAGCTTCCGATCCATACGAAGATGTCTGAACGGCGTTGAATCCAGCCTTAAGGACTGCTGCGGTGCCAAAAATTACGGATGACAGAACGATCCCTTGCCCGCCAAATCCGGTGAAATGGATGGTGGTACGTTGCGATAATGACATCATATCTGTCACCTGTTCTTCCTCTCAACACCAATTACTGAGCTACCCTCAAAGATGGGTTTTTCAATATCTCTGAATATTCCTAAAGCAAAACTGTTTTCCGCATCAGTTTCCGGTTTCTCGTATGCTTTATCATCGTTAATCGAGTGGTCTTTGATCCATTTGATTGTCTCGGTTGGCACATCAGTACCGATGGCCCGCCGGCCAAAATTGGTGGGGCATTGTGTGATGATCTCGACAAAAGAAAAACCCTTATGCTGCAAAGCCTTCTTGATGATATTTGTCGCGCTCACCGGCTTGACGGTAGTGGTACGGGCAACAAAAGTTGCTCCTGCTGCCATTGTCAGCCTGCACAGATCAAAACTGGGCTCTTCATTTCCATAAGGGGTGGTCGTCGTGATAATCCTGGGCAGCGTCGTTGGAGCTACCTGGCCACCGGTCATGGCAAAATTGAGATTGTTCGAGACAATCATGGTCACATCCAGATTACGTCTCGCCGCCTGGATCAGGTGATTTCCGCCAATGGCTGCCGCATCACCATCCCCTGAAAAAATGACCACTTTCAAGTCCGGGTTGGTTAATTTGATGCCGGTCGCCCAGGCCAGGGTACGACCGTGTACCCCATGCAACGTCTCGGTGCGCATGTAAACCGGTATGCGGGCGGTACAGCCCACACCGCCAATGGTCACCAGTTGATCAAAATCCAGGTGTAAGTCATCTGCAGCTTTGAGAAAGAAATTCAACACCTGCGCTGATCCGCAGCCGGAACAAAAAAAGTGAGGCAGGCTTCCTTCTCTGAGGTATTTCTTTAAGGGATGTGTCATTTCAGGGATCATGGGTTGAGTTGTCATAGAGCTGCCTCAATTTCTGACTGGATCTCCTTCGGGGTATGAATGATGCCGCGATTCTTGGTTATTCGCTGCACTTCACACTGTCCATTGCAGGCTCTTTCGATTTCCATGGAATACTTGCCGATATTCATTTCCACAGAAAAAATCTTTCTACACTGGCGTGCTAAAGTCGAAATTTCTCGTTCAGGAACCGGCCACACATTTTCCAGCTTCAGCAAACCAATCTTGTGGCCTTTTGCGCGTAAAGTGTTGACCACCTCTAATGCCGGCCGGCTTTCGCTTCCATATGCAATCACCCCGTAATCGGCATCGTCAAGGTAGAAAGCCTTCGTTCGAACGATATCATCGTAATGAGCCTGTACCTTACCGGTGATCCGTGAATACAACCTTTCAAATACATCAGGATCCCAGTGAATACCCCCGGCTTCATCATGCGGGTTAAGGGAGTGTAAAATTGCGTAACCTTCTCCAAAATCCGGCAGCGGAGGAACGCCATTTTTCTCAGCCTTGAAGGGGAGAAACTGATCTGGAGATACTTCCGGTTTCTTCCGGTGCACAATTTCGATTTCTTCTTCAGCAGGGATTACCAGTTTTTCACGCATGAGTGCAATGGTGGTTTCTGACATGACCGATACCGGCATACGGTATTTTTCAGCCAGGTTGAATGCGCGAATGGTGAAGTCAAAAAGTTCCTGCACTGAAGACGGTGCCAGAACGATCATTTCATGATCGCCGCTTGGGCCCCAACGGAATTGCATCACATCGGCCTGAGTGGCATAATTTTCTCCCCGGCAGCGCATAACATTGACGATGACGGCCGGGATCTCGCTGGCAATCATGTAACCAATGCCTTCCTGCATATAGTTATATCCGGCGCTGGCTGTTGCAGTCATTGCCCGGGCGCCGGCAAGAGAAGCACCGCTCAAAGCATAAATCGAGCATAGTTCATCTTCGCCCTGCAAAAATCGCCCACCCACTTCGGGCAGCCGGCGAGACATATGTTCGGAGATTTCATTGGCCGGGGTAATAGGGTATCCTGCAAAAAAGTCACACCCGGCAGCCAGGGCGCCTTCCACCACGGCGAAATTCCCCAGCATAAAATGGGTACCGGTCATCACGCGTTGATTCGTATCTTGTTTTCTCATCCCGGTTCACCACTTATATTCGATCGAGAGTTTCGTTGATGCGCTTGATACCTTCGACAATATTTTCTTTTGATGTCGAATAACAAAGTCTCAGATACCCCTCGCCGCATGCTCCAAAGGCCGAACCGGGTACGGTGGCTACATGGGCTTTTGCTAACAGCAAATTAGCCAGATCCACACCCGGGATATTCACCTTATAGGATGGGAAGGTATAGAATGCGCCTTCGGGGACAAAACAATCAAAGTGTTTTGATTCCTGCAGCAACCTGACCATCAGATCTCTGCGTTCCCGATATCCCTTTGCCATGGCCTGTGAGGCACGTTTTGATTCATCATTTTTCAATGCCTCGATGGCGCCAGCCTGAGCGAATGCTGTAACACACGTGGCTGAATGCTGGTAAACCTTAACCATTCCCTCCAATATTGCTTTGGGACCGGTTACATAACCCAGACGCCAGCCGGTCATCGCATGACTCTTGGAGAAGGCATTGACTGTGATGACATTGTCAAATTCGGATGCAGCACTGTAATGCTGGCCTTCATACAGCAGATATTCGTAAACTTCGTCGCATAAAACCAGGCTGCCATTTGAGCGGGCTAATTCGACGATTTCACGAATGGTAGATCGGTCATACACCGCGCCAGTTGGGTTACATGGTGTGTTGATCACCACGACCTTGACGCGGGGTGTCAGCGTACGTTTGATCAAATCAATATCCGGGCGAAATCCATTCTCTGCGGTGGATGGGATATGGATTGTGGTCCCGCCAGCCATCTGAACCATTGACTGATAGGATACCCATGCAGGATCCAGAACCATTACTTGATCACCCTGTGAAAGAAGCGCCTGAAATACCAAATAAATGGCAAATTTGCCACCCGGGGTAACAATGATATCTTCTGAGGAAACCTGAATACCGTTTTCTTTTTGGAACTTTTTCGCAATCAAATCTCGAAGCTCAGGATCTCCGTTGGTCGGTTCATATTTCGTCTTGCCTCGTTCCAATGCAAGCTGGGCTGCCCGAACAATATTCTCTGGCGTGTTAAAACAAGGTTCACCACCCCCAAACGGGATGATGTCTGTTACACCTTCCTGTTTCATTCGTTTTACGATATTGTCCACTTCATCGGTTGCGGATAATTCGAGCCTTTCAACCTTGTCTGCTAAATGCAATTCCATTGAGACTCCTCACGTAAAAGCTGATATATCGATAATTCCTGGATACAAAATCGTATCATTTATATCCTATAGGATATTTGTATTATCGATGCTCCCGCCAGATGAGTCAAATAACATTTGTCATCATCTTTTGTGACTAATTTATAAGGGGGGATTGTTATTGGTTTACCGGTCTGAATTGTGTAAATTATCAGCTTTTTGATAATGCTTTTCGATTTAAATTAAGAATTTGATCGAGAGAATTACACAAATCTCAACCAATTATTTTGAGTACGGTGAGTGTGAACCCGGATATAAAAAACAGCCGGAGATGTGTCCTCAGGCTGTTTTGAATGGCGATGGATCAGGGTCAATCAAAGGCCGTTAATTGTTCAGAAAAATGGAAGATGGTCCTGCTATTCCTCTGCTTTTGGAAGGCGCTTCAGTGCAGCCAAAGTACGGACTTTCCCATCCACCAGATGTTTGTTCAGATATTGTGAGGCCAGTGAATGATCCTGCTGTTTCATGGCCGCAACAATCTGGAAATGCTCCTCAATAATCCGCAAGATTTCCTGGGCATCTCCCGTCACCTCAACGAGTGACCGAATGCGAATTGAACGATCGTGCACTCGGCTGGCCAGTTGCCAGAAAAACGCATTCCCAGTGGACGAAAGAATCATCCTGTGCAAACGAATATCCGATTCCAGATGAGGAGCGAAATTTTTATTTGCAGCTTCGGAATAAGCAGTTTGGAGGCTCTTTTCCACTTCCTCGATTTGCTCGATGGAAATGTGATCAATTGAATGTTGAATCGCCCAGGGTTCAACAAGCAAGCGCATATCATAGAGCTCTTCTACATCTTTGGTTTCAATGTTGACAACCCTCGGGTTTCGATACTGGCTGGTACTGACCAGTCCATCCAACTCCAACATCCCCAAGGCTTCCCGGATGGGGGTCTGGCTGACGCCCAACACCTCTGCCAAACGGTCGATCACAATCACCTGCCCCGGGAACAATTTGTTCTGGAGGATCAGATTCTTGATTGAATCGTAAACCCGTTCGCGCAGCGGGATATCTAAAATTTTTGGTATATCACCTGCTGGCAGTTTTTCTTTCACTTCATACACATCCTGTTCAAAGTTTTTCCATAAAAACTCGATCAAACCAATAACAGCGCGCGATTAGGTGCGCCGGTAAATTTCAACTTTATAAAATATCAAATGAGCCCCCCGGATGACATGTGCATTATACCAACGAAAGTCATAAAACATAAGAAATAGGATATATGAGTTTCCGGCAGGAAAGGTTTTCCTGCCGGAAACTGTTACACTAATTCACCCAGTTAACAAGAAACTGGGTCAACAAACGCGAACCAATCCCTGTCGCATATCCCTGGCGATAAAAAGATCCCTTCTCCAGAGATACAAGACCTGCAATATCAAGATGAGCCCATTCGTATTCGTTCACGAACTCTTCAAGGAATTTTGCGGCCACAATAGCCCCGCCGGCTTTTCCGCCTGTGTTTTTCATATCCGCGATATGGCTGTTCAGCGCATCGCGATATTCTGAAAACAGCGGCATACGCCAGGCTCGCTCATAGGTAATTTCACCAGCCCGGGTAATCTTGCCGGCCAGTTGGTCACTGTTGCTGAAAAGACCGATCGCATGATCCCCCAGACCGACCGTGCGTGCGCCGGTTAGCGTGGCAATATCAATCACAGCTTTGGCCTGATATCGATCCGCATAACAAAGTGCATCCCCCAGGATCAGCCTGCCTTCAGAATCGGTATTGATCACTTCAACGGTTTTCCCATTCATCAGCCGGATGACATCCGAAGGCCGGAATGAGTTCCCGCCGGGCATATTTTCGGTTGTTGGGATGAGAACTACAAGATGAATCGGAAGATCCATGAGTGCAGCCGATTTCATGGCACCCATCACAGCCGCAGCGCCAGACATGTCGGTTTTCATCCGTTCCATTCCATCGGCGGGTTTGATGGAGATGCCACCGCTGTCAAAAGTAACGCCTTTACCAATCAAAACAATCGTATCCAAATCAGGCTTATCGCTGTTATGCTCCAAAACGATAAATTTCGCCGGTTCGGTTGATCCCGCTGATACTGCCAGCACACCACCCATGCCCAATTTTCGCATATCCTCTTCCTCAAGAATCTGACACTTGAGATTCAATTCCTGAGCGAGCTGCGTTGCCTGTAATGCTAAAAATCCGGGGGTAGCACAATTAGCCGGGTAATTCACCAGATCCCTTGCCAGGTATACACCCGCTGAAAATTTTCTGGCCATGGAGATGGCATTCTGGTTATGAGGTGAATCTAGAGAATCATCCACTACAAGATTCAGCGAGAGATCTGCTCTCTTCTCGAAATGAGATTTATATTCAGCAAACTGATAAAGGAACAATTCCACACCAATCAGGAATTCTTTCACGATATCTGATCGACTGAGAACTCCATTGTCGAGGGTGTGCACCATGACTGAAGCATTTTGGATTCTCAGATTACTGATTTTCTCTGCAACGGTAGAACCAATTTTGCGAATGGTTTCCAGACTCATTTTTTCGGAAGCACCGCAGCCAAGCAGAAATACCCTTGTCGAATGCCCATCCTTTCCAGCATAAAACATTTGAGTTTCAAACAGTTTTCCCTGAAAATCTTTTTTCGTCAAAGCAGTAAAAATTTGTCCGGATGCCAGGGCATCCAGATCCATTTCAATGGTTGAAAGGCCTTCCTGATTGAGGTTGCGAAAACAGAAAATTGCTTCTGTTTCATGTTCAAGCACAGAACCATTTGTTACTGTTATTTCTTTTAAACTGGAGATAGACACAATTACTTCCTTTTGCTGCCAGAGATCTGGCAATGTAACACTTCAAGTTATCCTGACGGCAGTCTCCATTGTTGTATGAAGATCAAGCCTGGTTCAACCCGGCCCAATATTTACAGTGCAGCCATCAAATCAATTTCTACAATGAAAACGGGGTTTGAGAGCTCTTTAACACCCACGGTGGTGCGGGAAGGAGCGTTATCAGGGAAGAATTCTTTGTAAACTTCATTCATTCCGCTGAAATCGCTGATATTGGTCAGATAGATATTGACTTTGACAACATCTTCAAAGGACGAACCAGAGTCTTCAACCAGCTTCTTTAAATTATTGAGCACCAGTCTGGTCTGTTCTTTAATTCCGCCTTCGCCTTTTGCCCCGGTTACAGGATCGACTGCCACATTTCCGGAAACAAATAAAAATCCATTCGCTTTAACTGCTTTTGAATAAGGTGCACCCGGTTTGTAAAATAATGATTCTTTTTTCATTTTTCCCTTTCCATATTATTCAGTTTTCTTCATTAATATCTATACGAAAATCTGTCGGGTGATGCAAATCGACAGACAATCTTCTCAATTATTGCTGGATGACATCTTCCTTCGTGCGTTCGCCAAATTTTGAACAGAAAGCGGCTGAACATCTACATCGTCCATTTTCAAAAACCGTTTCGTGAAAGAGGTGAAGTTATCAATATCTTCCCCGGTCACTAAAAAGGTAGTATGTCCTCTTTTCGTTTTGCACGACTCTAATTGATCTTTCCCGTTAAGGTTTTGTATCAAATCCTTCACCACCGCTTCAGCCGGATCAATTACCTGAACAGAGGCAGGTAAAACACTGTCGATGATATTTCGTACACAGGGAAAGTCAGTACAACCGAGAATCAGGCAATCAGGGTTCAACTCAACCAGCGGTTGCCAGGCTTCCTGGGCAAGTCTGGTCAAATGCGGAATGTTATCAATTTTTCCTTTTTCAGCCAGACGAAGCAATTCTGAAGGCGCCACCCCAACAGCCTGTGCAGTCGGATCCATCTTCTGTAATAATTCGCAATGCGCATTACTGCTAATGGTAATTTCTGTTCCCCATACACCGATATGATGATTTTTTGTTGACTCAACTGCTGCTTTTACACCTGCATCCACCATACCAAAAATCGGCGTATCCGGAAAAGCTTTCTGCGCCGCTGCAAGACCCGCAATACTAGCCGTATTACAAGCGATAATGATCGCTTTTGCATGGTTGTCGATTAAATATGAACAGATTTCAAGAACATATTCCCTTACGGCTTCGATCGTCTGAGGGCCATAAGGCTGCCGTTCGGTATCACCCACAAACAGGACATCTTCATTGGGGATATGCCGGTAAACCTCTACCAGAACCGACAAACCACCCAGTCCTGAATCGAAAATCCCGATGGGCATTGAATTGGTTGCAAATGGTTTCATTGACGTTTCCTTGGAAAGATTGAACTGCAGGATCTGCAGTGAGACAGGTCGAACTCAGAAGAAACAGAAGAAAAAGAAATAACATAATCATATAGGATATATTGTATGGCATTTTCGCGAATCTTCAAGTAGGTCGAGCATGATAAATTCATGCGTTTAGGATGACAAAACTCCTCCTGACAATTTTCCTGACAGGTTGCGGATTCGCGATATTTTCAATAATTCGAATATGCTCCTGAAAAAGCCCCAATGAAATGATATTCCGAGTTGGATATTTGACCTGTTTGTTTTCACAGGTTCAGCCGCGAAAAGAGAACCTGGCAAGAATTCACGTACCCTGCTTATTTACAAAAATGTGATTAATTCGATCTGTCAAATAAATTTTCAGTCTATAATGTCAATCAGATCCAACGAATGCCAAGAACAGTTCAATAGTGATCCAGGCCTGATCCACAGGATGGATGTAGCTTTATTGGATTCGGCTGCTTCATTTACGAAATGGTGATGAAATGACCCAAAATCTCCAGGTAATATTCAGATGGGTATATACCCCTCAGGACTTTTTCGAAGAAAAGGAAACCGTTTTGCTGCCCGATTGCGAGCCTATCATCGAAAACGGTCATGTGGCTGTCATGATGAATCTCGACGAAAGCTCAAACCTTCCTGAAATTCAGAAAGAAATTGAAGGTCACCTGAAAAGCTTCTTTGAGGGATCATCATTATTTATCAGAAAAAAGTTTCACTTACAACACAACAGAAATGAAACGATCTACCCTGATGGCCATAAGAATTTTTCTATACTTCTCGAGGGCTCCTTTACTCCAACGGGCAAACTCAGGGGCATAATGGATCGAGATGGTCGCATCATCGCGGATACAAAGCAGGAAATATTAGCTCAACAAAGGGAACTGGCATCCCTTGCAGTCAAATATCGGCAAGATCCTGTAGCTGATAGACTCCTGACCAGTCATCAAAAAGCCCTGTCCAACCCGGGTACTGAGCTTGTCCATCTATATGAAATTCGGGATGCCCTGTGCAAAAAATTCTCAGGCAAAATATCTGCCTGCGATTTACTTGGGTTATCAGGAGATAGGTGGGATAGACTTGGAAAGCTGGCCAATTCTTTATCGATTCGTCAGGGCCGGCATACCGGTCAGCATGTTGGCCAGTTACGCGATGCAACCGACAGCGAACTCGGGGAAGCGAGAGATATTGCAGTTAAGATGGTGGTGGCTTACCTGATGTATCTGGAAAGAACATCAACTCAGGCGGCGCAAGCCCAAACACCATAACAACTCAGCAGTAGAAATTGAGCACGAGGGTCAGGTCATCAAGCTGATCCGCCAGAAAAATACAAAGGTCAGGTATGTGATACATGTCAATAGAACAAGTCAGCATCAGACAATTCAGAGACGCCATCAAACGTCTACCCGCAGATGAAACAATAGTTGACTCAACCGTCTGGTACAGGACCCAGAAAGAACACTGGCTGGGCTGGCTGGCGGGTTATCACACTCCAGGCGGGTATGGTCGAAAAGTATTTACTCGCGATGCGAAATTCGCGTATAACCATGTGGTTAACCCTCAATTGCTCATCTATTTGATCCGTGCTATTCCCTTACGACAGGAACTGGTGAAGGCAGCGGAGGAAGCATATGAGAAGGGATCATCAATGATGCAACAATCCGGCGCAATTCGAAAAATTGCCCCCTGGGAAGAAATCTATCGGGCGCTGTGGGGAACTGGAAATCCGCCTTTGATCAACCGATTTTTCAGGAAATCGGCTAAATAATAAATCTTTCCGGTTTACCGGCACATCCAACTCCAAACCGTTTGCAGGAGCATGGGGTGTGCTGCCATCCACCATAATAAATGGAAGGTATCGATGCTCTGTCGTTTTCGATTTTCATATATAAAGGAGAGGAAAAGTGGATGAGTTTACTGATGTTGTTGATTCAATCTTAAGCACTTATAAGGGAAAATGGCCCGGAAACATTATTGACCTGGTTTTCCTGGCCATCGAGAAAAATCCGGTATATCTCAAGCGTTATCACGAGTTTGCAGACGGTGACTATTCAACGGTCAATTCAATGATCGGACGATACGTCAAGGATTCCACCGGCATGAGGACTATCAAAGAAGTGGGGAAGGCCCAAAGTAAATTGATCAAGAACTATACTCAGCTTGCCTAAGTTTCGTGGAAATGCAGTGATTATCCCACTCGCGTGATATAAAGGAAATGATGATGATGGCGTTTCAGCATGCCAGAGATGTTCTATCAGAGAACCAGGAAGCTATTGTGGTCTTTACTCATGGGCGTCAACTTTCATTTGATTCTCTGGGTAATGGATATACAGGTAACTGGGTGATTGACCCGGAAATGGCGGAGGAAGTAGACAAAGTCATCATCTATTTACGAATGGAGGATACGAAGAACCACGTTTTCCTCGGCAATTTTGCCGGGACTCGATTGTCCAAAGAAGCGGGCCGTCATGTCATTCGATTTACCCGTCTCAAAGAGGTGGGTACAACCCCATCAAACTGGTTGGAGTTTGCCGGTGGCGGACAAAATCCGGTCAGTTATGTCATTAGAAAATTCTAATTGGATATTCCGTATAAGCTTTTTCTGTGTGGTTTTGAACGGAAAAATAATCCAATAATGTCACAATAAGCTTCGTCTCGAATTTTTTGCCAAATCAATCCGCCAGACGAACAAATTCAAAAGGTGTCTGACAGGGGATTCCATTGGCTACGTACAAGCTGGCCTGCCCTGGCAGCAGGATCACACATGAGGTTGTGACCGATTGCGCATCAATCTCAGCATGACGGCACACCGCGCTGAGTGGGTCACCATGTGTGCTCATAAATTTCTGGCTCCAGGGAATATCCACTTTTCCTTTTGCAGACAGGAGAGACTCTTCTATCATTTTCAGGCGGCCTTGCGTATTTCCCCGTAAATGTGCCGGTTCCCTGTCTAACCAAAGTTCTTTGGTTTCCGGGGCAGTGAAATGATTGGTACACGCTACAAAACCCTGTGATGATTGTCGCACAGCCTGTACTGAATGGGCAATCTCAAAGACCGCCATATCTCCCTGTGCATCAACGACCGTAACTGATCCATCTCCAAAATGCGGCCTGCTGGGAAGGTAAGTGACTGCTTCCTTTACAGTGGAAAAATTTTGTAAAATGTCCATCATCAGAGAATAACGAGCGATCCCGGGACCGGTATCAGTGGATGAAATGTAAGTATCCACAACGGCCAAACCAGTATTGTTTATTCCCGAACTAAACACTCCCGGACTTCCTGCACTGGTCAGGCACATGAACGAGTTGCCATGATCCGGATGGATTCGAGCCAGGCATTGCAGGGGCTGATGATCAGGATGATAATCCCGGTTTTTGACGAGCATGGGTTCGCCATCACGGCTGATCTGCCCATTGACACCCCATGTCGAACATCCTTCCACCCCCCTCGCATTATTGAGGCTGCTGGTAAGGTATGATGCAATGGTGTATGTGAGATACTCATCCCACTGTAGATGAAGGGCTTCAGACATCCCTGCTAACATATCAAGTGTGCTTTGAGCATACTTTTCCCATATC
>CAZHMZ010000004.1:0-63873 GCA_964532655.1 uncultured Anaerolineaceae bacterium
TTTTTGACCTATCAGATCACCGAGATCAACAACGCCCGGCTGTTTCCGGGTGAGGATGAAGACCTGCGCCACGAGCGCGACCGGCTGGCCAACGCTGAAAACCTGGCCTCGCTCACCCAGCAGATGGCGGTCATTTTGGAAGGTGGCGGTCCTGACGCGCCCTCGGTGCTGGAGCTGCTGGGCGAGGTGGTGCGTCTGATCAATCAGCTCACCCGGCTAGATGCCAGCCAGGCTGAACTGGCCGAACAAATCAACACCTCGTTGGAGAACCTGAACGACGCCTCGCTGCAACTGCAGGATTATCTGGAGAAGGTGGAATACAACCCGCGTCGCCTCACCCAGGTGGAAGAACGCCTGAGCGTGCTGAACAACCTCAAACGCAAATACGGTGTGACCATTGAAGATGTGCTTCTGTTCGCGGCCAACGCCGAAGAACGGCTGGAGACACTGACCCACGCTGATGAACGCATCCTGGAAATCGAAAAGGAAGAGGCCGTGCTGTTGGAAGACCTGACCGCGCGCGCCCTGGCACTCTCCAAAAAACGTCACAAGGCCGCCAAAATCATGTCGGAGGCGGTGGAGCGCGAGCTGAAAGACCTCAACCTGGTGGATGCGCGCTTCACGGTGAACATGCAGTGCGTCCCCGATGAAAACGGTCTGCCGTTTGACGGCAAACGAGTGCATTTTGACGCTAACGGTGTGGACCGGGTGGCGTTCCTGATCGCCCCCAACCCAGGCGAGGGCTTCAAGCCGCTGGTCAAAACGGCCTCGGGCGGCGAGACCTCGCGCCTGATGCTGGCGCTGAAGAATGTGTTGGCACAGGCCGATTACATCCCCACCCTGATCTTTGACGAGATCGATCAGGGCATTGGCGGGCGGGTGGGCACCGTGGTGGGCGAGAAGCTGTGGCTGCTCTCGCGCCAGCACCAGGTGCTGTGCGTGACTCACCTGCCGCAGTTGGCGGCATTTGGCACGCAGCATTACTGCGTATTTAAGGAATATGATGAGGGCCGAACGTATACACGCGTGTCGAAACTGGATACACCGGCCCGGATTGAGGAAATGGCCAAGATGTTCGGGCAGGCCAATACCGCCAATCTGCAGGCCGCCGGTGAGACGCTCAAGTTTGCGCAGCAGCGTATGGATGAGCTGTCCACCCGCGAATGAGTTAAGTATTGTCCACTCGCATAGGGTGGGTGGAGGGCGGAATGATCTCTGTTGGTAATGATCGTTCATCCGCCTGGAACCCACCGATAAGCAAATTGTTATAAAGGCGATTCCCGGCATTTTGAGTTGCCAACCAGGCATCCCTCTCGGTGGGTTACGGGGCCGCCAGATGAATCTCCGCACGGTGTGCGTGCCTGGCCCCTTCACCCACCCTATGCCGGTATTATTTTTTCATCGGCGGGGAAAATTTTCAAAGATTAATTCGTTTGCGTAACCTGGTTTTACCCCGTCTTGCTAGCATATATACTTTCCTCGCCCTTGGCAGGGGCGGGGATAAAGGGGTGGGGTGTAAAATCAGCATTTTCAGTGGCCAACCAGGCGTCCCTCTCGGTGGGTTACGGGGCCGCCGGATGAATCCCCGTACGGTATGCGTGCCTGGCCCCTGCACCCACCCTACGCCGGCCGCGGGATAACAGAGGTTACCGGCTTTCCAATCAAGCGAAAATAATCCCCCCGGTCCTCATTAGTTTATTCGTTTTCGCCAACGCTTTGCGTTGGCAATTCGTTGACAGTATCATAGTCCTAATCCCTCCCTTGACAGAATAAAACGATTTTCTGTTCATGTTATAATGCGGAAATCGTATGGTAAAAAAACAAATCATTCTTCCTGTATTCATTGTGCTTTCCATGGCAATTTTATGGATGGCTGTACCGGCTTTTACGCTGAAGGCTTCGGCCGCGCCGTTCCCTCAGCAGATCGCATCACCCACGCCTGATGCCGACGGACGCATTACTTATGTGGTTCAGGACAATGACACCTGCCTGAGCATCGCCCTGCGTTATCTCAACGGCGATACCAACAAGATCATCGAGCTCAACAAACTCACCGCCGACTGCATCATCGCCAAAGGCCAGACGCTGCTGCTGGGCATTGTCGAAGTTTCTACCCCAACCAACGGGCCTTCATTAACCCCCACCGCATACGTTCCATCCGCCACTCCCACCCCCGGCACCGGTGATATCTGCGTGGTGCTGTTCAATGACATTAACGGCAATGGGATGCTGGACGGCGATGAATTCCCCATGCCGGGCGGCGCCATCAGCCTCACCGACCGTGAAGGCATCATCTCGCTGACCGGTACTACCGTCATCGACGCCGATCCCGGGACCACGGACGAGTTTGAACCGTTCTGCTTTGAGAGCCTGCCGGAAGGCAGCTACAACATCAGCATGGGCGCGCCCGAAGGCTACAACGCCACCACCAGCATGAACTATCCCCTCCAGCTCACCGCCGGCGAATCCAGCATCATCGATTTTGGCGCACAAACCAGTTCGGCCGGAGCGCTGCTCGCGGAGCAGACCTCGCCATCAGGAGAAGGGCGCCGCTCGCCAATGCTGGCTATCATGGGCGGGATCATGCTCATCATCGGTGTGGGAATTGCCGTGTATCTGTGGGTTCAGCGCCGCTAGCCGTTGACGCGGGTGGATGTCAGTGTCTCACCGGCGGGCCATCCAGCTTCCATGAAAAGCATCCGGGCATTTGTTCCCCTGGCAGGCTTGCTGCTGTGGGGCGTGATTTCCTGTACTCCTAATATGCCAAATGTGACGCCGCCATCCCCATCGGCGGCGGTCAGCTCTCCAACCGCGCAGGCCGATCTGCCAGAGCCCACTTTAACACCGACGATAGCCCTATCGGCGGTTGAGACGGATATCCCCACAACCGAACCCTCCCCCGAACCTACCGCCTCGTTTCAGATCAACTCTCCGCTGGAGGGGATTGAAATTGCCCAGTTAGTGGGCATGATCACCAATCCCTTCAATCCCCCGCCGACCGGTTCGGATGATCCGCATGCCGGGGTGGATCTCTCAGACCTGCTGCCCGATACGCAGATCGCTGTAGCCGGGCGGACGGTGTTGGCAGTACTGGATGGGCGCGTTGTCGGGTTGATCCCGGATCGCTTCCCATATGGCAACGCGGTGATCCTTGAAACCGCGCTAGCAGATCTGCCAGACGATTGGGTGAACTCGCTGGAAATCCCCGCCATGCCGGATACCCCCATCATTCCCATCGCCTTATCCTGCCCGCAGGGTATCCCGGATTACGAAAGTACGGATGGGGAATCTCTTTACATTTTGTACGCACATATGGAGCAGACCCCCGTGTTGGCGATAGGCGATGCCGTGCAAATCGGGCAGGCGCTGGGCACGGTGGGTATGAGCGGGAACGCGCTCAACCCGCACCTGCACGTGGAAATGCGCGTCGGGCCGGCAGGCGTTCTGTTCAATTCGATGGCCCATTACGATGCCAGCGCCAGCCTGGATGAAATGACCTCCTACTGCGCCTGGCGGGTGGGCGGGCAGTTCCGATTGATCGATCCGATGGCTCTTTTTGTGCTACACTCGAATTAACATTCATTTTCACACTTAAAGGGGTATACCATGAGCGATGATCGAACCAAATCACTGGAATTCTTTCACTCCCACCAGGATGCGTTTCTGAACAACCTGATCGAACTTCTGCGCATCCCGTCCGTCTCCACCGACCCCGAACATAAGCCGGATATGCTGCAGGCCGCCGAATGGCTGGCCGGACAGTTGGCTTGCCTGGGTTTTGCAAACGCGCAGGTGATGCCCACCGGGCTGCACCCGGTGGTATACGCCGAGCATTTACAGGCCGGCCCGGGAGCGCCTACCCTGTTAATGTATGGCCATTATGACGTACAACCGGCCGATCCATATGAGCTGTGGCACACACCGCCGTTTGAACCGTCGGTACGCGGCGACTGTCTGTATGCCCGCGGCGCATCCGATATGAAGGGCCAGGTGCTGGCCATCCTCAGCGCGGTGGAATGCATGCTGAAGGACCGCCTGCCGGTCAACCTGAAATTCTTTCTGGAAGGCGAGGAAGAGATTGGTTCGCCCAGCCTGGATGAATTCTTATCCTCTCATGTTGATCTGCTGAAAGCGGATGTGGTGATCAACCTGGATTCAGGCATGCTCGACCCGCAGACCCCTGCCATTACCACCAATCTGCGCGGTCTGGCCGCCTTTGAACTGCGCGTCAGCGGCCCTGCTCATGACTTGCACTCCGGCGTGTTCGGGGGAACCGTGCACAACCCCGCCCAGGCGCTGGCGGAACTGCTGGCCGGAATGCATGATGAAAACGGATACATCACCCTGCCGGGGTATTACGACTCGGTGGATATTCTCAACGAGGAAGAACGCCGTCAGTTAAACGCCTCACCGTTTGGTGATTCCTTCTATCAGACTGCCTCTGGTGTGCCGCAGTTGTGGGGTGAAAAAGACTATTCGGCGCTTGAGAGAACCGGCACACGCCCCACCCTTGAGGTCAACGGCATCCTTTCCGGGTTTACCGGCACCGGCACCAAAACCGTCATCCCTGCCCAAGCCATGGCAAAAATCACCTGCCGGTTGGTGTCCCATCAGGATCCGGAAAAGGTTCACAAACAGATGCGCGCCTGGTTGGAGCAGCATGCCCCCGCTACCATCCATTGGGAGCTTGATTATCTGGGCGGCGGACAGGCCTTTGCCGCCGATCTGCATCTGCCGGCCCTCAAAGCCTTCTCGCAGGCGCTTGAAACCGTGTGGGGGCACGCCCCATTGTATATGCGTCAGGGCGGCAGCATCCCGGTGGCGCCGGCCATGAAACAGGCGTTGGGACTTGATTCGGTTCTCTCCGGGTTCGGTCTGCCGGATGACAATCAGCATGCCCCCAACGAGAAGTTGCATCTGCCCACCTGGTACCGGGGCATCGAGACCCTGATCCATTTCTTTTATCTGGTGAAATAGCAGGTTGAGTTTTGGTGGGCGGATGATATCCGCCCACCAAAACAAAAACAGGTTCTGCCTGTTTTTAACCCATAATCTAACAGAACAGCGCTGGGGTGTATGTAGCGGCGCACAGTGTGCGCCGGTATTAAGGCGCAGGGTATTTGCTTCCAGATATGGATCGGTGCGAAGACCATCTCTTAGCCGATCCTTCACAGCGGCGCAGACACCGCTGTTTCAGGATGACTGCGGGGAGAATTGGAAGCCTAAGCCTGCCCCAACCCTTCAACCCAGATCAAACATGGGGCTTTGCACGTACCCGGCTTCGGCAAAGCGATCATACAGAAAACTCAACGAACCGGTCAGAAAATCCTTCGGCTCCCACCAGATAAACGGTTCGGGCAGCTTGATTTCACCCAACTCAGAGGCCGGTTTGCCAGACTGTACAAATCGCTGAACGGCATCCAGCAGCCAGTGGAGATACTCCCTCAGCATTCGGATCTCCTCCAGCGAACTGACCCCCCCGTGCCCAGGAACGATGATCTCAGGCTGAAGCGCCTCAATTTGATCCAGTACCGCCAGCCAGCCCTGCGGGTCACCGTCCTTTAAAAAGGGATGCCGGCGTGCAAACAGCAGGTCCCCGGCAAATATCACCCTCTCCTGTGGAAAGTGCACCAGCGCATTGCCCGGGCAGTGAGCCCTGGGCAGTGGGATAAAATCCACCCGTCGTTTGCTCCCGTGCAGGCTGACCTTTCCCCGGGAGGCAAAATCGGGTAGTCGCAGCCGCGTGGAAACGGTCGATGCCAGCCGCTCCTCGGCCGTCTGCACCAGACGGATCAGTTCGGGGCGTTTTTCAGGATCCTTTTCGGCTTTCAGGTTAGCCTGCCGGCTTTCCAACTGATGCTGCAACGTATCGCGGTTCTGCATCAGACTCTCCTGCCCACCCTGCATCAGCAAAGTTTGGGTTTCAGTTGAAGAAAGAAAGTTCGATGAGGAACCGAACGCCTGCCCTCCGCCCACATGATCAAAATGGTGATGGGTCAGGAACACCCAATCCACATCGCGTCCGGTAAGCTGAAGAGCCATATCACGCAAATCCATGCCGGCCTGCGGAGAGAGCGATGTATCGATCACCACTGCGCGGTCACCCAGATCGGCGATACCGCAGTTACTGACGCCCAGCCCTTTCGGGCGGGCCAGCGCCGCGACAATGCCAGGGCAGATCTGCCTGAAATGAAAGTGCTTCGTACTGCTCAGATGCTGTGTGTTCATCGATCCATCCACCCCCAGCGGTGTTGTGCGCAATGAATAGGGAAAATTCACCAAACTCAAATGTGAATCAATCCGTTCTATCCGCTATTATAATCACAACCGGAGCAATCATCTGAGAAAAATGATGAAAAAGGTCTGTTTCGTCAACGCGTGGTATCTCTATTCTGTTGTCTTTACCGCACTGATATTCGCGGCGGGTTGCAGCATGCCCTCAACCGTTTCTGCGGCAGAGACGGTTTTGCCGTCCACAACCGTCACCCCCGCACGGCCTTTAGCAACCTCCACACCCGTGATCACCCCGTCCAGCACCATGACATCAACCCCCACACCCACAAACACCCCTTCGCCTGGCTGTGAAAAACCAGCGGAGGATTACACCCGTGTAGATCTGCCCTATGCCACCCTCAACATGCGTACCTATACCATGCTCCAGTATGCTGATAGCCTGTATGAAGGCCCAATCGACCTGCTGAACGCCATCACACAGGGCAGCTACACCAATGAAGTAGAGGCCAGTTTTGGCACACACAGTGGGGGCGGCGCGGTGGATCTGTCGGTGATCGACACCAGCACATGGACCGTGCTGGAGAAGGAGATCGAGCCGCTCATCCGGGCGCTGCGTTTGGCCGGGTTTGCCGCCTGGCTGCGCCGGCCGGATGAGTTGTACCCGGGTTCACCCATCCATATCCATGCTGTGGCGGTGGGCGATGAAGAACTCTCGTATACCGCCTATGCCCAGGTTTACAGCGAGTTTGGCTACCTGGCCGGGATGGATGGCCTGCCTCCCGCCGAAGGCGAAGAACCTTCGCCTGATCCGCATGGCGGGCCGGTGATCTGTGACTGGATGGAGGAATAGGCCTGACCCTCCGAATTCACGCGAATACGGAGAATTGACTCGCGCAATTTGCGTGAATTCGGAGAGTCAAAACTAATCAGTTATTCCATCCGCGGTGATCAGCTCCTACCGTCTCCGGATCAAGATTGTCAGTTGGTGGTGACTGCTGAACGCATGTATTGACCCATTCGTGTTTTTGAGTATAATTGAATTCCGGTAACGGCTCACTAGCTCAACTGGCAGAGCAATTGACTCTTAATCATCTAAAAATACTCAAATAAAAAACAACTCCCGTATTTAGTCTAAATATCTAATCCACACCTTATTTTTCCACATATAGGGTGTTTTATTATGGATACTATCCAAATAGAGCAATTGACTTTTTTAGATACCACCGTTGATGCCATTATTCAAGCTTTTTTGATAGAAAGAACATCCAAAAACCTTTCTCCAAAAACCATCAAATATTATTCATGTGAATTGAGATATTTCCTCAAATGGCTAAATGAGAGGAATCTATTTGTCATGGAGGATTTATCCCCTAACCATATCAGAAATTACTTAACTGACATTGGGAGTCATAGGAATAAAGGGGGAGTTCATGCAAGTTATAGAGCAATAAAAGCGATGTTGAATTTCTATGAGGATGAGTTTGAACCACCAAATTACAAGAATCCGATAAAGAAAGTAAAAATTCAAAGAAATACAATCAAACCATTAGCAGGAATATCAATTGAGGATGTAAAGAAATTTCTATCTTCAATTGATGGTGTACACAATATTAGGGATTATGCTCTCTTCCACTGTCTTGTTAGCTCTGGATGTAGAGCTACTGAATTCCTTGATTTGAATGTTTCAGATATTAATCTGGTTACAGGAGAAGTAACTATTTGGCATGGTAAAGGTGATAAATACAGAACAACTTTTATTGGGAAAGAAGCAAGAAAAGCATTACGAAAATATTTACAGATTCATCCCCTCAATGTAGAAGCAATATGGGTTAATGACGATGGAGATAGATTAACCATTTCAGGATTAAGATATGCTATTCTTAAATATTGTAAAAAAGCCGGCATAGAGCCAAAAGGTGCACATGATTTTAGAAGATGTTTTGCTCTAGCTTGTTATCGAAAGGGAGTTGACATACTATCTATCAGTATGTTGTTAGGTCATTCTTCTGTAGAAGTCACCAAACGATACCTGAATATCAATACTGATGATTTACGAATCGCACACGCTAGAGGGAATCCATTAGAATGATTGATGAAAACTATTGGAGATAAATTCAATTATCAACGATAGTAATTAGTTTTACAGACGATAGTAAAAATATCGAACATTTTACACGATTCGATTTTTTAGAGTAAATATTTGCTAATATGCTAGCTGAATCACCCTCACACTGTTTTTTTTGAAAAAATTGGAGATTTTGATAAAAGAATTCCAATAATTTTCAAAAAATTGGAATATTTGAAGTAAAAGGATGGATGAATAATTCACTTGTGTATTTTATAAAGAGCTTTTCTTGACTGTTTTTGTTTTTACCAATATAGTTTTAGCAGAGGAAAAATATGGACTATATCAATCAAATACTTTTCGGTGATTGTCTTGATGTTCTAAAAAACATTCCAAATGACTCAATTGATTTGATTGTAACCTCACCCCCATATGCAAATCAAAGAAATCATACTTATGGTGGTATCAAACCTGAAGAATATGTTCAATGGTTTATGCCAAGAGCAAATGAGTTCCAAAGAGTTCTAAAACCCACTGGTACATTCATCTTGAATATAAAAGAGAAAGTTGTAAATGGGGAAAGACACACATACGTTCTTGAATTAATACTTGAGATGAAAAAAAATGGGTGGTTATGGACTGAAGAATATATGTGGCATAAGAAAAACAGTTACCCCGGAAAATGGTCAAATCGTTTTAGAGATAATTGGGAAAGACTTTTACAATTCAATAAAACAAAGAAATTCAAAATGTTTCAAGATGAAGTAAAAGTACCAGTAGGGGATTGGGCGAAAACAAGACTAAAGAATCTTTCCGAAACAGATATGAGAAGAGATGATTCTAGGGTTGGAAGTGGATTTGGTAAGAATATCTCAAATTGGATTGGTAGGGATATGGTTTATCCTACCAATGTTCTTCATATGGCAACCGAATGTTACAATAGAAATCATTCCGCTACTTTTCCAGTTGATTTACCTAGATGGTTCATAAAGCTATTTACAGAACCCAATGATTTAGTTCTTGACCCCTTTATTGGTTCCGGTACTACTGCGGTTGCTTGTGTTGAAGAGGGTAGGAATTATGTGGGCATTGATTCCAATTTGGAATATGTAAATGTTGCCATAGATAGACTAAGCAGACTCATTGATAAGGAAAAACCATGAATCCACTTGATTTTGATGAACTTGAAGAATGGGTAAATAATCATATAGATACTTTCCATCAGGATAGAATAAACTCCCTTGAAGAAATATCGCTTAAGAAATTACTAGGTAAAAACCCATATCTTCTAAAAGCAAAAAATGTTACAACCGCAAATGATGTAATTGTAGGAGCTTTAGATGCGTGCCTTTCCAGTAGTGAGGAAGAGCTATTCGGGGTATTTCTAGAGAGTCTAGCTATATTCATTGCTGAAAAAACGTGTGGTGCGCATAAGAGTACTGCGGAGGGGATGGATTTAGAGTTTATAAATAATGGTGTTCATTATGTTGTTTCAATAAAATCAGGGACAAATTGGGGGAATGGTGACCAACAAACAAAATTAAAGGAAAACTTTGAACTAGCCGTAAAAAGGGTCAAGCAGTATAACAAAAATATCAAGATAGAACCTGTTTTGGGAATCTGTTATGGAAAGACAAGAACAGGATTTGTGAGAGGTGCTACTAAGATTGTTGGTCAAAACTTTTGGTACTTTATTAGCGGAGATAAAGAATTATACAAAAAGATTATTGAACCTATCGGATATAGAGCAAAAGAACATAATGAAGGTTACTTAGAATCTAAAGCTCAAAAAATCAATTTACTCACTGAGGAATTTCTAGGAGAATATACAAAAGACGGTTTGATAGATTGGGAGAAATTGGTTGAATTCAATGCCAAGAATTTTGATTTAGACAAGCATTTTGATATTGAATAAGAAAAATGCCTTATTACAAACACCATAAGAAAGAGATTGAATCTTTATACCCTTTATTCAAGATTATTTTAGGAATTGCAATTATTGGCAGAGTTCTTTCATGGATTTTTGGATGGGAATAAAAATTCTTATTGTTAATTGATGAGAACATCTACTACACAAACATAATAGGTTATTAATATATATCTCACTATCAAACAATAAAAAAATAACGAATAATAAATAGTAAATACATAGAGGAAAACATGACAGAAAACATGGAAGAGCAAAATAAAAAATGTCCCTATTGTGCTGAAACAATAAAAGCTGAAGCAATTGTTTGTAGATATTGCGGACGAGATTTACCAAAAACCGGTGAATTACCTGAAATAAAAGAGGAGATACAACAGAAAGACAATTTATCCGAGAGTAAATCAATGGGGATATCAAAAAATCTACTAACATATGGGTTACTTACTATATTAGTTCTTGCTGTCATTGGTTTTATTTACTTCAATACAGGAGAACAAAAAGCAAAAAGAGTAGTCGATGCCCATCTGTCAGCAATTAAAACTGGTAAAGGTAACCCTTATGACACAGTTGACATTTTTTCCGATGACTTAGACGGAATATTCATAAACGTCATAAGCTATAAATATCTCAACAAAATAGATGAAAAGGATGTAACCGAAACTAATACTATCGAATTTGATAGAGAATGGTATCAAGATTATGAGACAGGCAATTACTCTACGTATGAGGATTTTCTTAATGCTGAGCTTGAGTTATATGGTGAAGATGCAAGAAGAGTAGGAGACGAAGTTTGGGCTACTTATGATATTGAATATCACCAGTATAGTTTCTTATATGACGTAACAATTACAAATGGATTAGGTCAATTGGTTTATGAGAAATTTGTTTTTAATGTTCGTTCAAAAGTTGGCGAATCTGATTACAAAATTGTTTCTTATGAAGAAGATTGACCCCATTCACTTTTTGATTATTTCTAAAAACCACAAAATAACATAAAACTCGAACACTAGATGGCATAATGAAAAAAACAGCTATTGTATTCTTAATGATTCCATTTCTTCTAATTGGTTGTGCACCTTCACAAAAAGCAATACAAAAAGCCATAGAACAAACACAAGATGCAATGCCAACGACGACTCCAACTCCAACCCCTTCTCAAACACCGACACTTATTCCATTATCAGAAATAAATTTAGAATCAGCATTAATTCAATCCGGTGATTTACCTGCTGGATATTCGGGTGGGCAAATCAGAGATGTTCCCCCTAAGTTTTTCATGAGTATCACAGATTTGGGAGCAAATAGTATTCAACAAGAAATTGTGAGAAATGATAAACTCAATGGATTTATAACAATCTTGATATATGAAGATGTTTCACAAGCACAAGAATTTTATTCAATTCTCGAAGAAAAAGAAGTTATTGAACCTTTCAGGGTTGAACCTTTCAGTAGCGAGTATAAAACGGTTGACAATTTTCCAAATGTAGGTGAAAAATCAGCTCACGCAACATATGATAATTATCTTTCTGGAGATTCACTAATCTTGCAAATAGAAGATACGGTTTTTCTTAGGTGTAATGCTGTTGTGATGATTCATACTGGGTCGATTTTAAAATATGGGATTCAACCTTTCGCAGAAAAAATAGACAAAAGGTTAACCGAACTTGTATGTAGATAGAGAGAGAAAATGAGGAATTGAAACTGTGATAAAAAACCTTCAAGTGACATAAATACTTGAAGGTTTTTACTTTTTTTTGAGACTTAGATAATATGTATAAATTATAAAATCAGATATTTGGAAAAAGCCACCAATAGTTCGAGATTGTGAAAAATACATAACATCTATCAGTAATCACTAAGGGATTTTATACTCCTTCGATTATTTACCCCCTTTTATAAACTCATAATAGCTAGTCATTTCACTTCTACTCCCTATTTGGAGATAATTACATATATTGATAGAAACCCTTAGTTTTTGAGTTCTTGTTGAAGATAAAGCGTATGACTTTATATCAATCGCTGGTTACTCGGAAACATCTTTATGAAGCCTCGATTTTCTTACAAAATCTGGCATTGGCATATAAGTTTCATCTTTTTCTTGGACTTTTACTTTTGGTTTTATAAAAGGTTCAGTAGCAGGGATATCTTCATAAATTTCTTGAAGCTTCTTTAGGGTCAAAAATTTGATATCGAAATTTTCATCTAAGAACCACCCCACCAATTGACTGAGATACTTTTTGTTATGATTATGTTGACGAATAATAAAGCGTAAGATATCTTTCCATTTATCATCTTCGGGGATTTTGAAAGTGAAAGTTTTACCTAAATCTGCTATTACGTGAAGTTCACCTTTTGAATAAAATGGTTTCTTTTCATCAGTAGGGGTAGAAGAATCAGAAGAAAAAGAAGGGTTTTCATCATGTAACGTTACAGTAACGTTACATCTCTTACTCTTTTCTTTCTCTTTCTCTTTCTCTTCTTCTTTCTCTTCCGATTGAACATTTGCTAATTTTGCTCTATGTTTAGCAACACGTTTTTTAGTTTGCTCTCTCTGTCTTTCCGCATAATCAGAATTGGTATCATTACCCTGTTGTTCTTCAAAATCCGTAATAGCTAAAATATCATTATTTTCATAATGCATGAATTTTATATTTTGAAGCAAATCTATAGAGTTTTGTAAAGAATCCAAATCAACATGAAGATGATATGATAAATCTTCCATTGTCAAAATGTTTCCTTCAGTTATTAACCATCCACCCGAATCAGCATTTTTAGCCATAAGGTATAAAGCCATATAGTGCCATTTTGTATTATCTGGTAACTGCATGAATTTGGGGTTATCCAATAATCCCGTGTAAGTTTTTATCCAATAAGTTTTTACTGTCATTTTTTTGTTTCTCCTATCTCTATATTCTTTTTTGATTACATTTCTTGTGTAATTTTCTTTACTGCACATGCTTGGCAAATAATTTGGTCTGTTCTTACCTCATTGTCGTAAACATTTACTCCCCATGTTCTTTCGCACTCATTACATTCCAAAAGAATGTATTTCAGGTGAGAACCAAATTTTTCGATAGTTTTGGGGTCAAGTAACTCCATTTTTTTTATACTTATTTCTTTTTCAAATTCACTGTTCATCTTTCTTTTTTTCCTTTTTAGCTTATCTATACCTCTTTGTTTTGTCTGTTACATAATTTGATTAGTCTCCGTAAAAATTCACTTGTAGTAAGCCCGAATCTTTTTGTCAAATCGTTTAGAATTTTTACATCTTCAGTTTTTAATAAGAAAATGATTCGTTTGCCGGCTCTTCTTAATGCTTGTTCGTTAAATGGTCTGCCTACAGTGTTCATATAAAACACCTCCTTTTCGGTATTAAACAAAATTAAATAAAAAAATCGGAAGGTTCCGAATATTTTATTAGTTATTTAGTTGATTGAATATGGGGAAAATGCATAAATTACAACTTAACGAGGATGATTATACCACATAATATAATATTTGTCAAGAGTATAATAATAAGTTACTACATTGATGCAAATGTTAAAGAAAGTGTGAACGATTGACATACATTAAAAATTGATTTTTATTATTTTTTTAGCCTTTTAAAAAATGTGAGAATGTATTAAAATTGTAGAAAATAAGGCGATATTGAGACTAAATCCTCCATATAGTGAATTCGTGAGGTTGACCCATTCGTGTTTTTGAGTATAATTGAATTCCGGTAACGGCTCACTAGCTCAACTGGCAGAGCAATTGACTCTTAATCAATCGGTTCAGGGTTCGAGTCCCTGGTGAGTCACAGGTGCATTTCCTGGCAAAACCCCCAAATTGAGATTTCTCAATCATGGGGGTGTTTTTTATGTACTGAACTCCTGCTAATGAGTAGCTGACCTTTTTCAAGATCCTCGAATTTGCATTCGAATTTCTCTTTGGAAATCCAGTTTACTTGAACAAAGACTCTTGTGATCGTTGTCCCGAGGGGTATTTTTCCCAAAGGGAGAGCGGGAGCGCAATCTGCCTGCCATAGCCCCGGTTGAGTTTTACACCCAATTCCCACACCTGCTGCATGCTTGCCCGGTAAGTGATACGGGTTTCTTTGTCGTAAACCTGGACCATCACTGCCCCGGCCTGTTGCGCCTGTTCAAGCGCGTACACATCAAAACCGATTGCAGGGGGCGTGTGAAGAAAATGTTTGCTGCCCTGAACGGTCTTTTTGAAAGTGCCCTGTTCCACTTTCCCGATGACCCGGCCGGTTTCCGAAAAAACTGGTTTAGCCTGGTTGCTTTTTCTGTATTTCTTGCTAGAATAGGTTTGCATATGTTTTAACCTTTGCAGTTCTCCGCCCCGGCCGCAATCCGGGGTGGAGATTTATTTACCGCCTTAATTCACCGGCGGTTTGATAAACGATTAGCGGCTTGGCTCTGTGAGGAATGCGGGGGCTTCCGCCGCATCCTGCCGACCGTGAGATTGGGGTTCGAGATACCCCAGGCGCTCTAATTCCCGCCGGATGATGAATGCTGCCTGTGAATTGGTGCTTCTATGTTCCAAAACCGCCATAGCCAATAGAGCATTTCGCTCTATCACTTCCAAGTCGATAACCAATTTTTTGTTCATATTCTTTTCTCCTAAAAACAAAAAACCGTGAGTATCAATCTCACGGTAATAGTAGCAAGTTCAATAGCGGCGAAAAAGATTTACATATCTTTACATATCTTTATGTGGCTTTGGTTGATTCGTCCTGCGTCTGATAGCTTGTTTAAAACTATCCCAAGTGGATTTTTCGTGCTTCAATCCACGTTCACTTAGATATTCTGAATAAGCCTGCTTTATATCCATTCCACTTAGAATTTTTGCATAAGCTTTATCATATGCCGCATCTCGCCCTCTGCCAGGTTGAGAAGCAACATATATCATTGGTGTTTTTTGTGATTCAGGTTGGCTTTCTTCAGTGTTTACAATAACAATATTCTTATCCTTGGAAATTACTGGCCAACGTTTATTGATTGAGGAAAACATTTCCGACAACAAATAAGTAAAGAACATATGATTATATTTGCAGGTCGCTTCTATTACCTCACTATTAATTTTTAGAAACTCAATGACCGCCACCCCATTACCTGCATATTGAGGGTTTCTGTCCGAAATAGTGTCTGGGGGAAGTGCATCCAATAATTCGCTTGGATAAATTTCTATTTGTAAACTAATAACGATTCTTCCTTTGTTTATTGAATTTTCTTTTACAAGAAATCTTTGTGCTCGTAAACCTCTACGATAGGCTTTAAAAATTTCATATTTTTCACTCCGACAGACAATATCTTCAAATGTCAGCGAATGCCTAGACATTGATTCTAGGAGATTCACGATAAAAGGGATTTCGGTATCTTTGATTTCTAGAATTGGGAAGTGTGGTGTCCAATAAAATATTGGCGTAAATAATCGCTCATCTGATAAATCATCTTTGTCAATTTCTGAATCGGGAAAGGCGAAATCTGGATATGGCATGATTGCTATCACATCGTCAGGAATAATACCGGAAGAATGCATCGGAAATAACAAGTTCGAGATTTTTCTTTCTAAAAACACATGAGACTTATATACAATCATAAAATACTGCCCTTATTGAAAAGACTTCCCGCTTATGCTTTTTTTCAAGCCGCCTAAATTTACTTGAATATTCATTTTGCATCCACTAACAAAATTGTACAATAACCGGAGAAAAACTTTTTCGAGTTCGCCTGATTAACATGTGATAACAGAAAAGCCGGTGCATACCTTATCAACTTCCTATAAACTCTGTGAAGAAGTGGATAAAAGAAGCTGAAACAATCACCGAAAATCTCAGCTTTTCATAATTTACCCAATCTTCAATAAAAGAACCTATTTTTCAGGTTCTTTTTCATTAAGGAACAACCCCCGAAATTTCGTTTGACCGAAGGATTATTCTCATATATAGTATTAATCAAATTTTTCTAATCGTGATCTACATTCATTTCGTTGTCTGAAAAACTATCGCGTGAGAAGCAGGCGCTAGGCACAGAAACACGTTATTCAACGTTTAAGTCAATTCAGGGAATCAAATGGTGGAATATGAAAAAAGCCGAGAAGAAATCTCCTCTCAAAGAAGCACCTCTGCGCAATCCAGGTCAATCATTGGATGAGGAAGTTAATTATTTATGGGATGAAAAAGCTTTTATATATTTTTTCATTATTATCGGTTTTTTGGGTATGACAATCCTGGAATGGGCGCAATGGTTTACAAAAACAACACCAAATCCAGTAGGAAGTACAGTCATTTTCCTTCTTGTATTTTCATTTTGCGGATACAAGCTTTACCAGATAAAGAAGCAAGTCAATCAGCTCAAACTCGCCAGGGACGGTGAAAAAATCGTTGGCCAATTTCTCGATGAGCTTCGAGAAGATGGAGCGCGCATCCTGCATGACATCAAGGGAAAGAACTTCAATGTGGACCATGTCATCATTTCTGAACATGGCATCTTTGTGGTGGATACGAAGACCCACCGCAAGCCCATCAAAGGAGATGTACGCGTCCGAGTGGATCACGATGAAGTGTATGTCAATAATTATTTAATGGAGCGGAATCCAATTAAGCAATGCAGAGCACTCACAAAATGGATCCAGGATCTGCTCCTCGAAAGCACAGGAAAACTGTTTCCGGTACGCGGGGTGGTTGTGTTCCCTGGCTGGTATGTGGAACACATGACCGGGAAAGAGGATATTTGGGTGCTCAATAACAAGGCCTTACCAACTTTCATCCGTAATAATGCACAAAAACTGGCAAAAGAGGACGTGCATCTGGCTTTTTATCACCTTTCCTGTTACGTTCGCGCCATTACTTAGGTGAGCGATCACCTGGGGAGGTTCCACATGGTGACTGACGGACTTCTGCAACTGCATTTCGATCCCCTGGCGACCCTGCTGGCGTCTGAAAACCAGGCTCTGATTTACTTCGTCAACCGCGACCTGTGCGGTCACCACGTTGGCCCACCCGATTACCTGTGGCAGCTCCCGGAGGCGCAGCGCATTCTCAAAAAACAGCTTGCGAATGGATCCTGGCCTCGTTCCGGGGAATCGAAACACCCGGCTATCAACTACGCCCTGATCGAGACATGGCGTCACTTCCGCTTTCTTATGGATCAGTACGGTTTCACCCGGCAGCACCCCGCGGCGGAAAGAGCCGCCGAATTCCTCTTTTCCTGTCAGACTCGGGCGGGGGATTTTCGCGGCTTTCTGGCCAACCAGTACGCCACGTACTACACCGGCGCCATCCTGGCCCTGCTGATCCGGGCCGGTTACGCCGATGACCCGCGCGTCGAGCGCGGCATGGCATGGCTGCTGGATATGCGCCAGGACGACCAGGGCTGGACGGTTCCTCTCATTACTCATAAACTGGACCGGGTTACCCAGTATCGTTTGACCAGTGAAATGGCTCAACCGCTTAAGCCGGACCGTTCCAAACCATTCTCGCACAACTGGACCGGTATGGTACTGCGTGCTTTTGCCGCTCATCCGGTATATCGCAGCAGCTCTGGCGCTCTCACCGCCGCTCGATTGCTGAAATCCAGGTTTTTCCAGCCGGATGTATATTCATCCTATCAATCCGCCGATTATTGGGTGCGTTTTGAGTATCCCTTCTGGTGGAACAACCTTGTGGCCGCGCTGGATTCGCTCTCTCTGATCGGACCAGAATGGGGCCAGGATCCGGATATTCAGCGGGCGTTGAAGTGGCTGGTGGATCACCAGGAGGTAACCGGATTGTGGAAGCTGAACTATGCCCGTCCGCAGGCGGAAAGGGATACTCAGAAAAACCGTGATATGAAGTTGTGGGTCAGCCTGGCTATCTGCCGCGTGTTTGAGCGATTTCATCAAAATGAAATCCAAAATAATCCGGGGCACATAATTTGAAAACCATTTCTATTACAAACAGAGGGGCATCTGGCGATGCCCCTCTGTTATTTCTCACTGCGGTAGACCCCAAATGATCCCATCCTCCGTATCCAGCAACACCGGCAAATTACAGCGAGAAAAAATCACCCATTCTTTTGGGAGGTATTCTCTGCCGATTTGATCCAGATAAACCATGACCGCCTGGCCCAGCCGAACCTCCTCGCAAATGGCATCCAGTTGGATCTCGAACCGAGGATTTTGAATTCCCGTTGTGCTCTGGTAGATTTTGGGCAGTGTTTCCGTTGACAGACCGGTTTTGAGGGTGATCAAACTATTTCCATTCGAGTAAACCAGCGTGTCAGCCGGCAGCTCTTTTAACTTCTTCAGTGTTGGTGATTCATTCCACAGCACCGAGTTAAAACCAATCCCGTCGGTATGAAAGGTTTGAATCTCTTTCATCCAGGAGGGAAATCCCGCCCAAACAGAAAGCAGTATGGCAACCGTAATCAGCGGCCAGACTGGGATTTTGCTCACATGAGATGAAAAGATGAACAGAAGAGAAATAATGGATGGAATGAACAGAATATAAACCGGCAGAAGGATGCGATCATTCATCTGAGTGGCTGCGTCGAAAAAGTTCATCGAAAGAACAAGCATCAGCAGATAGGTGACTGAGAAAAGCAGCCACATGCTGAAGACAGCGATACCGGATTGGTCAGGCTGTGAAGAGAGTATTTGTTTTCGTAACAGGTACACAATGATCAACACCACAACAAGCGCCAGCAGAACGATAGCAAACCTCTGAACATATTTCGAAGCACTCATATCGCCAAAGATATAAGGAAAAAACAACTCAATGACCTGGCTGGCAATCCGGCGGACAGACCGGGCATGGTACACCAACATTCTGTTGGTTGCTGAGTCAAAAAACAGGATGTTGCGGAGAATCCACAACGCAACAGGCGTGACAGAGAATACTGCCAGTGTGATCAGCGCCTTGATCTTCTGTCTGATCGTCTGCCTGGTCAGGCACAGAATTCCAATCGCCAGCGGCGGGATCAGGGCGGCGCCCACATAACGGGTCAACACCGCCATTCCTGCAAAGAGGGCCGCAAAAACGAGAAATCGCGTTTTGGATAACTGGATGTAAACAGAAAAAAACAAACAGGTCAGCAACGAAAAGAAGAAGAACAACGATTCTGAAAGAGCGTATACCTGCATGGAAATCACGGATCTGGAGGTGAGGAATACCAGAATCCCCAATGCTGAAGCCAGCAGGTTTTTACGTGTGCTGTAATAAATGATGACGCCGATCAAAACGGCATTTGCCCCGTACAGAAAGGCGTGCAGCCAGCGGGCAGAGGCGATCACATCACCGGTAAAACTGCCCGTCAACGCCAGCATTAATGTATACATCGGCGGAAAATGGGGCGTCATGTTTAAAAAGGTAGAACTGCCACGCAAAAGCCTATCGGCAGTACTGATATACGAGAAGGAATCATAACCGATCCCGATACTGTTTTTGGTCACCCACAGGAAAACGGTTACAGAGACGAAAAAACTGATACACAGAAAAATCGGAAACAAACGAGTCAGAAGATTTTTATTCATGGGGGTCTGCAATGATCAGTATTTCTTCAAACGAACAAATCCGGAAGGAAGGCGCATGATGACCTCGTGGACTTCTGCGATCTGCAAGTTGACATTTCATTGATTCGCGGTGATATTCCCAAAAATTACCCCATCGCTGAATTCAACCTGCGAGGGAAATTGACAGGTATTCACCAATTCCTCATACCCGGTAAAATATGCCCTTTCAATATCCGTCATATAGACGATGATCGCATCACCATTTTTAACGTTATCACACATATCCATCATTTCTTGCTGATAATGTGAATTCTCCAATCCATAGCGCGGCGTATATTTAAGCGGGAAAGGAACGATCACCGGACGGCCGGTCAATGCAATCAGGATGTCAGCACTGTTTGAATAAATTACCTGTCCAGCATCCAACTCTGTCATAGAACTGATTGTTTCAGAATTCTTCCACGGAATGGAGTTAAAACCTATCCCTTCACGGTGAATAATTTTAGTAAAAGCGCGTGTATCCGCTATATTGAAATGAAAAAACAATACCATTAAGACGATACTCGCCCAATATAGCCATTCTCCTTTTTTCAGCCAGGACAGCATGAATATGGCTGAAAAAGCAGAAATGATGACCAGCAGCATTGCGGGGATAAAAATCCTTTCAGTGATCGGAATTGCGGCATCAACAAAAGTGATCGATCCAAATACCGTAACAAGAAAACTGACAAACATAAGAACCGTCAGACCGAGTATGGATGTTGCGTAGCGATGACTGTCGAGATAAAACATGCGATTCTTCCACAGGATACCCAGAAGGACAACCAGACATAATGTGAGCAGCACGATGACCGCCGCCATCCAGTATTTGGACCCATCTCCCGGAAAAATAAACATATAAAACAGGCTCGTCAATTCCCTGCCCAGGGTAGTGATGGACCGGGGATGGAAAATAAGTGCACGTGCTGCCCGTTGACCATTTTGAGTGATCAACATATTCCGAATCGCCCATACTGCCATTGGCAATATTGCAATGGAGCAAAACGCCATCAGTGCAACGAATCTTTTTCTAAGCGGCTGTGCTGATAATATCAGGATACCCAGCGCAACTGCGGGGATCAACGCCAATCCTGCATAACGCGTGAGAACTGCCAGCCCACAAAGGATTGATCCAAACAACAAAAATTTCCATTTTTGAGTGACAAAATAGCGAGCCAAAAGAAGACAGGCAGAAAACATCAACATGATAAACAGTGGTTCAGACCATGTGATCGTATGTACATAAATGACTGTTTTCGAGGTGATAAAAATGATCGAAGCCAGCCCGCCAGCCAGCAAATTGCGATTTGTGAGGATATAAAAAATACATGCAAACAGCAAAAGATTGACGACGTACAATATCAGATGGAGCCAGCGCGCTGCGGCAAGAAGATCCGGATGGAACAGGCCGGTGAAAGCCAGTACCGCGGGATATAACGGGGCATAGGCCGTCATCGGTTCTCCGTTGAACACAAACCCGTTTCCGTTCAGGAGATTCACCGCGGTGCTCAAATAGATGGTTGAATCTCCGCGAATACCAATTCCCTGGTTTGTGCTCCACAGAAACAAAACTGACGCAATGATGATAAAGAAGATGGCAAGTAAAACAGGCAGGTGAGCTTTTATTCTTGTTATCATTAAATGATCCAGAAATTTTCTGAGAAAATGTGGTGCTTTTGTGGTGCTGATGGCAACCATTTTACATCAAACTTTATGATGCGATGAGGCGGATCGCTTTTCAAATTACCCGCCGAAATAAAAAGAAATCGCGGAAATACGATGCCAGAATAAAAGGCATGGATGTTCCGCGATTTGATCAATCGTCATTCTCTCATTAATATGTCGTTATTTTCCTCCCAGGTAGGCCTTTTGCATCATCTCACTGGCCAGCAGGTTGGCTGAACTGTCGTGCAGCACAATCTCGCCGCTCTGGATCACGTATCCGCGCCCGGCCACCGAGAGGGCCTTAAGCGCGTTCTGTTCCACCAGCAAAATGGTCACGTTTTCCTGATTGATCCGTACAATGAGATCAAATACTTCATCCACCAGAATCGGCGCCAGACCCATAGACGGCTCATCCAGAAGCAGCAATCGCGGATGCGCCATGAGCGCGCGAGACATGGCCAGCATCTGCTGCTCGCCGCCCGAGAGCGTACCGGCTGTCTGTTTGCGGCGATCCTTCAGGCGCGGAAACAGCGCATATTGCTGCTCCAGATCGGTTGCCATCTCTGCCCTGCCGGCGCGCGTGGTAGCGCGCGTGTACGCGCCCATTTCCAGGTTTTCCTGCACGGTCAGTCGGGCAAATACGCCGCGCCCCTCCGGCACCATGGTCACCTGCCGGCAGGCGATTTTGTGCGCGGGCAGGTGTTGAATCTCATCCCTTTCAAAGCGGATAAGCCCCTTTTGTACGCGGTTCAAACCGCTGATGCTGCGCAATGTGGTGGTCTTGCCCGCACCGTTCGATCCGATCAGCGAAACGATTTCACCCTGCTCCACGGTAAGTGAAATGCCCTTGAGCGCCTGGATGTTTCCATAATATGTATGGATATTTTCTACTTCAAGCAGCGGCATGCGCCACCTCCCGTGTCGATCCGGTAGCACCCCTGCCCAAATAGGCTTCGATAACACGCGGGTTGGCCTGGATCTCCCCGGCCGTGCCCTCGGCGATCTTCTCGCCGTAATCCAGTACGGTGATCCACTCGCTGATCTCCATCACCAGGCGCATATCATGCTCGATCAACAGAATGGTGATCCCCAGATCATCTCGCAACCTGCGGATAAAGCGGGTCATTTCCAGCGTCTCCTGCGGGTTCATCCCGGCGGTTGGCTCATCCAGCATCAGCAGCCGGGGTTTCCCCGCCAGGGCGCGCGCAATTTCCAATCTTCGCTGCGCTCCGTATGGCAGGTTGTGGGCGGGCAGATCGCCTGCATCCTTCAGCCCCACAAAGCAAAGCAGCCGACGAGCTTCCTCCAGCGCGGCCTTCTCTTCCTTCCAGAATCTGGGTGTTCGAAGGATGTTGTCCAGAACATGCGTGTGCATCTGCTGGTGTTCGCCCACCAGAATATTTTCGATGGCCGTCATGGACGAGAACAGGCGGATGTTTTGATAGGTGCGCGTAATGCCCATATGCGCAATCCGGTCCGGGGTAAGGCCCTTGATGGAACGCCCCTCCAGACGGATATCGCCCTCCTCAAAGACATAGTAGCCCGTGATGCAGTTAAAAAAGCTGGTCTTGCCGGCCCCGTTGGGACCGATGATGCTGGAGATAGTGTGCGTTTTCACATCAACATCCAGATTTTTCACCGCTACCAGGCCGCCAAACCGCTTGGTCACCCGGGTTGATTTCAACAGATCGTTCATCGTTCCGCCCTTTCTGTTTTGCCGGCGGAACTGCCGCGCCGATCCAGCCGGTTCTGCCCCTCCAGTGCTGGTCTGCGCGCCGGAATAAACCCGTTGGGGCGGGCGATCATCATCACGATCAACAGCAGGCCAAAGATCAGCAACCGGTAATCGGCGAATTTTCGCAAAATATCTGGCAGGGTGATCAGCGCGGCTGAACCCAGAATCACCCCCGGCACGCTGCCCACTCCCCCAATGATCACCAGACACAGCACATTGATCGATACCAGCAGGTTGAAGTTATCCGGGAAGATGGAGCTTTGCCAGGCTGCAAAGACCGCTCCGGCAACCCCGGCGATCATCGCCCCCAGACCAAATGACAGCAGCTTGGCCGAGGTGGTGTTGATTCCCGCCATTTGCGCCACATCTTCATCGTCGCGCAGCGCGGTCCATGCCCGGCCGGTGCGTGAATTGTTCAACCGGTTCACCAGGATGATGGTTCCCGCCAGAAGGATCAGGATCAGATAATAAAAGTGAACCCCGGTACCCAGTTCATGTCCAAACAGCACGGGTGGATCAATATTCACCAGCCCCTGCGAGCCATTGGTAAGGCCCTTCAGGTTGGTGAGCAGGATTCGAACAATCTCGCCAAAACCCAGCGTAACGATCGCCAGATAATCGCCGCGCATCCGCAGCACCGGGATGCACAGCAATACCCCGGCCAATCCGGCAGTCAGGGCCGCCACAGGCAGCATCAGCCAGAATGACAGATGCAGGTCGAACTGCGGGGATGCCAACAGCCCGTAGGTATAAGCGCCGATGGCGTAAAAAGCCACATACCCCAGGTCAAGCTGACCGGTGAAACCTACCTGCACGTTCAACCCCAGCCCCAGGATAATATACAACCCGGTATAAGCCACCACCCGCACCCAAAAGGCGCTTTGCGGGAAGGTGAGCAGCGGAAAGCTCACAACGGCAGCACCGGCCAGTAAAAAGATCAGCCAGCGGACGGGTGAATGCAGCAATTTTAGCCAGGTTGGTCCTATAAGGTCTGATATCTTTTGCATGGCTCACATTCTCCCTTCTGAAACCGCTTTGCCCAAAATGCCGGTCGGTTTGAAGATCAACGTAAGCACCAGCAGGCTGAACGCCACCACATCCTTATAGACCGTGGGCAGCACCTGCATGCCCACCGCTTCGGCCAGCCCCAGCACATATCCCCCCAGCATGGCCCCGGGTACATTCCCGATTCCGCCCATCACAGCCGCGGTAAAGGCTTTGATGCCCGGTGTAAAACCCATGGTGGGCTTGATTTGCAGATAAAACAAACCCATCATCACACCCGCAATCCCCGCCAGCGCCGAACCGATCAGAAAGGTACGCGAGATCACCTGGTTGACGTCAATTCCCATCAGGGCAGCTGTATCCCTGTTTTCCGAAACGGCGCGCATGGCCTTGCCCAGTCTGGTTTGCTGCACCAGCAGATACAGCCCCAACATGCACAGCAATGAGACTGCCAGCACAATGATTCGGCTGTGCGATACCGAAACCTCTCCAAACTGGAAACCGGCCGAACCCAGAACATTGGGGTAGGCTTTCACCTTCGCGCCGCCCAGTTGATCAAAAAAGACAGCCAGTTTGGCCTGTGTCTCCAGCGGGATCAGCGCAGCTCCGCGCACCGAAATGCCGGCAATCCCTTTGGCCATATCCGGCAGTAGTCGCACAAATTCCTGCAAAAACATCGAGGCGCCGATCGCGCTGATTAACGGAGCCAGTCGCCCGGCCTTACGCAGCGGTCGGTAAGCCAGCCGCTCTACCGTGATGCCGGTGAGCGCAGAACCTGCCATGCCTGCAACGGCGGCCAGCACCACCGCCAGAACAGGCGATTTTTCAAATATGCCCGCGTTGACCAGCCGGTTCATGGCAAACAAACCGGCATAGGCGCCCATCATCAAAATTTCACCATGGGCAAAGTTGATCATTTTCAGCACACCGTACACCATGGTGTATCCCAGTGCGATCAACGCGTAAAAGCTTCCCACAGTGATTCCGTTGATCAATTGTTCAAGCGTATTTTCCCAATTCATACGTAAACTCGTTTCCTCCAGGCTCCTTCCGTTTGGATCCCTGCTCGAGGGTCAGCAGCAATGTGTATGTTTATGTTGTGTATACTGCTTATTCCATCCACCTGCACCCAAACGACGATCTCTGGAAACAGCCCGATATCTCAGCCGGGCGGTTCTGCGTGCAATTTTGCATTGCAGTTTTGCGTTGCAGAATCACCGGCTGAGCATCGGGCTTCCCCCGAGAGAATTTATCTGTTCAGTTTATTCACCGAAATCTACAGTCTTGACGGGAACAAAATCGCCGCTCTGAGCCTGGAAGATGGTGATGGAAACTTTTCCAAGGTCACCGGTTTCGGTGAACTCAAGGTGTCCAGTCACGCCGTCAAACGGTGCATTGCGGATCTGGTCGGCCAGGGCTTTCTTGCCGATCACCAGATTGCCGTCAGCATCCACATAAGCCACTGCAGCTGCCGCCTGAAGCAGGATACGGGCAGAGTCAAACGACCCCGGGCCGTACGCTACCGGCGCGCCGTATTTGGTGGTAAACGCCGCCTCAAAATCTTCGTAACCGGTTGCGCCGCCCACAGCCCCAAAGGTGGAATAGCTGCCTTCCGCCGCACCACCGGATGCCTCGATGTATGAGGGCACCGATTTGATGCCATCAGGGCCCATGAAAACGCCCTCAAACTGGGCCGCGCGTAACTGGGTGACGAGTAGCGCACCTTCAGCATCCATGCCGCCAAAGTAGATAGCCTGCGGATCATCCGCGGTCAGCACCCCGATCACGCCGCTGAAGTCCACATCACCGCGGGTAAGGCCCTCAAAAGCCGTCACCGTACCACCAGCAGCCTCAAATTTATCTTTTACCGCCTGCCCGATGCCTTCACCGTACACGCTCTGGTCATGCACAACCGCCAGCGTGGTCAGTCCCAGATCCTGGGTGAGAAAATCCACCGTAACCTGAGCCTGAAGATCGTCATTTGCCACCGTGCGGAATACGGATTCATAGCCCATATCGGTGACGATGACTGCCGTGGAGGACGGCGTGATCATGACAATATGATTCTCACCGTACACTTTTTCAGCCGCCACCACCGTGCCGGAGCACATGGGGCCAACCACACCAAGCAAAGTGGTATCGGTAGCAAATTTCTCGGCAACCGTCACACCCGGCGCACCCTCGCAGCCATCATCGCCGGCTTCCACAACCACTTTCCAGCCCTTCAGATCACCAAACTGCTCAACTGCCAGTTCAACGCCGTGAAGCATATCCTGCCCGTAGGCGGCGTATCCGGCTGTCAACGCGGATGAAAGACCCAACTTGACTTCTGTGCCGGGTGCAAAAACAAGATCACCCCACTCATCAGCGGGGTGATCCTGGGGTTCGGAAGTGGCGGCATCGGCAGACGCAGTAGTCGCGTCGGTGCTTTCAGCCGATGCTTCAGTCGCTGCCTGTTGTTCAGCAGCAGCTTCCTGTACAGGTTCCTGGGCAGGAGATTCAACTTTACCGGAACATGCTGTGAACAAAAACACAGCCGTCATCAGCAAGGACATCAACAAAAACAATTTTTTAGACATGATACAAACTCCTCCGTATAGTTTTCTCAAATCGATTAACCGGGTGATTGGTTCAGTGAACCCGGGGTTCATGCCGGCAAGACCCCCTCATTGTGCGATAAGACCACCTCCCTGCTTTGAAAAGATATATGGCGCCGTAATCAGATCTGTAGTCATCTGGTATTAATCCCTGAAACAAAAAACCCGCTCTCTCTTTCGATTGAGCGGGTTTGTCTTTTGTTTGATCCTTTGCTTTACTTCTCTACTGCTACTTTCCTGTATCGCAAGCCAGCCCAATCCGGTGTGTATGTCCAGATAAGCGCAAAATAAATGCTGACAAGAATAATTGCGATCGAGTAGATGTTCATAAGTTTAATTTCGCCTATTATACATACATGAAAAGGTTTGTCAACAGGCAAATTTGAATTGGTTGAACAGGCAGTCCAATTTGGGGAAAATTGGGATACTTTTGCAGTCCAATCCCCCTCCACTTTGTCATCCCGAACCGGTGTCCACACCTCCGTGAGGGATCGAACATAAGCGCGGGCTAACGATTCCAGATCTGCAAACGCGATCGATACTTTCTTAGTCGATCCCTCGTCGCGGCGAAGACACCGCTTCCTCGGGATGACAGTCAAAAGAAGTTGCCCTCATTGCCAGGCTACCCGCACGCGCCATTACCTGTTTGTCATCCCGAACCAGGCGTCCGCGCCGCCGTGAGGGATCGGCTAGGAGTGGATGTTTGAATGTTTCCATATCTGGAACTGGGAACCATTAGGCCTCGGGCGGATTTCTCCGAGTCAGACAGCAAAGAGCGCTGTCTGACTCTTCGAAATGACACGTTACGTGAAAATCAAATTACCCCAGTAAACCAGCATACTTTGACACCATTTCAACCATACTGAACAGCCCTCTCAACGCAAGCCGGGTGGGACCCTCAAGCAGGTTCCCATCTTCGTCTACGTTGCCCAGACCGTTGGAGACCCAGATATTGCCATCAAACGTGATGGTCGGCATCAGACCCATCTGCGAGAGGCCGTACTGAATCAGGTTGGTCCCGGCATACATGTCCTCCACCGTGAAGATGGGGATGCCAAAACGCCCATCGCGCCAGGTATCGTTGTAATCCATTTCCACAGCCAACGAATTGGGTGATTTGTAGAAGCTCCAACCCTCCCGCAGCACATCCGGCAGTTTTTTGAATTCATCCAGAACCAGCTCATAAAGCTGATTGTGCGCTTCCTGTGCCAGGGTGGGATTGTCCCGCAAAATTCGCAGAGCGGTCAGCGAGCCCAACAAGGCTTCCTTGCCCGGATCCATGCCCACATAGGCAGCCTTGCCATGCGACGAGAGCGAACCATAGCGGGCGCCGTGAATCCCCACCGCCCGGCGGATCTGCACCATGGGTTCTTCTTTTCCGATCATCAACCCGCAGGTGGGTGATCCGGTCACCTTATCCATGCTGTATATCATCACATCGGCACCCAATTTGCGGATATCAGCCCCAATAAACGGGGCACCCCAGGCGTTATCGACGATGTACGGAATATCCAGCCTGGCAGCCAGTTCCGCCAATCCCTTCTGGATGACCGGCGTACCATCAGCGGCTTTATCGCCGTATCCGTAACCCGGCGTATCATAGCCCAATGAAGCCAGCCCCACCACCGAGCCGGCGTGCAGCGCAGCCGTTTCTTCCACCCGTTGCACCGTTTCCTGCCCGTCTACATGGTTCAGTTTGGGAGTAGGGTGATACTTGATACCGTGCGCGGAGTAATCGGCGCCGGCCATGCGCACCACCAGCGTATCCAGGTTGGGCGCGCGCTTGCCCTGTATGCCGTACTCGCCCGATGTTTCGCCCTGCTCCGCCAGATATTCTTTGTATTTGGGCGGATAGGGGCGGCCATATGCGCCCGGATGATGCATGAAACGCTCATAAAAAGCGATATAGCGTCCGCGGTAGGTATCGCCGCGTCCCATTTGAGGCGGCATGCACAGCACATCAAAGCTGATCATCAGACCGGCTTCGCAGGTGCTCACCAGTGCAGCGTCATAATCATCCCCGTATACATCTTTGACCACCTCGCGGATGCCTTCATCCAGTGCGGCGCTGGAAACCGGTGTATAGGCTGCGTCGTCAATCGCTTTTGCTACCTCGCGCCGCAGCGAACCGTGACAGGCGGAGATGGCCCCGGTCAGTCCCAATTTTCCATGCATATCGGGTGTGATGCCCAATTTTGCTCCGGTTTGGCGGGCTTCAGTAAAGAGCGCCTGCATGTTGGCCTGCAGGTGTTTGTACATTTGATACCGATATTTCCATTGAGCGGCCATGCTGGATCCTTTCAGATAAGTGTGAGCTGTTTCCTTTTGATCAACCTATGTTATCATATTTGCAGGTCATACAATTTAGACTGTTGTCTAAATGACTAGACAACATTTATCTGATTATTTACAAACCATTGCCTGTATCCAAAAACAGTAATATACTATATCTTGTCCGGGCCCTACCTGAAATTAAGTAATTTTTACACAGCCTGGTTTTATCGGTGTAGTTTTCTCCCTGAGTAGTTTCGATACCCTTTTCTACAAATTACATAAGATCTTCAATTGCACATTGTTCTTTCCAATATAGCCCCAGGAAAGCCTGCCAGAATAAGGAGGTGCCGGCAAAGCATACGAAGTATCACCTTACCTTTGTAATTTCCAAGATCACTTATCCCAAAGGAGAAAATTGTGAAAACCTTAAAATTGTTAATCTGCATGATGATGGCTTTTGCATTGCTGGTATCCTGTGCACCAGCCGCTGAAGAAGCCCCGGCCACAGAAGCGCCCGTCGAAGAAGTTGCCGTTGAAGCAACTGCCGCCGAAACTGAAGCTCCGGAAATTGCCACCCAGGCTGCCCCGGCTGCTGAAGCCGTTCCGGAAGGCGGAGAACCGCAATACGGAGGTACCCTCACCTTCGGTATCGAAACCGAACCTCCGGGTTTCAACCCCATCCAGCATGACAGTTGGTACGAAATCTGGATTTATGCCACCTCCAACCAGCCCCTCACCACCGGCGGCGAGAACTTCGGTACCGAAGTACGCCCCGTACTGGCTGAGTCCTGGGAAACCAGTGAAGACGGCCTGGTGTGGACGCTCCATCTGCGCCAGGGTGTAACCTGGCAGGATGGCGTTCCTTTCACCGCCGACGATGTTATTTACTGGGCTGAAGCCATCCAGAGCCCCGATACCATAGACGTTGACTGGGTTCAGTACCGCTTCTCACTCAACGACATCCCCTACAAGTTTGAGAAGGTGGATGATTACACCATTACCATCACCACCCCCGAGCCGGTACCCAACCTGCTGGCCGATATCTGCGTGCCTGTCATCCCCAAGCACTACTTTGTGGATAACGACATTGCCCTCGCCGACATGGATAAATCGGCTTTCAATACCGATAACGAACTGCTCGGCACCGGCCCGTTCCGCATCACCGAATACCGCCGTGGCGAAGCTGTGATCATGGATAAATACAAAGATTACTGGAACGGCGAACCGTATCTGGATCAGATCATCTACCGCATCGTGCCCGATCGCGCTGCCCTGCTGACCGCTGTCAAGACCGGCGAAGTGGATTACATCACCCTGGATCCCGCCGAAGTGGAGCAGCTTGCCGACGCAACCAATGTGAACATCTACCAGGAACCCGGCGATGGTGTGTATCACTTCCGTATCAACACCCTCAAACCGCACCTGCATGATGCCCGCACCCGCCAGGCCATGCTGTATGCTCTGGACCGCCAGGCTTTCGTCGATTCCATCCTGCTCGGCTACGGCCGCGTGGCTGACAGCACCTGGTCACCCTATGTAACCGCTTACAAACCGCTAGAAAAAGAATATACCTACGACCCCGAGAAGGCCAAAGCACTGCTGGCTGAGGTGGGTTGGGTACCCGGACCGGATGGTTTCCTGGTTGCCGAGAATGTGGAAGGTGTGGAAGCCGGAACCAAATTCACCCTGCAAATTGAGGTGACTTCTGCCTCCAAGATGCAGCCCTCACTGCTGGCCCAAAGCTATTGGCAGGCTGTTGGTATCGATGCCCAGCTTCGCCAGCGCGACAGCAATGTGTTCAGCGATTTGAACTACAGTGTTCCTGCCATGGAACGCGACTTTGACGTGTTCTGGACCATGATTGGTTCAGCCGGCCCTAACGGCGTTTCTTACAACTGGCTGATGGCTAACCCCACCATTGAAGACTCCATCATGGGGTATGTCAATGACGAAGTAACCGGTCTGTTTGCTCAGGCTAAGACCACCTCCGATGTTGCTACTCGCGATGGATACCTGGATCAGGCCGCCAACATCATCTGGGATGAGCTGCCCTTCATCAACATCTTCTACTACGATAACCTGTACGCTATCAACAAACGTGTTCACTTTGAAGAAGGCAACCTTGATCCTACCATGTGGGTTCAATTCGTTGACTTCGCAAAAGTCTGGGTTGACCAATAAACATCATCAGGCTCAAAATTGGAGAGAGGCTTCGCCTCTCTCCAATTTGTTGAAGGGAACACAATGACAAGATATCTCGTTCGCAGACTGTTGCAGATGATACCCCTGCTGGTATTCATCTCTCTGCTTTCTTTTATGATCGCCGCACTGGCTCCGGGTGATCCGGTGAACCAGTACATTAACCCCCGCAGACGCCCCCCCACACAGGAAGAATTGGCTGAAATCCGCCATCGTTATGGTCTGGATCGCCCGGTTTACGTGCGCTATTTCTTTTGGATGCGTGATGTTCTCAAAGGAGATTGGGGCTACTCGATGATCTCCAAGGACCTCGTCTCGAATGAGGTATTAAGCCGACTGCCGCAGACCATCCTGTTAAGTGGTGTGTCGCTTCTGTTTGCCATCGTTTTGGCCATACCCCTTGGAGTGCTGTCCGCTGTGAAGCGGTACAGCCTGATCGACTATTTCTTAACCTTTATTGCCTTCGTGGGGATTTCACTCCCCAGTTTCTGGTTTGCACTGCTGCTGGTTTACCTCTTTTCCAATACACTGGGCTGGCTTCCCAGTGTGGGTATGACCAGTGTAAGCGGAAACCTGACCGGAATGGAGCATACCCTGGATGTGGCCAAACATTTGGTGCTGCCGGTACTGGCGCTGGGGTTCTCTGAACTGGCTTACTGGATGCGCTACCAGCGCGCGGCTCTGCTGGAAAACCTTCAGCAGGATTTTGTCCGCACTGCGCGTTCCAAAGGCCTTCGTGAAAGCACCGTGATCTGGCGGCATGCCTTTCGGAATTCACTCGTAACGGTGGTAACCCTGATCGGCCTTTCGCTGCCCTGGCTGGTGAATGGGTCTTACATCACCGAGAGCATCTTTGGCTGGCCCGGTATGGGCCGTTTGGGCATCACATCCATCATGTCACGTGACTATCCAGTCGTCATGATGGTGACCATGCTTTCGGCTCTGATCGTGATCGTCGGAAATCTGATTTCTGATGTGTTATATGCCATCGTTGACCCCCGCACGCGGTTCGATTAGGCCAGGCAAATATGAGTGATACAACTCTCACCTTAATTGAAGAAAAAGCCTCAAAAGCAAAATACCCGAAAACCCAGTTGGGAATGACGTGGTATATGTTCAAAAGGCATAAAATGGCAATGGTCAGCCTGGTGGTATTGATTTTTCTCTTCCTGGTGGCCATTTTCGCGAAACAAATCATGCCCTATGACCCGGTGAAACTGGATCCGGTATATGCCAAAGGGAGACCTCAACCCCCATCGGCCGAGCACTGGTTTGGAACCGATGATTTGGGCCGGGATCTTTTCTCGCGTGCCGTCAGCGGCGCAAGAGTCTCCCTGTCAGTGGGCTTTGTCTCGGTGGGTATTTCGGTGCTGATCGGTGTTGTTTTGGGTTCGCTGGCGGGCTTCTTTGGCGGCTGGACCGATAACCTGATCATGCGCATCGCGGATATCTTCTTATCGTTGCCTACTTTTTACCTGATCATTTCCGTCAATTCGCTGTTCAAACCAAGTATCTTTAACGTGATGGTGGTGATCGGCGTGTTTGGCTGGATGGGCGTATCGCGCCTGTTGCGCAGTGAGTTTTTACGGCTCAAAGCCACCGATTTCATCACGGCCGCCCGCGCGGTGGGCGTGCCCGGCCTTCGGATGGTGACCAAACATTTGATCCCAAATGCCATCGCCCCCGTGATTGTGAATGCCACCATGGGTATCCCCAGCGCCATTCTGCTCGAATCCTCGCTGAGCTTCCTGGGGCTGGGAGTTCCACCACCGGCTGCTTCCTGGGGCTCCATGCTACAGGATGCCAAGACCTGGCTGCATTTTGCCTGGTGGATGTGGGTGATCCCCGGTCTGCTGATTTCGATCACGGTGATTGCGTTCAACTTTATGGGTGACGGTCTGCGCGACGCCCTCGATCCGATCGAACGCGGACGCGGATAAGACTCTTTTTTCAGGTAATTCAACTAAAACGGGATGTGCCTTGTGGGGCACATCCCGTTTTTTTATAGGATTTTGATGTGAAAAGCGTCAGGGACATGGCACACCGTGCTCCTTTGTCATCCCGAATAAGGCGTCTTCGCCGCGATGAGGAATCGGCTGAGAATTCATCTTTGCATGTTTCCATATCTGGAAACGGTATCATTTGTCCTTAGCCGATTCCTCGCGGCGCTTGACTGCCGGATGGGTCAGCCTGTTTTCCGTTCGCTTGCTCGGAACGACAGGCGGACAAGGTCGTGAATAAGCACGCACACTTCTGCCTGGTTGTCATCCCGAATAAGGCGTCTTCGCCGCGATGAGGGATCGGCTGAGAATTCATCCTTGCATGGTTCCATATCTGGAAACGAACGGAAATCAACCCATAGCCGATTCCTCGCGGCGCTTGCCTGATGGATGGGACAGCCTTTTAATCGGTACGCTTGCTCGGAACGACAGGCGGGCAAGGTCGTGAATAAGCACGCACACTTCTGCCTGGTTGTCATCCCGAATAAGGCGTCTTCGCCGCGATGAGGGATCGGCTGAGAATTCATCTTTACATGTTTCCATATCTGGAAACGGTATCATTTGTCCTTAGCCGATTCCTCGCGGCGCTTGCCTGACAGATGGGTCAGCCTGTTTTCCGTTCGCTTGCTCGGAACGACAGAGGAGCGAAGATTTACAGCAATGGCGAAACGCTTCGATCTATCATCAGAATAAAGCTCTCTATAGTGGATACCTCACACCGATATTACGATACAATACCCATACAAAACCTCTTTCGGCTGGATTAATCATGACCGTCATCTTGATGTTTCTTCCTCTTGCTGCCATATTCTCTATTCTGCGCAAACGATACCCGCATTTCGATGTCAGACTCACTTTGATTCTGTCATCCGCGTTATGGGGGCTTTTGCTGGTGCTTATCACGGAGATCTCCAGCCTGTTTCATGCGTTCAACTACCGCACACTCGGTGCTGCCTGGGGATTTTTATCCGGCGGGCTGGGTGTGATGGCGCTTTACCGCTGGAAGAAGATTCGTCTCCCGTCTTTTCGGTTGACGGTTCTGCAGTGGGTTCAGATAGCATGTATTGCCGGCATCGCCATCATTACCCTGGTGATTGCGGTCATTTCCGCGCCCAATAACTGGGACGCGATGGTGTATCACATGAGCCGCGCGGCTCACTGGGTACAGAATGAAAGCGTTGCGCATTACCCAACCTCGGTTTTACGACAGTTATACAACCCACCGTTTGCCGAATATCAGATTGCCCATTTGCAAATTCTCAGCGGCAGTGACCGGCTGGCGCAGATCCCGCAGTGGCTGAGCATGCTTGGATGTGTGATCGGTATTTCCTTAATCACCAAACAACTGGGTGGCAGTCCATCCGCGCAAATCTTCGCTGCCCTGTTCACGTCCACCATCCCAATGGGCATCCTTCAAGCGTCGACGACACAAAATGATTACGCGGTGGCTTTCTGGTTGATTGGGGTGATCACTCTGGGTCTGGAGGTGATCCGTTCTCCGGAGAAGATCCTGCCGGTCGGGTTGGGTCTGTGTCTGGGGCTGGCGGCTCTGACCAAAACCTCAGCGTATTTCTTTGGTTTGCCTTTCATGCTGTACTTCATCCTGCGCGGGCTGGCCCGGCAAAAATCCAGATTTCTCCCCGCTCTGCTGGCAATCAGCCTGATTGCCCTGGCGATCAATATCCCCCTGTTTGCCCGCAATTACAGCCCGTTTGGCAGCCCGTTCGGGCCTTCAGAAGAAGTATCGCGTCATCAGAACGAGAATTTTCTGCCGCAGGGGTTCGCGAGTAATGTGATACGTAATATGGGGCTGTATGCCGGTACGGTAGAACCGGTCAACCAGGCCGTGAACTCTGCCGTACAGGGTTTTCTGGGTTGGATGAAAACGGATGTCAATGATCCGCGATATACCTTAAGCGGTTATCAGTTTTCCGTTTCACGGCCGGAGTTCCATGAAGATACCATGGGCAGCAGCTGGCATCTGGCAGTGGCGGTAATTGCACTGGTTGTACTGGCATTCCACCGTAAAGATTTGAAAAACCGGGTATTTCTCCATTATGGGCTGCTTGCCCTGTCCGGTTTTCTGCTCTTTTGCCTGCTGGTGCGCTGGATGCCGTGGAACGTTCGGTTACATTTGCCGCTACTGGTCATCAGCGCGGCCTGGGTGGGATTGCTTGCGGACATTTCCAAAAAATGGGTGATGTGGGCGCTCACCGCGTTTCTGGTGGTGATGGTGCTACCGGTGTTCTACTTTAATCCCAACAAACCGCTGGTGGCCGATTACAACATTTTCAACCTGCCCCGCCGCGAGGTGATGATCACCCGCAAGAACCTGGTGGTACCGTATATCGAAAGCGTCAACTATCTGGTGGATGAAAAAGATTGCTATCAAACCGGGCTGTATCTGCCGGATCAGGAATGGGAGTATCCCTTCTGGAGTTTGTACGCGGATACCGGAAAGCCATTTCGCCTGGAGCATTTGAATGTGGAAAATGAAACAGCCGATATCTCCATGCCGGCTTTTTCGCCATGTGCCATCATCGCCACCCAATCCACCGGCGATACATTCACCCTGCGCGATGGCACCGTGTACCACCTCACCTGGAATATGGCGCCGGTTTTTGTCTACACCCGCTGATTTACCGAATATTCCGGCTCACACACAAACCGCGGAGCAAACATTTGCTCCGCGGTTTGATTCTCTGCACAGGCTTTTGCACAATTTCTGTGAGGATTTCCACAATTCGATGTGTGGTTTTCCACAGTTTTTGCCATAATTCGTGGGGTTATCCACAGGCAGTAGCCACTCCTGTGGAATGGGTTGTGGAAAAACGCCTCGTTTTGTGGAGAATGTCACATCAGACGGTTCTCTACGGCAGAACAACCTGCCCGGGGATCCACTCCACGATGGTGGGAGTGGCATTTTCAGGAATATGACGGAAGACTTCATTGAGGGAAATATCACGCACCAGGCAAATGACAGTAGCCAGTGACAGCCCGTGCGAAACAATCAGCACCGGGCCGGCGGGATACCGGGCGGTGATCTCATCGACAGCTTGCTTTACGCGTACGGCCAGTTGAAGCACGTTTTCACCGCCGGGCACAGGCACATGCACAGGGTCAGCGTCGCGGCGCGCCACTAAATCGGGGAACTGCTGGCGGATATCCATCGAGCGCATTCCCTCCCATTCACCCATGCGCACTTCTACCAGGCGTTCGTCGATCCGCACTACCTGGTTGGTCTGTGCGGCGATGATTTCGGCGGTTTTTAATGCCCTTTTGAGTGGACTTGAAAAGATGGATTGAAATTTCACCTCTTTCAACTTCAGCGCGAGCTGGCGGGCTTGTTCCACCCCGTTTTCGTTCAACTCGATATCAATGCTGCCCTGGAGCCGGCCTTCCTGGTTCCAGATGGTCTCTCCGTGCCGTACCAGCCACAACTCTGTCATGTTGCTGCCCTCGTTGATTTTTGCTGATTGTACACTGATTTTGATGGAAACATAGTCTGAAAGAATACCCCGCCTGAGCAGCGATAGTGACATTTTTAGATAAAACAGGTGACATTTTATGTTCGTGTAAAGTTGACAACTTTACTCTGATTGTGATATTCTTTTGGACGGTGGAGCGTATCCTTACCAAAAGGATCAAACAACAAAAGGAGATTTACGATGACCTACAAAGTCAACCGTGACGAATGTATCTTGTGCGGCGCTTGCGAAGCCGAATGTCCTGAACAGGCCATTTCAGAAGTCGATGGCGCTATGTGGATCAACCCCGATATCTGCAAAGACCATGCAGCCTGTGTAGAAGTTTGCCCGGTCGAAGCAATTTCCAAAGCATAACCTGTCGCAAATCAATCATCCAATAACCCCTTCAAGTGTTAAAATTTGAAGGGGTAGTTTGGTTTAATCATTACGGTCATACATCAGGCGGTGAAAGATGAAGAAGTTCATCACAGTTGCAGGAAACATTGGTGTGGGAAAATCCACCCTGGTAGGTTTGTTAAGCGACGCATTGGGCTGGGAGCCATTCTACGAACCGGTTTCTCAGAACCCGTATCTGTCCGATTTCTATGCCGATATGCACGGTTGGAGCTTTCATTCGCAGATTTTCTTTCTGATTCACCGGCTGCGCATCCACTACGATCTGGCGCAGTCACCCTCATCCACCATCCAGGACCGCAGCATTTACGAAGATGCTGAGGTATTTGCCAAAAATCTGTATCTGCAGGGATTTTTCCAGGAACGCGATTACCAGACATACACATCACTGTATCAGACGTTGAGCCGGTCCTTGATTGCGCCCGATCTGGTGGTGTATCTCAAGGCCACCACCCCCACCCTGGAAAAGCGCATCGCCAAACGCAGCCGTGACTATGAGCGCTCCATCAGCACCGGTTATTTGAGCCAGATCAATCAACTGTATGATGAATGGATTGACAGCTTCAATTTGTGTCCCAAATTGACCATCCCGGCTGACAACCTCGATTATGTTGCCCAACCTCGCCACCTGGATCTGATCCTGCGAAAAATTCAGGAGCGCCTCTCCGGCAAGGAAGAAGTGATCTTCGAACCCGGTGAGATCGAAGCTTTATAGCTGCCAGGTTTGCCGGTATAAATAGCTGCCAGGCGAGTACGATATTCATTTTACATAACCAAAGAAATAATAAAGACGGGTCATTTATTAGATGACCCGTCTTCATAGTTCACTGGAAAAAGAAACTTACTTTGGTTCTATCACCAGCTTGATCGCCGTGCGTACTTTCCCATCGATTTCAACATCGACAAATTCCGGAACTGCAGAAATGAAAACACCCTCTTCTTTAAGATATCCGGTTGCAAGTACCATTGCCTTGATTGCCTGATTGACGGCCCCGGCCCCAATTGCTTGTACCTCTGCATGTTTATGTTCACGTATTACCCCGGCAATCGCGCCCGCCACGGCTGCAGTGCGGGAGTTCGCTTTCACTTTTATGACATCCATCCTTGCCTCCCATGACATAAATCTTGACAATTCGGGTTGTATACAATGTATTAATGATTGTAATGAATAAATCAGGCAATTGCAATACCCTTGCAATACCTTTCCACACAGAGTTATAGAGTATGTATTCGTAGTCTTAGTAGAGTCTGTGGATATGTGGATAAACTGGATCGAGCGGTAAAAAAGCACCATATCCGGGAGTTATCCCCGAAAATTACCTGTATATACCGGTATTCTTACAGAAAGTTTTCCAGAGTCTGCCTGTGGATTGTCTGGAACAGAATCTGGAAAACTTTTTCATTTTCTATTTGTTATCGGGAAGTTGAAGGGAGGATCGCATCCCTGACGTTATTTGTGAAGATCAGCCTAAATACGGGGGATTAAATTAGCGTAATTTTGCCGGAGTCTTGCTGAATTATTTTATTTCTCCACAGTTCAACCGCTTTTTCCACACATAAACGCGGGTTTTCCACAGCTTTTTACGCAGCGGTCAGGAGTTTATCCCCATATCCACAGCCCACCCATCAATGGTTTCTTCAACCCGATCCAGGTATTCATCCAGCGAGTGAATCTTGTCATCCATACGGTCCTTGCCAAAACCCAGTGTTTCGGCGGCAGTTTGCCATTGCTCCTGCACCAGCACGGAATCGGAAAGCACCGAGGCCCCCAACGACCAGGTGCGAAAAACCGGCCACAGCGCGGCAGCCGGGTTCTGCGATGAAAAAGCTTGAACAGCACCCTGGTAGTAGGCCAGACGGTTGATATCCAGTTTCACCGGCGGATTGGGCAGTTTTGCGGCGGCCCGGAAGGCAGCTTCCCAGTTTTCGACCCAACCGGCCGGGATACCGCTGGCAAGTGCATCGGAAGCAAATATTTGATTGAACTCAGTTGCCAGTTCCGGACGGCCCACTTCTTCGGCGCGGGACGGGTACTGCGTCAGAAAACGGCGTTCGGTCATTGGCCGGCTGCTGAGTGATGCCACCGCATTGGCCGCTTTTTCAAGGCCACTCAGACAGGCGCAAACCTGCCCGGGGTGGCTCGCTTCACCGCCCTGTTTGAGATCAAACCAGATCTGGCGCGAGGAACTGCACATGTTACGGGCGCGCTGCAAAGCGTATTCGGGACGGCCGTACTGGGCGCAGATACTGGCTTGGGTGAACTCGAACCAGTGCTGTGTATCGTGCAAAATGATGGGGTTGTTGCAGATAAATGGCGACAGCCATGGATCGGTGCGCTGCTCGCGCGGCTGACGAAAATCGCTCTGGGAAAAATTGGCAATATCCAGATGAATCTCATCCGACAGTTTGACGATCTCACGCGGGTATTCAGGCGTGCTGTCATGGATGAAAAACAGGTCGATATCGGTGGTGTGCCCCAAAAGAGGTTCATCGGTGAGAAGAGACCCGGTCAGGTAAATGCACACCATGCGGCGGTTCTTTCTCAATTGTTGGTCAGCCGCCGATCGGGCGGCCTGCAGCAGCGATTCACGGGTTATTCGCATTGTTTCCCCATCTTTTGAAAAATCTGGACATAAATTCGCCGTGTCAATGTGCTGACTGCAGCACACTGACACAGGTATTGTACTATGAAGGGGTCTCCTCGATCGGCAGCTCGGGCTGGAAGGGAGCCATTTGCAGCGCCTGCCGGATGCGGGTTTCGATCCACAACAGATCGGCTTCGTTTCGGACAAAATCACGGCTGTTGGTATCAATCACCAGCGTGGGCGATGGATGTTTTTCGGTTAAGAAGTAGGTATCATAGGCCTGATTCAGCGAATCGATGTAATCACGTTCCATGGTTCGTTCGATGGCCCGGTCGCGCAAAGCGATGCGCTGCATCAGCACATCCGTATCGGCGCGTAAATACACGGTCAGATTTGGCTGAACGGTTTTCTCGGCCAGGGCTTCCTGAACCCGGTAATACATCTCCAGTTCATCGCCATTCAGGTTGATGCGGGCAAACAGGGCGTCTTTGTCAAACGTATAATCGCTGATCAGTACGTCATTTTCTTTGAGCAATTTGGAAACGCCGTGGCGCTGCTGCTGGTAGCGGCTGAGCAGAAAGAATATCTGCGTTTGAAAGGCATACCGGGCGCGATCAGAATAAAAATCTCCCAGAAACGGATTTTCTTCAAAGACTTCCAGCAGCAGGCTGGAATGAAAAGACGGCTGCAGCATGCGCGCCAGGGTGGTTTTCCCAACGCCAATCACACCTTCAATCGCAAAATACATTCATCCTCCAAAATCGGGGTTTTGTGAGGCAGCCGTCTGCCGGGGGGATTGGTTCTGCAACGCTGCCGAATTTCCGTAACTATACCATAATTGCCATTCACTCGATATGCACCTGGGGCGGATCAAAGTCAACCACAAGAAATAACTGCTCCTACCGTATAATTATGACTCACAAATCTGCATATCATTCACAGGAGAGCCATGTTCACACGATGCATTGTCAGACCCCCTGCAGAAACCTTTGCCTTAGGATTGACCACCGCCCAACTGGGCGTACCGGACCATTCACTGGCAGTGCGGCAGCATGAGGCGTATTGTTATGCGCTGAAACGCTGCGGGCTGGATGTGACCAGGCTTCCGCCGGAACCGGAGTATCCGGACTCCACCTTTGTAGAGGATACTGCCATCCTGACTGAACGATGCGCCATCCTGACCCACCCGGGCGCCTCAAGCCGTGAAGGAGAGGTGGCTTCCATCCGCCCAACCCTGGCGAGTTTCTACCATCGCATCCATGCCATTACCACGCCGGGCACGCTGGACGGCGGTGATATCTGTGATGCGGATGGACATTTTTTTATCGGCATCTCTGCGCGCACCAACGAAGAAGGCGCGCGGCAGCTGGGCGAGCTCCTGGTTAAAGAAGGATACACTGCCAGTTATGTCGATGTGCGCAATGTGCCGGGCATTTTGCATCTAAAAAGCGGGATTGCCAGCCTGGGTGACGGCCATCTGCTGTTGATCGAAGCCCTCGCGGATCACCCGGCTTTTGAAGGGTATCACCGCCACATTGTGCCCCCGGAAGAGACCTATGCGGCCAATTGCATCCGCGTGAATGAAACCGTGCTGCTGGCAGAAGGTTTCCCACAGGTGGGAAACCTTGTGGAAAACCTGGGTTTGCCGGTCATATCGCTCAATATGTCGGAATTTGAGAAAATGGACGGCGGGCTGAGCTGTCTTTCGCTGCGGTTTTAGAAAAACCGGGCGTACACTGATTGTGTGACTCATTCTTGATCCGGGATTTGCTTACCACGTAACCCGTGATTCATCTCACTCCGCATAGGGTGGGTGAAGGGCGGGATGATTCACTGTCATTCATATTGTCGATCCGCCCGAAACCCACCAACACGTTCATCGAAAACGAACACACATCGAGCGTACGGGCATCTCGCGCGCGCCCACAGGGCGTCCCTCCAGGAAGGGGAATTTAGAGTGTTAGTTTGAAAGATTGAGCGGAAATAGAAATCGTTTTTGGGTAGGGGCGCACAGTGTGCGCCCGGTTGGCGGGGGTTAATGGTTTTGAAGCTGATCCCATTGGCCTTTACCACCCCGGCGCTGTCCCGCCACCCCTCCAGGGAGGGGAATGAAAAGCACATAAGCAACTTCAGTGATATCTTCTCGTACGGGCAGCCATTGCGGCTGCCCTATCGCTAATCAAAATCCCAACAGCGGGCGCACACTGTGCGCCCCTACGGAAAAGAATGGGCTTGTTGTATCTATAAATTGTTGGACCAACTCGGTGTAACGATTCAACACTCGAAGCACACCATTGCTTTTTTTGTCATCCTGAGCGAAGCGAAGGATCGGATAAGGTCTGATCAAAAGGGTATTCTATAATCAAAATCCCAACAGCGGGCGCACACTGTGCGCCTCTACGGTAATGAATTGGCTGCATGTCCGTGGATGATTGAATACCACTTCGGCTTGTTGTATCTCATAATTAATAGATCAACTCATTTTGATGTTTCACCAGAAGATTATGACCGGTTTGTTTATATTACCCTCCAGTGGAGGGGTGCCCGTCAGGGCGGGGTGGTTTGTCGACGCACACTGTGCGCCCCTACGGTAATGAAACGGCTGCCCGTCAACGTAAATTGCTTCCCGACCGAGGTAATTGACATGCCCCTTTCCTGACGGTACAATCAACGCGGTATGGACCCATTAAAAGACCTCAACCCCCAACAGCAGCGAGCCGTAGCCGCTCCCGCCGGACAGACTCTGGTTCTGGCCGGACCCGGCTCCGGAAAAACACGTGTACTCACCTTCCGGATCGCCTATTTGATCTACAATCTGGGCGTGCCACCGTATCGAATCAACGCGCTCACCTTTACCAATAAGGCAGCCCGTGAAATGAGCAAACGGGTAACGGACCTGCTCGGTGCAAGCGGAGAGGGATTGTGGGTGGGTACCTTCCACTCAACCTGCGCCCGTATTTTGCGGCGTGAGGCAGAACACCTGTCATTCACATCCAGTTTTGTCATCTATGACGCCGATGATCAGATTTCACTGGTCAAGAACCTGATGCGCGATCTGAACGTGGATGACAAGCAAAATCCTCCCCAGCGCATCCATGCCGCCATATCGCACGCCAAAAACCATCTCATCCAGCCGCACGAGATGGTCCAGCATTCGTACCGCGACATGATTGTGCAGCGCGTGTACGAGCGATATCAAAATGCCCTCAAAGCCAGCAACGCGCTCGATTTCGATGATTTGTTGCTGTACACCGCGCAATTATTCGCAGAGCACCCAGATGTGGAGCAGCAGTATGCCCGCCGGTTCGAACATATTCTGGTGGACGAATTCCAGGACACCAACATGGCCCAGTACGAGATTCTGCGGCACATGAGCTCCTTCCATCACAACCTGTTTGTGGTGGGCGATGAAGATCAGTCCATTTATCGCTGGCGCGGCGCCGATTATCACAACGTGCAGCGGTTTGAACAGGATTACCCGGATTGCGAGAAGATCCTGTTGGAGCAGAATTACCGCTCACGCCAGTTGGTGCTGGATGCCGCCCGGGCGGTGATTGATCGCAACACCAACCGCACGCCCAAACATCTGTTTACCGAACGGGGTCAGGGCGAGAGCATTATTCTGTATGAAGCCCCCGATGATTACAGCGAAGCCTCTTACGTGGTGAGCACCATCCAGAAACAGATGGAGCGCGGAAAACGGGGCGGCGATTTCGCGGTGATGTACCGCACCAATGCCCAATCCCGCTTACTGGAAGACGCTTTCGTGCGAGCAGGCATGCCCTACCGTCTGGTGGGAGCGCAGCGGTTCTACGGCCGGCGTGAGATCAAGGATTTGATCGCCTATCTGCGCCTGCTGCAAAACCCGGCCGATGAGGTCAGCCTAGAACGCGTGATCAATGTGCCGCCGCGCAAGATCGGCGATAAAACCCGCCAGCATCTGCAGCAGATTGCATCGCAGATGCAAACCAGCGCAGGCGCGGTGCTGGTAAGCCTGGGATCCGATTTGGACAAATCACCGTTCTGGGGTGAGTTCAGCGGGCGCGAGGTTGGCTCGCTGACCAATTTTGGACAGCTCTACCACACCTGGCGAAAAACCTTCCGCAACCTGCCGCTGCATGAGCTGGTCGAGCGCATTGTGTTGGATATCGGCTACCGTGATTTTCTGGAAGACGGGCAGGAAGAGGGATTGGACCGCTGGGCCAACGTGGAGGAGTTCCTGCGACTGGCCAGTGAGTTTGAAGAACGCGGGCTGGGGCTGCCGGAATTTTTGGAGAATCTCGCCCTGGTTTCGGATCAGGATACCATCCCGGAGAAGCAGGATTCTCCCACATTACTGACGCTGCACGCCGCCAAAGGGCTTGAGTTTGACCAGGTGTTCATTATTGGGTTGGATGACGGCATTCTGCCGCACAGCCGCTCCATCAGCGCCAACGATCCTGAAGAGATGGCGGAAGAACGCCGTTTGTTCTATGTGGGCATCACCCGCACAAAAAACAAGCTCTATCTGGTGCGCTGCACCTATCGGAACACCTACGGATCCTCCAGCATCACCACGCCCTCGCGCTTCCTCGATGATATCCCTGAAGACCTGATGGTTGAGCAGGGAGCCCAATCAGCGCCCAAAACGCGCGATCACTGGCGGCGTGAAACCTTTGAACAGCAAACCCGCTGGGATGCGCCGCAGGTGCGGACGGTGAAACACGCCACCAAGCAGAAAGCCGATAAAAAAGCCGCTCCGGTGGATACTGCTAAATACCGCGCCAATATGCGCGTGAAGCACCCTGATTGGGGTCCGGGCATCATCCTTGAAAGCCGTATGGACGGCAGTGATGAAGTACTGGATGTTCACTTTGAGAGCGTGGGTTTCAAACGGCTTCTGGCCGGTCTGGCAAAACTTCAGATTCTCGAATAATCCTGAATCAAATCTATGAAATCACTCTTTCAGCGCCTGGGTTTCCCCAAAAAGGAGTCATCACCAAAGGTTTCATCCTTTGATTCTCCCGGCGGGCTGGACGCGCCGTTGACCATGCGCATAATTGTCAGGCAGTGGTTCCCGCTGGCGTTGAGCTGGACCGTCATGTCTTTTGACGGCATCATCCTGGCGGCCATCATGGCGCGCCTGCCGGACCCTGAGATCAATTTAGCCGCCTACGGCGGGATTGCCTTCTCGCTGGCGTTTGTGATGTCAGCGCCCATCTCATCCATGCTGGCCATCTCCACGGCTCTTTCGCGCAACTGGCAGGCTTTTGCCCGGCTGCGCAAGTTTATGTTGATGGTGGCGCTGGTCATCACAGCGCTGTACGCACTGATGGCCCTTACACCGCTGTATTACTGGGTGGCAGGCACGGTGATCGGCGCTCCGGCTGAGATTCTGGAACCCGGGCGCTGGGGATTGATCATTCTCATGCCGTTTCCCTTTTTGGTGGGGTTCCGCCGTCTGCAGCAGGGGGTGTTGATCCGTTTTGGGCAGGCAGATGGCGTGACGATCAGCACCTTTTTGCGCATCATCACCGAGGTGATTTTACTGCTGCTGGGAATGCGGTTTCTGCGTATCCCCGGAATCATGATCGCCACCGGGGCACAGACTTCCGGTATGGTGGTGGAGATGCTGTATGCCACGCTGCGCGCACGCCCCATCATTCGAAATGAATTGAAAGCCGTACCGGTGGATCAGGAACTGACCTGGAGAGATCTGCTGAAGTTCTTCATTCCATTCTCGCTCAGCACCATCATTTCCTTTTCGTTCCAGTTTATCAACAGTGCGGGCATGAGCCGTATGCCCATGCCAATCGAATCCCTGGCTGTCTTTCCGGTGGTATCCTCTTTTGCATGGATGTTGCAGGGCCCGGGTGTGGCCCAACAAGAGGTGGTGGTTTCGCTGCTGGATCGTAAGAAATCGCTTGGTATTCTGCGCCGTTTCACCATCTTATTGATTTCCGGTGAACTGCTGCTGACCCTGCTGGTCCTGCTCACACCGCTGTCCATTCTATGGTTCACCGGGGTCTCATCGCTATCCCCTGATCTGGCACGCATGGCCAATCTGGCGATGTGGTTTTTCCTGCCGCAATCGGGGATTGCTGTGCTGCAATGCTGGTATCAGGGGCTGATCATCTACAGCCGGCGCACCCGCCTGATGACCGAAGCGATCATCGTGTCACTGGCTGTGGAGATTGTCATCATGGCTGCCGGCATTCTCACCGGGCGTTTCAGTGGTATCTACGTGGCCTCTTTTGCCTTTTTGTTTGCATACGCGACGCAGATCTTCTGGCAGTACCTACGCAGCCGTTCCTATGCCCGCAGTCTGCATGAACGCGACCAGGCGGAACCGGCTGTTGTGACCGCACAGTAATCATTTGAACTTTTCAATCATTTCAAAATATTTCCTTCTGGAGGGATGATCATGTCAAAGATTGCCTGGATTGGTGTGGGTGTTATGGGTAGTTCCATGGCCAAAAATCTGATGAAATGCGGACACGATTTGCGTCTGTACAGCCGCACCCTGTCAAAAGCTGAAAACGTCGCCCGAGAAGCTGGTGGACGTGTGTGTACCACCATCGCCGAGGCAGTGGAGGGGGCAGAGTACATCTTTACCATTGTGGGGTATCCCAAAGATGTGGAAGAAGTTTACCTGGGAGTAGACGGGATCTTTGCTCATGCCCCAAAGGGATCGTTATGTGTGGATATGACCACCTCGCAGCCCACGCTGGCTGCCCACCTGTATGATGAGGGCAAACAACACGGCATCCGTGTCATGGATGCCCCGGTTTCGGGCGGGGATTCAGGCGCCCGTAATGCCACACTCTCCATCATGATCGGGGGAGACGAGGCAGATTTTGAAGAGGTCAAACCCCTCTTCGAGTGCATGGGAAAGAACATCGTGCATCTCGGACCGGCCGGGTATGGGCAGCACACCAAGGCAGCCAATCAAATCGCGCTGGCAGGCGCCACCGCTGCTATGACCGAAGCGCTGGTGTACGCCCATCAGGTAGGGCTTGATCCCCAAAAAATGCTGGCTGCCATCGGCGCTGGTGCTGCCGGAAGCTGGCAGTTGAACAATATGGCTCCGCGCGTTCTCAAAGGGGATCTGGCGCCCGGTTTCTTTATCAAGCACTACATCAAGGATATGAAAATCATCCGTGAAGAGATCGAAAAACGCGGAATGGAATTACAAATGTTGAACACCGTGCTGGATCTGTACGAGCAGATGGCCGCCCGCGGTCTGGAAAACGACGGCACTCAGGCTTTAATCAAGCTTTACGAGCAGGAACTCTGATTTTATAACAGGCAATTTTTTTTATTTTTCAGAAAAGGAGCTCAGTATGATACGGGACGTCATGGAAAAGATGGGTCAATCGGTTTCAGGCGGACGCATTTTCAACAGCGTCAGAGAAATATCCAACTATCACCGCATTCAGGCCAGCCCGGGCTACCGCGCCGCTGCGCAGCATGTTCAGCAGCGTCTGGCGCAGAGCGGGTTTAACGCGGTGATTCATACTTACCCGGCAGACGGCAGCACCTGGTTTTTTACCTCCAAAATGTTCCGCGAGTGGAATTGCCGCGAGGCGGTGCTGGATCTTGTGGAACCGCAAAAACGCCTGGCTGATTTCAGCGCCAACAATATGTCGATCATCCAGCGCAGCATCCCGTGCGACTATCGCGACCAACCGCTGGATATTGTGCTGATGGATAAGGGCAGTGATCCGCAGAACTATACCGGTGTCGATCTGAAGGGCAAGCTGCTTTTCGTGCGGCAGAATTTTCATGGCTTTATGGATTGGGCCATTCAGGAACGCGGAGCGCTTGGCTTTATCACCGATGTGATCGCTGAAATGCCAGGTGTGCGCGCCCGCGCCGATTTGTATGATGTGATGACCTATACCTCCTTCTGGTGGAGACAGCCGGATGAACCGCCCACCTTTGGGTTTGTGCTCACCCCGCGCATGGGTGATTTTCTGGCGCAGCTTTGTTTACAGAAACGCGCCGAACATGAAAAGGATCCATCCGCTGATGCGTATCCAAAAGCGACTGCCTTTATCGATGCGGAGCTTTACGACGGCAGTATTGAGGTGGTGGAGACCTATCTGCCCGGCGAAACAGAGGAAGAATTGCTGATTGTGGCGCATCTGTGCCATCCGCGCTCTTCCGCAAACGATAATGCCAGCGGCGTGGCAGCCTCGATGGAAGCCGTGAAAGCCATCCGGGATCTGACCGAAAGCGGGCAGCTTCCGCGTCTCAGGCGCGGTATTCGCATGATCTTTGTGCCGGAGTTCACCGGAACGTACGCGTATCTGCACGGAATCGGTGAAGCCCGCAGCAGGATCAAGGCCGGCATCAATCTGGATATGGTGGGTGGCCGGCAGGTGCACGGCTACGGCCCCATCACCATCAGCGGACTGCCGCATTCCACCCCCTCGTTTGTGGTGGATCTGGCGGCGCTCATCATGGACGAGGTGCGCCGCAACCAGCCCGCACAGGGTAAAGGCAATACATCTGCCATGTTCAACGGCAAGGTGGGCAGCTTTGAAACCGGCAGTGACCATTATGTGCTCTCCGACCCCACCATCAACATCCCATCCATCATGCTGGGTCAGTGGCCGGATAAGTTCTATCACACCAGCGGAGATACCCCCGAGGTGGTGGATCCGTTCATTTTGCACAAATCGGCCAGTATTTGCGCCGGTTATATTTATCTGCTGGCCAACCTGAACCTGGAGGACATCCCGCTCATTCTCAACAAGAGCCTGGAGCGCCTGACGGAAGAACTGAGTGAACTGGTGAAGAAGACTGCCGGCAAACAGCTTGCCAGCGGTTTGCTGTACCGCAAGATGCAGCACCTGACCGAGTTCTACAAGGGCTGCAACCGCTCGCTGGCCGGTTTTTTCAGTGAAAGTGACGAGCAGGCTGTGCAGGTGCGTATCGAACGGATGAATAAACTGCTGGAACAGGCGGCCGACACGCTGTGGACCGGTTATGTGGAGGATTTCGACCCGGACTTTGAGGTGGTCGAAGAGCCCGCTCCGGCGGCCTACCGGTATGTTCCGGCGCGTAAGTATGTCACACCGGTGAGCCACCTGGAAGACCACGCCCTGGGTGATCCGGAAAAGCTGGCAGCCTGCAAAGACCATCTCAAGAACTTCGCCTCAAAACTGCACTCCGCGCATTATTTTGACGGTGTGGTGCAGTTCTACATCAACGGCGAGCGCTCGCTGTGGGAGATCGCCCAGGAGGCCATGCTCGAAACCAGTGACGGCTCCGTGGAGTATGTGGACCGGTTTGTCAGGCTGCTGGAATCGCTGGGGCTGGTGGAAATCAATTAACCCACCCCTGCCCCTCCCTCAGGGAGGGGAAAGAAATAAATGCAGGCAAGGTTTGCCGTCAGAACGGCAAACCTTGCCTGCGGGACGGGTAAAGCCATTCCTTGCATAGATTTTAGTGGGAAAGAAAACATGATTTTCCCGTATAGAGAAGTGAAGCTTTGCAGTCTTCTACAGAGCTTCACTTTTTTAGTTTTCCTCCCTCCCTCAGGGAGGGAAAAGTGATTCATGCAGGCAAGTTTGGCGTCAGAACGGCAAACCTTGCCTGCGGGACGGGTAAAGCCATTGATTGAATAGATTTTTGCGGGAAAGAAAACATGATTTTCCCGTATAGAGAAGTGAAGCTTTGCAGTCTTCTACAGAGCTTCACTTTTTTAGTTTTCCTCCCTCCCTCAGGGAGGGAAAAGTGATTCTTGCAGGCAAGTTTGGCGTCAAAACGGCAAAACTTGCCTGTGAGACGGATAAAGCCATTGCTTGCATAGACTTTAGTGGGAAAGAAAACATGATTTTTCCCCGCAGAGAAGTGCAGTTGTGCAGTCTTCTGCACAACTGCACTTCTTAAAAAATTTCCCCCTTCCCGATGGAAGGGGTCAGGGGGTTGGGTTGTTGATCCTTATCAGCAAATTATGAACAACCCACCCCTGCCCCTCCCTCAGGGAGGGAAAAGAAATTAATACAGGCAAGTTTTGACGTCAGAACGTCAAAACTTGCCTGCGGGACGGGAAAAACCGTTGTCCGTTTAGACATCACCATTCGGGTGAAATTCCGTCATATTAAATTCCCCTCCTGGGAGGGGTGGCGCGCAGCGCCGGGGTGGTAAAAGCCAATCGGATAATGACTACAATAGTCCACTATCGCAACCACAGGCGCACACTGTGCACCCCTACCGTAACACGGTTGATATCTGGTCACTAAAATCTCTGCACCAACTGGCAGAATTCCCCTCCTTGGAGGGGTGGCGCGCAGCGCCGGGGTGGTCAGTAATCACCATTTGACAACTTGTCACGCATCGGTTATCCTTACGCCTGCGTCCGGGTGGGACCGGCGCGGCGGAAACCGCCGAACCCCGTCAGGTCCGAGAGGAAGCAGCGGTAAGGTGGTCTTTTCGGGCGCCGCCGGCAAACCTACCCGGCGCACCTTTAATCTTATGACGAACCCACCCATCTGCAATTACGAAGGCTCCGATTACCAGGACGTTTTCTGGGAAAGCGGAGGCCGTGCTTATGAAGACGCCGTGGAAGCGGTTGCCCTCAGCCGTTTAATGCCTACATCGGGCAGCCGGCTGCTGGAACTGGGCGCCGGCGCCGGGCGGAATACCCCGCGCTACCGCGGCTTTCAGCAAATCACTTTGCTCGATTATTCACACACCCAGCTTGAACGCGCGCGTGACCGGCTCTCACAAACGCAGAACCCGGGTGTGTCTTATCGTTTTGTAGCCGCCGATATCTACCGCCTGCCGTTTGTGCCTGGCGTATTTGACGCCGCCACCATGATCCGCACACTCCATCACCTAAGCGAGCCAGCTGCCGCCCTGCGCCAGATCCGCAAGGTGCTGCAGCCCGAAGCGGTGTTTGTTTTGGAGTACGCCAACAAGCACAACATCAAATCCATCCTGCGCTTTCTGCTGCGCAAACAGGACTGGAGCCCGTTCACCCGTGAACCGGTGGAGTTTGTCAAACTCAACTTTGACTTTCATCCCGCGGCCATCCGGCAATGGCTGGCTGACAGCGGTTTCAAACTGGAAAAGCAGCTCACCGTATCGCATTACCGCATGGCGCTGCTCAAGAAGCTGTTCCCGCTCAAGATGCTGGTGTGGATGGACTCGCTGGCCCAGCTAACCGGCGATTGGTGGCAGCTTTCACCCAGCGTGTTCACCCGCAGTCATAGCACCCAGGAAGGCCTGCCATCTCACAATGGTGACTTTTTTGCCTGCCCGGCTTGCGGCGCCAAATTGGCCGATACGCCCCCGCTGATCACCTGCCCAGATTGCGGGCGACAATACCCGGTCTCGGACTGCATCTACGATTTTCGCCTGCCGGAAGAATCAGCCGAATCAACAACTGACTGATTCAATCGCAAATCCTTACCGGTATCCCTGATCTGATTTGAAAACGTAATCGATCCGTCAGAATCGAATATCTTTTGATCTACAATAAGCACATGATCAATTTGCCTCCATTTATTCCCGGTATGGAACTCAGCCGCCTGTTTTTCACCGAGGCGGTACAGCCCATTCTGGATCAATATTTCCCCGGTCTGGCTTACTCCGTCGGGCGGCTGGACTTTGGCTCGGACGTGCTCGGGTTTGACACGCCCATGTCGCGCGATCATGATTGGGGCCCGCGCCTGATGATTTTTGTGGCTGAAGAGGAACTGGAGACGCGCCGGGATGACATCCTGCGCAGCCTGTCCCGGCATCTGCCGGTGCACATCCACGGATACCCCACCCATTACGAAAACTTTGATTCGGACGGCGCGCAAATGACGCCCGTGGAACATGGACCGGTCGATCCATACATCTCGATCATCAGCCCGGAGCGTTTCTTTTTGGGGTACGCCGGGGTGGATATTACACGCCCGCTGACTCCCGCCGATTGGCTGGTGATTCCATGGCAGCGGCTGGCTACCATCCGTTCAGGGCAGGTGTTCCATGACGGTTTGGAGCGCTTGAATGAAATCAAGACCGTTTTGCGCTGGTATCCGCATGATCTGTGGCTGTATACCCTGGCGGCGCAGTGGCGCCAGATCGACCAGGAAGAACCGTTTATGGGGCGCACCGCCAACGCCGGTGATGAAATCGGCTCGCGCCTGATCTCGTCCAGGCTGCTTAACCGGCTGATGCAGTTATGCTTCTTGCTGGAGAAAAATTGGCCGCCGTATTCCAAGTGGTTTGGCAGCGCGTTTTCACGGTTGGAATGCTCACCCGCGCTTGAGTCCCTTTTACTGCAGGTGACTGAAGCCACAGACTGGAAAATTCGCGAACAAGGACTGTCTGAATTGTATATACACATAGGGTGTATACACAACAAACAGGGTATTACGGCTTATGTAGAACCCGAAGTCACCCCGTTTTACACCCGGCCATTTCAGGTACTCCATTCCCAGCGCTATGCAGATGCCCTGTATGCCGCCATTCACTCTGAAGAAGTACTGGCTTTACCGCGCTATGCAGGCAGTATTGATCAGATGATCGATAACATTGATGTGCTTGAATCCATTCCGATGTGTCAGCAACTGAAACATGTCTATCAGGACCCGATCCCTGACGCATACCCCGATCCCTGTCCTCATATGGATCCTCGCACATTGAAGGAGAATTGACCATGAAAGTGATTGTCATTACCGGCAGTACCCGTGGTTTGGGGTATGGCCTGGCTCAGGAGCTTTTGGAAAGGGGCTGTGCCGTATCCATTTGCGGGCGATCCGCTGATTCGGTGAACAGCGCGGCGGAGACTCTGGCACGCCTTTATGGACGCGATAGGGTGTTGGGCAGTGTTTGTGATGTGTGTGACGACCGGCAAATTCAGGAGTTGTGGAACTCCAGCCGTCAGGTATTCAGCAAAATCGACATCTGGGTGAACAATGCCGGCATCTCCAACCCGGTTGCCAAAGTGTGGGAACAGTCCGAAGGACTGATGAGTGATCTGATCCACACCAACGTCCTTGGAACGTTATATGGCTCCAAAGCGGCCATCAACGGCATGCTCCTGCAGGGATTTGGAGCCGTTTACAACATGCTGGGCATGGGCAGCAACGGCCGCACTCAAGATGGACTGGCCCTGTACGGTACCAGCAAAGCGGCTCTGCGCTATTTTACCCGGTCTCTGGCTGAGGAAGTGAAAGGGACACCGGTCATCGTGGGGGCGCTGTCACCGGGCATGGTATTGACCGATCTGCTGAGCGGCAGCCGGAAGACTTCACCGGAAAGCTGGGAACAGGTGAAACGTGTGTTGAATCTGTTCGGCGAACGCCCTGAAACGGTGACCCCCTGGCTGGCCAAGCAGATCCTTGATAACAAAAGTAATGGAGTAGAAATTCGCTGGCTCACTACAGCCCGTCTTTTAAGCCGGATGCTGGTGTACCCGTTCAACCGCTATCGCGTGATCAAATAAGTTGCTGATTGGAGCTGGGTCTATTCCGGCCGGATCTTTTCAACTACCCAAAAGTGTGACAATCCCAGCACCTGCAAGGGCGTTTTTTCAAGCGCCTGCAATACACCGCGTAAAAGCCTGCCTAACCCGGGAAGACGTTGGATAATGTTGCAGGAGTTCCGCAGGTGATGGATGATGGAAATGTTGGAAGGATACTTATTCCGGCCGGATCTTTTCAACTACCCAGAAGTGTGACAGTCCCAGCACCTGTAAGGGCGTATGTTCAAGCGCCTGCAGCAGCCTTCGCAGGATTTTACCCAGCCCGGGTATGCGCTGGATAATGTTGCAGGAGCCCCGCAGGTGATGGATGATGGAATTGTTGGAAGGATACTTATTCCGGCTGGATCTTTTCAACTACCCAGAAGTGTGACAGTCCCAGCACCTGCAAGGGCGTATGTTCAAGCGCCTGCAGCAGCCCTCGAAGGATTTTTCCCAGCCCGGGTATGCGTTGGATGATGTTGTCATACGCCCCAAAAATGGTCCGCTTCTGCACCACTTTCACCGGCAAGCCATCAAACAGCCTGTGCAGATCACGGCGGGTGTAGATGTTTACATGCGGGGCCAGTTTGTCACGCCATTTGCGGGGCAGATAGTTGACCAGCGGTTTATTGCCAAAGTGATACACCCCGCGCAGATAGATGCCGTGTGTCTCAAACGGATAGCCGCGGTTGGGGCAAAACAATACCAGCCGCCCGCCCGGTTTAAGCGTGCGGATCATCTCGCGCACCACTTTGTGATCATCCTGAACATGCTCGATCACCTCATGGCTCAGCACCAGGTCAAACGAACCGGATGGGAAGGGGAGTTCTTCACCGGCGGCGCATATCATTTGATCATTTCGCTCGAGCGACTCGCGTGCACGAGCTATTTCTACCTCAAGACCAACTGCCTGTCGCGCCGTGAGGGCCATACGCTGCAAATACATGCCGATGCCCGCGCCGTTTTCAAACACACAACCGTTCAATCGCTCACCGGCAGCATCCACAATCATTTGCCAGCGCCGTTCCTGCCCGGCCCGCCAGACCAGCGACGGCATCCCCAGCTCGGCGGCTTTTTCCGGGGCCTTCTGTAATGTAGCAGTCATGGGATGAGATTATTCCTTTGGAGAGGTTGTTTCAGAGGGAGTTTCGCCGCCCGGTTTTTCCGCGGGTTCTGGTTTGTTAAACGGTACCCAGGCCAGAACGGTGGAACCAAAATTGGGCTCGGAGGTGATTTCCACATCCCCGCCGGCGTTTCCGGCGCGCACCTGCATGTTGGAAAGCCCGTGCCCCAATGACAGGCGGGTTTCATTCACATCAAAACCCAGACCGTCGTCATGCACTTCCAGCAGGGCGCGTCTGGCAGCCGTCCACAAGCTCACGCTCACATGCGAGGCGCGCGCGTGTTTGGCAATATTGGCCAGCGATTCCTGGCAGATGTGAAACAGGGCCATGGCCTGCGTTTCCGGCATGCCCACAAAGTCTTCCGCGGAGGCGTTCAGGGTGGCATCTACCAGCGTGTTCACCTGGAATTCATTCACCAGGCGTTGAATGCCCTGGATCAGGTTTTCATCATACAGATAGCGCGGACGTAAATCCAGAATATACGAGCGCAGATCCCGAATGGTGCTGTTCAGCCCATCGATGGCCTGCTCGATGCGTTTTTCGGCTTTTTCACTGTCCTCGTTCATCAACAGGCGGGCGTGCTCCAGTGTGAGCCCTACCGCGTAGATGGACTGGATAATGCCGTCGTGCAGATCCATCCCGATGCGTTTACGCTCTTCCAACACGGCCATGCGGCGCTGGTGCAGGTTGAGCCGCGCGTTTTCGATCACGGTTCCCACCCATGAACTGATGATGGTGAGGAACTGCACTGCCAGCGTATCCAGCGGCTGCGGCTGGCAGGTGGTGAGGCACATCACTCCCAGTGAACCGCTACGGCTGATGAGCGGAAAACAGGCCAGTTGCTGGATGCGATCGTTGAACAGATTGCTGTTCAAATCCTGGATCTCGTCTTCGTATAAATCCAGAATGGCAGCCTGGCCTGTGCCGGCTACTTTTCCGATGGTGCCCTGGCCGGTTTTGTACTCGGCCATCTTCCAGAAACGGTTGATGTTTTCACCGTAATGCAACTGCAGGGTATGCAGATCACTGTCTTCCTGCGCCAGATACACCTCACCGGCCGCCAGGTGCATCGAGTTAACCACCTGCTCCAGCACCTCTTCCAGCATCTGGTCGATCTCGGAATTCGTCGACAGCGTGGCGGCCAGTTTGTTGAGCATGGCCAGGTTTTCATTGCGGCGGGTGAGCGAATTATCGCGCTGGGTCAGGTTGGCCCGCAACAGCGTATTGGTGATTCCAATGCCGGCATACGAGGCCAGCGTCTCAAGGATCATCTGGTCGTCAGCCGAGAAAGATCGCTCATCAATTTTGTTAACAGCCAGAATCTGGCCCACCATGGTCACACCCTGCATGATCGGCACGTACAGAAAAGAAATCACCTCGGGGTGCTGGCTGGCCAGGCCCACCAGCTTGGCGCGGTATTCGGGTGGGAAGCGAGCAGAGATGCCACCGGGCGCCATGTTTTGCAAAATGTTCTGCGCGTGGACCGGATTTTCAACAATTTCATAATCAAACGTTTGCGGATCCAGATCCTGCGTCCGTACGGTGATTACATTGGCGGGATTGGTGGGGTCCAATACCAGACTGACGCTGCATTCGTTCGCGCCGGTCTGGTGACAGGCAAGCGAAGCGATCTTTTCGAGCAGATGGTCCTGCGAACTGTACTGGATGATCTTTAATGTGTAGGTATGAAGCTGCGCCAGTCGTTCAGTGAGGGGATTTCTGGAAATCGTATTATCCATATCGTTGACAATTTTACTCTACTTTGCTGCTTCGAGAGAAAAGTATGCGGAATGGATCCCTTATACAACATTTCAGGTAAAATCCTTCACGATTACCACTGATCGGTAAAAATACCCCTGTAATGCAACTTGTCAGCATAGAAATACGGTATATCATAGGAACATCAATAGAAATGCTTGAAAAGAAGGGCGCAGAGGACAGGTTGTGAAAAACCTGATTTTTGCATGCGCCGATCTGGAAACGGAAAGGAACTATGAGTCAATTTGCCATTGAAACCCGGCAGCTCACCCGCACATTTGGTGAGGTGACGGCCGTCAACGAGATCAGTTTATCCATCCCCAAAGGGATTGTGTTTGGCTTTCTGGGTCCCAACGGGTCCGGAAAAACCACCACCATCCGGCTGCTGCTGGGACTGCTGGAGCCCACCGGCGGCTCGGCGCAGGTTTTGGGTTTCGATACCGCAAACCAGGCCGACGAAATTCGTCAGCGTTGCGGGGCTTTGCTGGAAGATACCGGTCTGTATGACCGCCTGAATGCCGAGGACAACCTGGATTTTTACGCCCGCATTTGGGGTATCCCGGCAGCGCAACGGCGCGAGCGTATTCAGCAAATGATGACTGATATTGGATTGTGGGATCGCCGCAAGGATTTGGTACGCGAATGGAGCCGCGGTATGCGCCAGAAACTGGCCGTGGCACGCGCTTTGCTGCACCGCCCTGAACTGGTCTTTCTGGATGAACCCACCGCCGGTCTGGATCCGGTCGCGTCCGCGGCCCTGCGGGAAGACCTGGATCAACTGGTGCACCAGGAGGGTCTGACCGTCTTTTTGACCACGCATAACCTGGCTGAAGCGGAGAGCCTGTGCGCGCAAATCGCGGTGATCAACAAGGGCAAACTGCTGGCGGTTGGCGCCCCGGATGAGCTGAAGCAGGGGCGGGATCATCACCGTATCATCGTAACCGGGCGCGACCTGTCTGTTCAGGCTGCTGAAGCTGTGAAAACGCTGCCGGTGGTGAAGGATGTGGAGATACTTGATGGAAAGATGGTTATCTCGCTGACCGAAGACGCGGCTACCTCAGCCATGGTACCGCTGCTGGTGCAGGCTGGCGCTGAAATCGACGAAATTACCCGCGACCGCGCTAATCTGGAAGAAGTGTTTCTGTCATTGGTGGAGGAAGAACATGCTCAATGATATATTCACCATTCTATGGAAAGAATTTTCTGAAACTATGAAGAACCGCCAGGGAATACGCGGCGGTTGGACGAGCTATCTTTTGATTATCGCGGTCATGGGTATCTTTATCCCCTGGCAGATGGGTAAAACCTGGTTGTCGGATCCGCGCCAGTTGCTGTACTGGTCGTGGATGCCCATTTTGCTGGCGCTCAGCCAGGTGACCGATTCGTTTGCCGGCGAGCGGGAACGCCGCACGCTGGAAACGCTGCTGTCTACCCGGCTGTCCGACCAGGCTATTTTGTTCGGCAAATTGCTGGCGGTGGTGCTGTATGCCTGGTCGATGACGCTCGGCAGCCTGGTGATCGGCGCGGTGACCATCAACGTGGCTTATCCTACCGGAACCATCCAGTTTTACCCGGCGCTGAACTTCATCACCGGTCTGTTGATCAGCTTTTTGGCCGCGCTATTGATCTCCTCGATCGGGGTATTGGTTTCGTTGAAATCATCCAGTGTCCGGCAGGCTTACCAACGCATGAGCCTGGTGATGATCGGCCTGTGGTTTCTTCCTATGCTGGCATTGCAGATCATTCCGGATAATGTGAAGGAAAAGCTGGCGGTCGCGTTGTCGAACCTCGATCTGACCTCCGTGGTTCAATGGGGGATTGTCATACTGGTGGTGCTTGATGTGCTGCTGGTGTGGGTGAATCAGCGTGTTTTCTGTCGTTCGCGGCTGCTGCTCGACCGGAAATAGGTCCCCGTTCTTCTGAAACTTCTCACAACCCTCACCCCGGTGGGGGTTGTTGATTATTCCCCTCTTGCATTATTTTTCTTTAGTGATACAATCATACAATCGTACAATGATACAATTAAATGCGAGAGTATTTATGACATGAGTAGCCATCATATGATCAAAATCGACCTGCGTTCCAATGTGCCGGCTTACCTGCAAATCATCCAACAGGTACAGGAAATGATCCTGAACGGCGTGCTGCACCCCGGTGACCAGCTTCCCACGGTACGCCAGCTTGCTGCCCAACTCTCGATCAATTTCAATACCATCGCGCGGGCTTACCGGCTGCTGGATGAAGCAGGGTTCATTACCACCCAGCACGGACGCGGCACATATGTGCTCAAACAGCCGGGTTTGACGCAGAACCAACCCGCGCAGCAACAGACACATTTGCGCTCAGAGATGCTCGCGGAACTTACTGCCGGCTACCTGGCAGACGCCGCCCGCCTGGGCAGCACCGCGGAAGATGTGCTGGAGGAGATCAACAAACAATTGTCCGCTCAATGGAAACAGGCGGATCAATAAACGCCAGGATGACGTTTCACGTGAAACATAAAAGGAACGCGAAACGCAAAGTCTAGAGAAAAGTATAGAAAAGAGACAGAATGAGCAATAAAAGAACCTTGATTTGGGCTGTGTCATTGACCGTGGTAACACTGGTTATCAGCCTGATTATATTCTCGCGGCTTCCGGAGCAGATGGTTTCACATTGGAACGCGCAGGGCCAACCAAACGGCACAATGCCCCGCACCGCGGCCGTTTTTCTGATACCCGGGATGATGGTGGTGATCAATTTGATCCTGTTTACCATCCCTGAAATCGACCCGCTGAAGCACAATATCGAATCTTTCCGTCCCTCGTATAACGCGCTGATCCTGGTGTTGAATGTGTATATGCTCTATATCCATCTCATCACCCTGCTGTGGAATGTGGGCCTGCGGGTGGATATGAATTTATTGTTGATGCCGGCTATAGCGGCCATCTTTTATGCTGCTGCCCGCTTATTGCAAAAAGCCCGACGTAACTATTTCATCGGGATTCGCACCCCCTGGACCCTCAGCAGCGATTTTGTGTGGGAGAAAACACATCAGCGGGGCGCGCTGGTTTTCAAAGGCATGGCCGTACTCACCCTTATTGGTATGCTGCTGCCCGATTGGTTTTTGCTGTTTCTGATGGTTCCCATCTTTGCCAGTGTGATCTATCTGGTGGTGTATTCGTACGTGCTGTTCCGCCGGGAGAAACGCACATCCTGATAACTGACTGTTAACAGGATGGCTCAGGTTAAAAATAACTGTCGAAATTGCGCTGATTTTTCACAAAGAAAGGTTCTGAACGTTTCACGTGAAACCTGGTTGTTTGAAATAAAGGTTTCCGGTAGAAGGCTTTGTTGTAAATTGCTGTTCGATCATTGAGGAGAAAAATGGATTCTGTCATTGAAGTCGAAAGTCTTGTCCATCGTTTTGGCGAAGTCACCGCCCTGCAGGGATTAAACCTGTCTGTATGCAGCGGCGAGGTATTCGCCATTCTTGGACCTAACGGGGCCGGTAAAACCACTACCGTGCGCCTGCTGAACGGTTTGTTTGCTCCCACGGCGGGGAAAATCCGTGTGTTGGGGCTGGATCCTGCCACACAGGGTGATGAAATCCGCCGGCAAACCGGTGTGTTGACGGAAACTCCCGCGCTTTATGAGCGCCTGACAGCCTGGCAGAACATCGAGTTCTTCGGTGTGCTGGCCGGTATGCCCTCGGCTGACTGGCGGAAACGCGGCGTCGAATTGTTGGGGTTCTTTGATCTGGATAAACGAGCTAACGAACGGGTGGGCGGCTTTAGCAAGGGTATGAAACAGCGCCTGGCGCTGGCCCGCGCACTGCTGACCAATCCGTCCATTCTGTTTTTGGATGAACCTACCTCCGGATTGGACCCCGAGGCTGCCGAGCAGGTACACACGCTGATCCAGTCCGTTCGGGCCCAACAAGGCCGCACTGTCATCCTGTGCACCCATAACCTGGTTGAAGCTCAGCGTCTGTGCGATCGCGTGACCATCCTGCAGCACGGTCATGTGCTGGCTTCTGGGACCATCGATGAATTGAGGAAGGGTTATGAGGAAGGCCGTCGTGTGCAGGTGAAGTTGATGGGTGAAATTCAGGGCAGTTCGTCGGATGAGCTGCGCGGACACCTCGCCGGGCTGCCATTTGTCCGCGGTATCGTCGACTGGAACGCCGCGCACGGATCCACCAGTATTACCCTGAGGCTGGATTCCGATGAAAAATCGGCCGATCTGGCTGCATTTCTGGTGACACGCGGTTACCGGCTGGCGGTGCTTCAACCGCAGGATGTATCTTTGGAAGATGTATATTTCAAGCTGCAGAACCAGGCTAAAGGAGGAAACCATGAACTGGCATAAGATTTTTGCCATTGTCAAGAAAGATTTATTGGAAGTAAAGCAAAACAAGGCCGCCTGGGTACCCATGATTGTGGCCCCGCTGATACTGATTGTATTGTTCCCTCTGTTGATGCTGGTGCTGCCTAACTACATCCCATCCATGGCAGATGATTTCATCAACGATCCGGATCTGGACGCCATGTTTGCCAATTTGCCCGCCTCCATGGCATCCGCTGTGGAAGGGCTGGCTCCCATGCAATCGGTAGCAGTCATGATGCTCGGTTACATGTTTGCACCCATGTTTTTGATTTTTCCATTGATGTTTTCCACGGTGGTGGCTGCCGAATCGTTTGCCGGTGAGCGCGAGCGCAAGACCATGGAGGCGTTGTTGTACACCTCGGCGACCGAAAGCGAGCTGTTCTGGGGCAAGGTGATCACCGGTATGGTCCCTGCTTTGGTCATCTCCTGGGGCAGTTTCATTCTGTATGCCGTGGTGCTGAATACGGCGGGGTATCCGCTGTTTGGACGCATCTGGTTTCCGTTGCCGTCCTGGTATCCGCTGATCTTCTGGATCACGCCGGCTGTCGCGCTGTTGGGGGTGGCGTTCACCGTGCTCATTTCTTCAAAGACGCAGACCTTTATGGGCGCTTACCAGAGTAGTTCGGCGCTGGTGATCCTGGTGTTGGGTTTGATGTTTGGCCAATTAGCCGGGGTGATTTACCTGACCGTCGGCCTGAGTATGCTGATCGGGCTGGTCTTTTGGATCATCTCCGGCGGCCTGGTATGGCTGGCCATGCGGAATTTCAAACGCTCATCCTTGCTGTTGGGATTGAAAGGGGCATAAATTTGCTCATAAAATAGAACATATATTCTATTGAAATTCCATAAGAATATGGTAATATAAAGAAGTCAAACGTCAGGGTGCCCCCCTCACCCCGGCGTTTGATGTTTTAACAGCCTTTTTTCTCCAACTCGACGAACGCAAATTTTCTTTTAAGAATCCTTTCCTTTTCGAGGGCTATAATCTCCTGTGGTATGATTCTTGAGAGAAACGGCAGCACTCTGTGACTACTTACTCATTTCTGATCGGGCTAGGCGCTTCACTGGCCATATTAAGGGTGATTCAGCAGGTCCCACGCTGGCAGGCGCCGCGCTGGGCCAACGCCTCGCTGCTCTTTTTGCTCTCCTGTCTCATTTTTGCCCGTCTGATGCATGTGCTGGTTTACTGGCCGTATTACTGGAAGAACCCGGTGCAGATTTTAGCACTGTGGAACGGTGGTCTCTCCTGGGTGGGAGCCGTGCTGGGTGCCTACGTGGGCTGCTGGCTGATTGCGAAGAGCTGGAAAAGTAGCATACTGAAAATCGCTGACCGTCTGGCCGTGATGGTACCCCCTGTGGTGGTGTTTATCTGGCTGGCCTGCTGGTTGAACGGTTATGCCTACGGGTTTGCCACCTCTACCGAATCCTTCTGGGGCATCCCCATTGTGGATGAGACCGGTTTTGTACAGGACCGTTTCCCACTCCAGCTTATAGCGGCCTTCAGCATGCTGTTTTTTGCTTTCTGGCTGGAAACACGCAAAAATCAGTTTCAAAAAGAAGGACAAAAGATGGCGATGATGCATCTGGGACTGGTCGTGCATCTGCTGTTGTTTATGCCCCTGCGAGCAGACCCTGCCCTCGCCATCCTGGATGTACGCGTGGATGTGTGGGCTTCGCTGGTCTTTTTCCTGATTGGGGCCGGCACGTTTTACTGGATGTTTTTTGGTCCGGAATCCTCATTGCAGAAAGCCTGATTAAACACCATGAAATTTCAAGTGGCATTGGCGCAAATCAACACGGTGCTGGGCGATATTCCCGCCAACCTGGATAAACACCTGACTCTGATTGAATCGGCAAAAAAGCAGGGCGCGGATCTGGTGATCTTCCCGGAGCTGTCGCTCACCGGCTACTTTCTCCAGGATCTGGTGCTTCCGTGTGCCATGGATCCCCATGCCCACCCCGTCTTTGACCGCCTCAAACAGGCCAGCCGTGAGATCGACCTGATGGTGGGTTTTGTGGAGGTAGACACCCGCAGCCGTTTCTACATTGCCTCGGCTTATCTCTCGCAGGGGAACATTTTGCATATTCACCACAAGGTCTACCTGCCTACCTACACCATTTTCGACGAGAAACGATATTTCACGCCCGGCAGCACGGTGCGCAGCTTTGAAACCCGCTTTGGCAGGGCCGGGATGCTGATTTGCGAAGACCTGTGGCATGTCTCCACCCCTTATCTGCTGTGGATAGATGGCGCGGATCTGTTCTTTTTCCATGCGGCTTCCCCCGGCCACGGACTGAGCGCTTCTGAACGACTGGGCGCCGAAAAGCAGGTGGAAACCATCCTCAGCGGTTATGCCGGTTTATTTACCTCACCGGTGGCCTATACCAACCGGACCGGTTATGAAGACGGGTTGTACTTCCCCGGCGGTTCCATGGTGGTCGATTCCGGCGGGAATCGGGCCGCGTATGCCGGTCCGGAAGAAGGACTGACGCTGTCGACCATCGATACCGCAGAAATTCGGCAGCGCCGCTTCCGGCTGCCGCTGCTGCGCGATGAGCGTCCGGACCTTATGCTTTCGGAGCTGGAACGCATACGCCGTGAGCGCGGGTTTACACAGAACTTTGAAAACGAAAGTGCACAGGGTTGAAATCATGAAAGAAACGATCGATCTGACCATCAATACCGATCTGGCTCGCCAGGTCATCACCGGATTTATTCGCACCGAGATCGAACGCGCCGGCCTGAAACGCGCGGTGATGGGTCTTTCCGGCGGCCTGGATTCCGCGCTGGTCTGTGTGCTGGCGGCAGAGGCGCTGGGTCCTGAAAATGTACTGGCCATTCGCCTGCCGTACAAAACCTCCTCATCCGATTCGCTGGACGATGCGCAGGCTGTAATTGATAAAACCGGCGTGCAATCCATGACCATCCCCATCAGCCCCATGGCCGATCCGCTGATCGAGCAGTTCCCCGATATGGATTCCATGCGAAAGGGTAACATCATGGCGCGTATGCGCATGGTGGTCTGGTACGATCAATCAGCGTCCTTCAAAGGGCTGGTGTTGGGCACCGGCAACAAAACTGAGATCCTGCTGGGGTACACCACCCTGTACGGTGATTCCGGTGCAGCCCTGGTTCCGCTGGGCGATCTGTACAAAACGCAGGTGCGCCAGCTTTCAGCGGCGGTGGGCGTGCCTGAGCAGATCATCCGCAAACCACCGTCGGCCGATTTATGGAAAGGGCAGACGGATGAAGGTGAACTGGGCTTCACCTACGCGGAGGTGGATCAATTGCTGTATCTGCTGATTGATCAGCGCCGCTCGCCCGAGGAATGTGTGGAAGCCGGTTTCGAGGAGACGTTTGTCCGACGCGTCATGGAGCGCGTGCGCCGCAATCACTTCAAACGCGTCATGCCGCCCATCTGCAAACTGAGCGATCGCACCATTGGGTACGATTTTCAATACCTGCGAGATTGGG
>CAZHMZ010000005.1:0-1522 GCA_964532655.1 uncultured Anaerolineaceae bacterium
TAGCACATCCAGAGAGAGCAAAACGGCCTTGGACTGCGTATACGCGACCAGCAGCGGACCTGCGCCAAAACGCAGCAGCGCCAGCAGTACGGCGGTAAACCATCCCGCAGCTCCGGCCCGGCTGCCCCCCCAACGAAAGCCCATCATCAACACCAGCACCACGATGATGGGAAGGAATGCAAGCACCCTTGTGAGAAATGTAAGCGGCATATTGTATCCAGTTGGCAAATTTACTGCACCATTATACCTGAGTGTCTCATCAAAAATTTACCTGTCATATCTATAATGATGGTTGACTCTAACTATGAACCAGTGTAAACTACCTTTATATGATGGAGTTTTTCCTCTTATGAGCTGCTTTTCTTATATATCAGTGGATGTGAGGTACGCCGATGATTCGCGTACCTTTTTGTTTTAATTTTCGAAAGGAGCCAATAACCATGGACAACAGCCTGATCGGGAAAATTGAAAAAGCCAAACGGTATGCTGAAGAGCGAGAGAGATTCCAGTTTAATCACTTTGAAGTGACTCTGTCCGGCACCAACAATTCACATAAGGTGATCTATCATGAGGGCACCTGGACGTGCGATTGTGATTTCTTTAAATCTCGCGGACGCTGCAGCCATACCATGGCTTTGGAAATGATCCTCGAGGGAATGGTCACAGAAGACCAGCGCGTCATGAACGCCTGATCATCCGTTTTTCGAGATAAGGAAAAGAAACTTCCCCGGCTGAGGATTGGCCGAGGAAGTTTTTTGTTGGATCACAAAAAACTGGCTCCTCATGCCGGGTGAAGATGGGCTTAAAATAGGGCTGTGATGGCAAAACTGGTGTGCGCATCCTGTCAGCAAACAATCCACGGCCGCTATATTAAGGCGATGGGGAAGAACTGGCATCCCGACTGCTTCCGCTGCCCCGTTTGCGGTGAGTTGATTGGCACTGGTAGTTTTCTGCAAAAAGGTGGTCGGCCGTACCATACCGATTGCTATCACAAAAAGTTCGCCCCACGTTGCGCCGGTTGCGGGCAGGTGATCACCGGGCCATCCATCCGCGCCATGCGCAAACACTGGCACCCCGAGCATTTCATCTGTGCGCGTTGCGGGAAACCCATTGAGGGGAAATTCTTCACCCATCAGGGCCGTGCCTATTGCAGCGCCGATTATCAATTGGTGTTCGCCGAAAAATGCTCCCGCTGCGGTGAGCCACTGACCGGACGCTATTTTGAAGACCTGTGGGGGAACAAGTACTGCTCCTCACATCGCAGAGAGCCGCGCTGTTCGAGCTGCAGCCGGTTCATCGGCAGCCCGGAAGCGCCCAAAGGCGTCAAATATGCCGATGGGCGGGTGATGTGTACCACCTGCATGAAAACAGCGGTCTACGAACCGGAACGCGCGAACCGGCTGGTGGAAGAGATCAAGACGGTGCTGGCGCGGCAGGGTTTTCATTTTGATGTGCGGACGAAAATTCCAATCACCCTGACCGGTCAGAAAGACCTGCACAATGCGCTGCAAAAACGCAGCCG
>CAZHMZ010000005.1:1622-58830 GCA_964532655.1 uncultured Anaerolineaceae bacterium
GGCAGCGAAATGGCCCAATTCCGGCTGCTGGTGATGGAGAAGAATCCCAGTCGGGTGTACGGACGCGGATACCGCGCGATGAAAAAAGCGGTCGCGCTCCGTTCACCGGCCGAGGTGTTGAAGTACATCAAACAACACGCCGAACTGCCCTGAGGAGGGATGGATGATGACTGCCCCCCCGGAACGCCTCCTCCGAAGATGGAACGGTCAACCTGTTTGACGGGTTATGTTCTTTGCGCTGGCTGGGCACCAACTGTCTGCTGCTCTTATGCGGGGAAACCCGCCTGTTAATCGATCCGCATTTCAGCCGGCCCTCGCTGACTTCTTTACTAAGGAAGATCAAACCCGATCCCGAACGCATCCGCCACGGGGTGGAAAGACTGGGTCTGGATCGGCTGGATGCCGTATTAATCACCCACACCCACTATGACCATTTTCTGGATGCGTTTGAGACTGCCCGCCTGCTTCAAGCTGATTTATACGGCTCGGAGTCTGTGCTGAGAGCCGCCGGTAGAGACCAGGTTGCCAGAGTGCATGACGTGCAGCCCGGGCAGGCGTATCGCATTGGTTCGCTCACGGTTAACTTTCTTCCCACCCGCCACCTGGTTTTCCCCGCCCGGGCGGCCGATTTGCTGCACATGAACGCGGAAATTGAGCAGAGTCTAGAACCGCCGGTTTGGTTCTGGCAATACCGCGCCGGAACAGTATATAACCTGCTGATCGAAATCGCCGGCCACCGGGTGTACCTGCAAGGAAGTGCCGGGTTGACCGATGACCACGTTGATGACCGCGTTGAAGACAGCGCTGATGACAGCGCTGAAGACGGCGCTGATGACAACGTTGAAGACAGTGCTGAGGACAGCGTGGCCGTTCCGGAGGTAAAAGCTGCGGTTCTGGGTATTGGAGCGTTGGGGCTCAAGAGCCGGGCTTATCTGCGGCACTGGTATGAGCAATCGGTGGAGAGAACCGGCGCGGAACAAATTTACCTGAGCCATTGGGATGACTTCTTCCGCCCGTGGAATGAGCACCCGCACGACCTACCCGGCACACGGCGTGTGATCCGCAACATCCGCCGGTTGGCTGCCGGACGCGGCAACATCACCATCAACCGGCTGCCGCCGGGATGACAATCACCGCGTACACGGCGACAATCTTACGAAAAATCAAGCCAGAAACAGAATCAAAATACCGGCTACGGCCACCAGCGCGCCCAGCGCAGCTCGAGCGCTGATTTTCTCGCCGCTCAGCATGGAGATGGGCAAGATAAACAGCGGGCTGGTTGACGAGAGCGTCTGCGCAATGCCCACCTGCGACAGCTTGAATGCGATTTGCTGCATCCACATGCCCAAAAAGGTACCCAGGAACGTGGCGCTCAACAACTGGCCGGCGGTGGCGCGTGGTTTTTCCAGTTTCATCCAGCCGCCAACACGAATTTTGCTGATAGTGATCCAAACGGTCAGAAAGACCACGCCGGCGCTTAGCCGCAGCAGATTGCTTTGTAGCGGGCTGACGGCGGTTTGTGAAAGCACCGAGCGTGACAGAACAGCTCCAATCGACTGACCCAGTGTGGCGACCAACCCGAACAGGATGCCCTGAACGATGTGGCGTTTATCGTGATGATTGTTGTTGCCGGTTTGCTCGGAGATCACCCAGGTGACGCCCGCGATGGTCACGATCACCCCAATCCAGGCGATGGGCGAGAGGATCTCATCTAAAAAGAACATGGCGATAATGGCGGTCAGGGCCGGGCTGACCGAGCCGATCATCAATGCTTTACGCGCACCCAGCGCGTCCAGCGATTTGAAGTAGGCTGTGTCGCCGATGCCGACCCCGATTATTCCGCTGGTCATCAATAACAGGGCGGATTTCAGGTTGATGTTTTCAAACGCCTCACCGGTGATGAACAGCGATACCCCGATAAACACCAGCGCCAGAATACCCTTAATCAGGTTCAGTTCAAGTGCCGAAATTTTCTTGCCGGCGCGTTCAAAGATGGAGGAGGCGATCGCCCAAAGCAGGGCGGCCAGAATTGCGGCGGCGGCGCCGCCATACGTACTGCTCAAGAAGTCCATGTTCACTTTACGGTTCTGTGTTGGAATATTCGCTTACGGCGTGGCCGTGCGAGTGGCGGTGGCGGTAGCCGTTTGGGTAGGGGCCCGGGTATGCGTGGGCACGGCTGTCATCTGTGCCGGATCCGGCGGCGGAGGGATGCTGATGCCGTCTGAGGCCGCTGATCCATCCGGGTTGGTATCGGCGATAGTGGCGTCTGTCTGAACAACGCCGGTGATGGGGGTGGAGACTTCCTCGGTCAAAATGGCCAATGTTTCCGTGTTCTCCAGAAAACCGGGTATCTTGGTCAACCCGTTTGTCGGCGAGGGGCTGGCCCCGGCATTTCTGCCATTCAGGTACTGCAGCCCAAAGTAACCGGCTGCCACCAGAACCAGTACCATGAGGATGCCCATACAGCCCAGCATAAACGGCCGGACGGCTGCCAGGGCCGGTTTTTTAGCGGTTTCGGGCCGACCCGCCGCTGCGGGCAGAGCGCCTTCCACAAATACACCCTCCGGCACCTGGATGAGAACGATGGTGGTGTTATCATGCCCGCCGCGCTCGTTGGCGAGGGTGATCATTTCATTGACGGCTTTTTCAGGCCGGGTGTGGTTGAGAATATCCTCGATTTCTTCATCATTCACCAGATCGGTCAGACCATCGCTGCACAGCAGCAGCAGATCCCCGTTTTTCAAATCCATGCCCTGGTTGGCGATCGACTGCTGGGTGGTTTCGGATGGATCGAGACGCAGACGGAAATCTACTTCGGGCGGCTCTGGTGAGCCCACATAACGGCGGATGACATGCGCATTGGGATGGCCTTCAGCCTGTTCGGGGGTGATCAAACCGGTATCCAGCGCTTCCTGGATCCAGGAGTGATCCTGCGTCAGGCGGATCAATTTGCGGTTGCGCAACAGGTAGATCCGTGAATCACCCACATAGGCGGTGTAAAGCTGCTTGCCGATAATCCATGTGGTTACCAGTGTGGAACCCATGCCCTTGTGTCCGTCACTCGAGCCCGACATGGTGTGAACACGCTGGCTGGCTGTTTGGACGGCTTCACCCAGGATGCTCAGCGGATCAGCGGCGTCGGTTTGCGAAATCATCTCGCTGACGGTGTCAACCACCAGCGCCGATGCCACTTCACCCGCGTTATGCCCGCCAATCCCGTCTGCCAGAACGGCCAGTAAGACCGGCGTTGAACTTTCTTCATCCAGCAGGAATGCCGAAACGCCAAAACTGTCTTCATTGTTCTTTCCGGTCATACCGGCGTGGGTTCCGGCCAGCGTTTTGAGATGCGTTTTCTCGGTTCGGATCATGACGGGTCAGCCTTGCGCGCACTGCGCGGATGGATTACAGGAATTCTTTCACAGTCCGGATCGCTCATTTCGAATCGAAAAGCCATCAATCCAAAATGAATAATATCACAATGCGTGAGTTTGTATCCGTCACCGTTGACCGGATCAAAATTGACCCAGGTGCCCGCCACCGAGCCGGTATCGGTCACGAAGAATTTCCCTTCGCTGTTCTGGTAGATGCGCGCATGCCGGGCGCTGACCGATGGATTATCGAGGATGCAGGTAGCGGTCTGTGGATCAGACCCCAGACTGGTCTCTCGTCGGATAATGGGGATCATCCGTTCCGGGATGGGATTTCCGTCAGACGAAAGCCGGACCAATCTGGCAGGCGCGTTGACAGGTTCAGCCTGTTTACGGACGGTGGGATTGTTGACCACCGGCCTGACGGGTTTCTGGCGGTCTGTTCTGGCGGGCACCGGCTGGGTCAGCGGATCGGTTTTCTTGCCGGGTATCTTTTTAGGACGGTTCTTTTTGATGGCGCTCTGGCTGGTGAAATAAATCACCAATCCCAGCACAAGGGCGGCCATGGAGACCGCGATAAGAATAGATAATCCACGCCCGGTAAAGATGCGCTGTACCAGGCCGGGTTCCGGCTGCTCCACGATCACCGGCACTTTAATATCAATACTGGATGATGTCAGGCCCAGTTCATCGGTCACTTCCACGCGCAATTGGATCTGGGTATCCTGCTCATACATCACCAGCGGTACGGTGAATTGATCGAACGGTTCGGCCAGATTTTCCACCGCCAGGATGTCGTCAACATACAGGCGGCTGGATTTCAATTTACGCGGATAGCCGTCCGGGAACTCCACCAAAATGCGCAGGGTGGTTTGAAGCGGTTCAAGGATGGTCTCCTCTTCCGTGCCTGCCAGCACCCGTTCGATTTGAACAGGCGGATCCAGGAAGATGGGATTGGGCGCCGCGAGCTGCAGGTTGAAGGCCATCTGCTCGGCGGTGATCTGGAGTTCAGGGCGGGTCAGGCGGGTGATGATGATATGACCGCCGCTGGCGGTCGCTGCTGATTGATAACTCACCTGATAGATATTGCGCAGCGGATCCAGATGGCTTTCCGGATCCGGGAAGTTTTCCGAACTGTTGTACAGGAATATTTCCCCGCCGCTGGTATCGGCAAGCTGGCGGAACGGTTCGACCTCAGCGGATTCAAGTGTATAGTCAGGGGCCACCAACCAGATAAACACACGCGTACCCAGTTGAGCGGCACGTTGGGCAATATCCGGCAGGGAGGCGCGCTGGGTGGAATCCAACATGGGGGTGATGTACAGAATCGCCCGTTTCATGTAGGGATTGGGCAGCGGATCGGTGGTCATATCCAGCGCCATGGTCAGGCTGGTTAAGCCGGGTTTGGCATTGACCAGGTCCGGCTCGTAGGCAGCCATGAGCTGCGCAAAGCCGGCCTTGTCCGTCATCTGGTTGATCTGTATACCGGCGTTGGTAACGTAACTGTAATTGTCACTGGCGTTCTGCGGCAGCGCGGTCGCCCAGGTATCCAGCGTTTGGTGGAAAATGCGGTAGTACGAGACCCCGTTGACCTGATTGGTGAGAACTGGCGATTCGTTTACCGCCAGCAACACTTGCATGCCGGGCTGCACCCGCGCCAGCTCGCTGATTGGGCGGACATAGCCGTCTTCCATGATCTCCAGTTCATCCGGCTGCAGATCGCTGACGATTTTCCCGTTGGCATCGGTGACCTGCAGGAAGAATTGGATCAACGGAAAAGCGGTGATCTCGAGATCGGTCACCTGAATTGTGCCTGAGGTTTGAGCAGATACAAAGAAGGATGGCGCTGTCCCAACCAGGAGAGCGAGTGCCAGTATGATTCCCCCCAATGCCTTTTTAAACCGAAGAGGAGCGGGTCGATTGTTCAACATTATTCGTTTGATTGATTCCTGTTCCCTTCTCCTTCTCCTTTCGATATTATAGTGGATTATTGGGATTCTGGAAATCTCAGGGTGTAAAGTAAACGATTGCCCACCAAACCAAAATACGGATCCTGCATAGGGTGGGTGGAGGGCGGAAGAAGAGCCTCATCATCCTGGGAATCGATCGCCACGGAACCCTACAAGTATGAAATACTGTCTCTGTGGCTTCCGAGGCTAAAAATGGATGGTTGATATACAAAACTGCCGCCTTCCCGCCCTTTCAAAATTGGATCCTGCATAGGGTGGGTGGAGGGCCGAAGAAGAACCATGTAATCCCCGGAATTGATCGGCCCGGAACCCACCGATTACGATTCAAAATAAATCACGGTGGATTCTGAGAAGAAAAATGGTTGGATCGATATATAACCCCACCGTATCCCATCCGCCCTGTCAAAATTGGGATCCTGCATAGGGTGGGTGGAGGGCCGAATAAGAGCTTCATAATCCCCGGAATCGATCGGCCTGGAACCCACCGAAATTGATTCATAATAAATTACGGTGGGTTCCGAGGCGGAATATTGACCGATCAACGCATAACCTTCCGCCTCTCCACCCACCCTATGAATGTTTTGTTGTATGGGGCGGATGAAAGATAGAATCATCAATGCTTAACGGAGTTGCTCATTTGCCCGCAAACCACTGAAGAGATTTACTCTCCGGATTGAATGCTATCGAAAGCAGAATCGGATACCGTATTCCCCCAATCCTGACTGTATAAACCGTCACGGACGTATTGGTGAAAGGATGACCAGGGCCAGAACTTCACTGCTTCTGCCAGATGATGCTTCACCGGGTTGTAATGAATGTATTCTATATGCCTGGATAAATCCTCATCATCTGTGATGAGGTGACTCCAAAACCGTCTTTGCCAGATTCCTGATTCGCCCTTTTTCTTCAGGGAGGAGTTTACCGGTTCGACACCACCATATGTTTTCCGGTATTGGAAGCTGAAAGCACTCTTGATCACCTGCCAGCGTTTGGAGTAATCAAAATCCGGTTCTGGCAGAGTCCAAATGCAGTGTAAATGATCGGGCAGTACGCACATGGCAACAGTTTCAAAACGTCCCACAGTATCCATGGCATAACGGATTGACTCCCGTAACATTTGTACGATTTGCTGATCCCGGAAGATCGCTTTCCGATTTTGTGTAACCAGGGTGAAGAAAAAGGTGCCTCCAGGCAGGTAGACACGGCGGTAGTTGGGCATGGATTTATTATATTGAAAAACGTAACCGGCATAGGGTGGGTGGAGGGGCACAAATGAGCAGACCCATCCGGAAAGTCTCCTGCCCCGGAACCCACCAGCACGAGATTCTGTCACGGTGGGTTCCGAGGCGGAAAATGGATGGGTCAACGTATACCTTTCCGCCTCTCCACCCACCCTATGGATATTTTGATTTTTGATGTGAGTGGAGGATGGAAATATCACTGTTGGACAAGGTTGTTCTTCCTCGCCAATATACCAAACAACATTCCAAGACTAAAAAACTTGAATGTTATTATGCGTTGCTTGTAGCTCGGGCAGTTCCTCATATACTAGTGATAACCACTGAAAGAAAGGAAGTTATCCGTAATGTTAAACGAAAACATTAAAGCAATCAGAAAATCAAAAGGACTTTCGCAAGAAGAACTTGCTATCAAGCTGAATGTGGTGCGACAAACAATCTCTAAATGGGAGCAAGGATTGTCAGTTCCTGATTCTGATATATTAATCTCCATATCGGAAGTGCTTGAAACACCAGTAAGCACTTTGCTTGGAGAAACTATTGTAGAGTCGAAAGCTGATGATTTAAAAGCGATTTCGGAAAAACTGGAGGTTATAAACTTACAACTTGCACAAAGGAAGACAACGAGGAGAAAAACACTTCATTGGTTACTTATCTTGTTGTGTATGGTCATAGTAACAGTCTCAACGGTATTGATAATATTAAACAGTCCTTACCTGGGTTGGAATTATGCTGACCCTGAAACCGCTGTTTTCGGAGCAACTTTTCACGTATTTGAATGGCTGTTTGTCAGGTTAGCACCAATTATCCTTATAGGGGCAATCGTTGGAATTTTCTTGACACGGAAGAAAGTCTAAAATTGCTCTACTTTTAGGGTATAGTTCAGACTTCAAAATTCCAAGTTGTCAGTTGGGCATGGATTTATTATATTGAAAAACGTAACCGGCATAGGGTGGGTGGAGGGGCACGAATGAGCAGACCCATCCGGAAAGTATCCTGACCCGGAACCCACCAGCACCAGAGCTTGTCATGGTGGGTTCCGAGGCGGATGGTGAACGGATCGATACCCAAAATCGCCGCCTCTCCACCCACCCTATGGATATTTTGTTGTATGGGGCGGGTGGAAAGCACAAATTTCGCCGTTGAACAAGAATAAACAACCAGGCGGTTCACCTGAATGGTCAGGGAACCGCCTGGTTCTCTACCTGCCTGTGTCTTTCAGGATACGCGCCTGTATGTCTTCATGGCGAAGAAATATGCAACCAGCAGGATCCCGATGCACCACGCGAGCGCAACCCAGATCTCATTGCCGGCCGGCTGATTGGTCAGCAGCGCGCGGATGGTTTCCACAATGGAGGTCACCGGTTGGTTTTCGGCAAACGCCCGCACAAGCGCTGGCATAGAATCAGTTGGTACAAACGCCGAACTGATAAACGGAAGGAAGATCAGTGGGTATGAGAATGCACCTGCTCCGTCTACTGACTTGGCGGACAATCCGGCAATTGCCGCGAGCCATGTTAAGGCCAGGGTGAACAGCGCCAGGATACCGGCCACTGCCAGCCATTGCAACACGCCTGCCTGCGGGCGAAAACCGATCAATACCGCGACAAGGATGATGATGACGATCGTAATCGCATTGGACACCAGTGCGGTCAGAACATGCCCCCAAAGGGCTGCCGACCGTGCGATTGGCATTGAGCGAAATCGTTCAAAAATGCCCCTTTGCATATCCATGAATAACCTGTATGCAGTATAGGCGGTTCCGCTGGCGATGGCGATCAGCAGAATTCCGGGCAACTGGTAATTCACATAGTTATCCACACCGGTTTGTATCGCGCCCCCCAGCACGTAAACGAACAGCAACATCATCAGAATGGGTGTAATCGCCACCGTGATAATGGTATCCATACTGCGGAAAATGTGCCGCATGGTCCGCCCCAACATCACGAACATATCACCCCAAAAGTGTTTTTGTACCGTATCCATTATTTCCCTGTTCCCTTGCCGATGATGGCTAGAAAGATTTCTTCCAACGTCGGCTGTTTTTCTACATATTCCACCTTTGCGGGTGGAAATAACTGTTTCAATTGACTAAATGTCCCTTTTGCGATGATTTTCCCTTCATGCAAAATGGCAATCTGATCCGCCAGTCGTTCGGCCTCATCCAGATACTGTGTCGTCAGAAACACAGTCGTACCGTTGTGGGCAAGCTCTTTGATCATGTTCCAGACTTCAAGACGCCCTTCGGGGTCAAGCCCGGTGGTGGGCTCGTCAAGGAAAATGATCTGCGGTGCGCCAATCAGGCTCATGGCAATATCGAGTCTGCGGCGCATACCGCCGGAGTAAGTGGAAACCCTGCGGTCAGCCGAGTCGGTCAGACTGAAACGTTTCAACAGATCGTCGGCGATCTGCTGTGGATTTTTCAAATGCCGCAGCCTGGCGATCATCACGATATTTTCCCGCCCGGTTAAAATTTCGTCGACGGCAGCATATTGCCCGGTCAGGCTGATAGATTGCCGTACCTGATAGGGTTTGGATGAGACATCAAAACCGTTTACAACCGCGGTGCCCGCGTCCTGTTTGAGCAGCGTGGTCAGAATTTTGACGATCGTGGTTTTGCCTGCGCCGTTGGAGCCCAACAGAGCAAAAATACTGCCTTTTCGCGCATCGAAATTCACGCCCTTCAGGACATGAAGCTGTTTGTAAGACTTTTCCAACCTGTTTACTTGAATCGCATTTTCAATCACAATAATCCTCAATCACTATTTTTGAGCCACATCTTTACCGGCGGCTTTATCCGCTTTCCGGTCAATCGATTCCTGATAGAGATCGGCATAGGTTTTTGAATCTTTGATCAGGTCGTCGCAAAAAGCAGCCACATCGTCACCGGTCACTTCGAGAACCCCTTTGCCCAGGGCCGCGCCTTCCGAAAAGAGGTCGACGATCCCGGCGAGCAAATCCGTGCTCTTCGTTAATTCAACGGGACCCACCTTGAAGAGATATTTTTGAATCTCTTTGTACACAATTTGATAATCCTGCGGGAGGGCGTTGACGCGCGACATGTGCGCCCGCCATTGTTTTTTGCCCTCGATCAAATCCTTGATACTCATGGTTATTTTCCCAATCTACCCAATTTTCTGGCAATATTTCGGTTGAGTTCCTTCCGCCATTTGTCACGATAGGATTCAGCCCCCTCGTCACCCACCAGGGCCGAGCAGAAGCTATCGATATCGTCCCCCAAAACATCCCCGATACTCTGGCCGTCCAGTGCGGATTCTTCGAGCAAGCCCAGCACGCCGTCAAAAATCGGCATGAGATTGCGGCCGGAAAAATCCGAGTGCAGCCAGAGCTTGGTTTTGATTTTTTCCCATGCCGCCTGATATTCAGCCGGCAGCTTTTTGGCTCGCGATTCGAAAGATTTATATTCTTTCTTCAAATCACTGCCTGTGATTTTTTCCCAAAAATTCATTTTTCTTTCTCCATCAGTGTGTCGATCCTTGATGACACAAATTCCCATTTTTGCCAGAAATTCTGCAGTTCTTTACGGCCTGCCTCGTTGAGGGCGAAAAATTTTCGCGGAGGGCCCAGATCCGAGGGTTTCTTTTCGATGTCAACGAGGTGATTCTTTTCCAGCCGCACCAGAATGGTATACACGGTTCCGTCAACAACCTCAGTGAAGCCCAGGGCATTCAATCGCCGTGTGATTTCGTAGCCGTAGGTCTGCCCGCGGTTGATGATCTCAAGCACACAGCCTTCCAGCACACCTTTGAGCATTTCAGTCAGATCTTCCTGCACAAGTCACCTCCTGCTATTCTGTAGTACGTGTATGCAGTATTACTTATTACCGCTATATAGTACTGCTTAGTAGTGTGGTTGTCAAGAGGGAAAAATGAGAAGATCAGGAGACTCTAGCGAACCCGGGACGAATATTTTATTCTCGCCGCGTCCGTGGTGTTTGGTTGGAGGGTCCAAATGTAGGGTGGGTGAAGGGCGGAATTTCTGCTGTTGAAGGACGTTGCTCATCCGCCCGGAACCCACCGATGCATGATAATTCTGTGTGTTGGTGGGTTCCGAGGCGGATAATGAACGGATCGATACCCAAAATCGCCGCCTCTCCACCCACCCTATGGATGTTTAGTTTTGATGGTGCAGGTGGAGGGCGGTGATATCGCTGTTGAACAAGGCTGTCCATTATTTGTAACCCACCGTGACATGTAGATTTTGATATCGGTGGGTTACGGGGCAGGCGGCTTACCATACGGACCGGTTGCATTGTGTCCCTCCACCCACCCTACGCGGGATTAAGGTTCGATGATGTGCCGGAATTACCTGTCTTTTGTTTGGCTCCTTTATCCACACGGATCCGATGTTTGGTAGGGTGGGTGAAGGGCGGAAATTTTAATGTTGAAGGACGTTGCTCATCCGCCCGTAACCCACCGATACATATTCATAATCCATCACGGTGGGTTCCGAGGCGGATGGTGAACGGATCGATATTCCAAACTGCCGCCTCTTCACCCACCCTATGCGAAGTGAACGATGGGCGTATTAAAAAACCAAACGCACCCTGCGTGAGATGCCTGCACCAAACAAAAACCGCCCGCGATTCGCGGGCGGTTGTGTCACATGCCTCTATTCCCACTCGATGGTCGAGGGGGGTTTGCTGGTGATGTCGTACACCACGCGGTTGACGCCTTTCACCTCATTCACAATGCGGTTCGAGATGCGTGCCAGCAGGTCGTGGGGCAGGGGGGTCCAATCCGCGGTCATAAAATCCTCGGTCGAGACCGCGCGCAGGGCGATGGTCTCATCATAAGTGCGGCTGTCGCCCATCACACCCACCGAGCGTACCGGCAGCAGAACGGCAAACGCCTGAGCGCTGCCACCCTGATCAGAGAACAACAGACCGGCGCGGTCGAGTTCTTCAGTAAAAATTGCATCCGCGGCGCGCAGGCGCTCCAGCCGCTCAAAAGTGATCTCACCCAGGCAGCGTACTGCCAGACCCGGTCCAGGGAACGGCTGCCGCCATACCAGTTCACGCGGCAGACCCAGGGCCATGCCCACAGCACGGACTTCATCTTTGAACAGATAGCGCAGTGGTTCCACCAGTTTGAATTCCAGATCCTCCGGGAGCCCGCCCACATTATGATGCGTTTTGATGCGGGCTGCTTTATTGCGGTCCGGGGCGCTGGATTCCACTACATCGGGGTAGATGGTGCCCTGTACCAGCAAAGGTGGCAGACCGATCTCGAGCGCGTGCTTTTCAAACACGCGGATAAAGGTATTGCCGATGATCTTGCGCTTTTCTTCCGGATTGGTGACGCCTTTGAGCAGATCCATAAAGGTATCTACCGCATCCACCGTTACCAGATTTACGCCGAGTACACCTTTCAACGCGGTTTCCACCTGCTCGGGTTCATTTTTACGAAGCAACCCGTGGTTGACAAACACAGCGGTCAGTTGATTTCCAACCGCTTTTTGCACCAAGGCCGTGGCTACGCTGGAATCGACCCCGCCGCTGACGGCCGAGAGAACACGTTCTTTACCCACCTGCGCGCGGATTTTTTCTACAGCCTGTTGGATGATCGATTCAGGCGTCCATTCCTGTTTCGCTCCGCAAATATCCACCACGAAGCGGCGCAAGATTTCTCTGCCGCCGGGGGTATGGTTGACCTCCGGGTGGAACTGCAGCGCGTAATAACGGCGTTTCACATCTGCCATGGCAGCCACCGGGCTGTTTCCGCTGCGTCCCAGCACACTGAAGCCCTGCGGAGCCTGTTCGGTGCGGTCGCCATGCGACATCCACACTTGCTGCGGGCCGGCAGAAAACAACGGGTTGTCTTCAATCGCTTCAAACTGGGCCAGACCGTATTCGCGTTCACCGGAGGGCGTCACCTTTCCGTTCAGCGCGTGGGTGAGCAGGTGCATGCCATAGCAGATACCCAGAATTGGCAGGCCGCTCTGCAAAACATAATCAGGCAGGGTGGGCGCGCCGGGATCATACACCGAGCAGGGACTGCCGGACAGGATAATGCCTTTGGGCTGGTAGGCCATGGCTTTTTCAGCCGGGGCATCCCATGGCAGCAGTTCACAATACACGTGGTTCTCGCGTACACGGCGGGCGATCAACTGCGTATACTGCGAACCGTAGTCCAGAATAATAATGGTATCCATGCCTTGTTTTATCCTTAACCCTTTATACGCCCGCCTGCTCGGCGAACTGAATGTTTCCATCTTCCATGGAGGTGATGCAGCACAGTGTCTCGATCGGTACATTAAGCGATTGCAGCCGCTCACGACCGCCTTCGAAGGATTTTTCCACCAGGGCACCGATGCCCACCAAATGCGCACCGGCGGCATCCACCAAACGCGCCAGACCTAAAATGGTTTCACCGGAGGCCAGAAAGTCATCGATAATCAACACCGGCACATCGCGGGGCAGATATTCCGGCGAGACGATCAACTCAACCTGTACGCCTTTGGTATGCGAGGGGGCGGTGGTGAGATATACCTTGCTGGGCATGGTAACCGGTTTATGCTTGCGGGCATACACCACCGGCAGATTCAGGCTGCGCCCAGCCATCAACGCCGGAGCGATGCCGGAAATCTCGGCGGTCAGAATCAGCTTTGCGCCCAGATGGCCAAACAGGCGGCCGAATTCCTTGCCGCATTCATCCATCAACACCGGATCTACCATGTGATTGATAAACCCGTCCACTTTGAGAATACCGTTTCCCAAATAGCGGCCGTCCTTGCGGATACGTTCCTGCAATAACTGCATATTCCCTCCATGGGGATCAAGATTAATGCAACATTTTACAACGGACTAAATGAGAATCATAGGGCCAAAAATCAGTTGTATAGACCAGTTTTGACTTGAATTGGACGAGGATTGTCAATGCGTCAGGAAATTAGTGCAAAGTGGTCATTTATCCAAATTGATCCTGCTCGGCTGGTTCAACTGAAACCATAAACCGACACATGGGCTTTGCTGTCTGCATTAAAAACAGATTTCTGCCAGTTGGCGTATCGCTGGATAAGGCGCATGCCGGCGATACGAGCCATCAGATCCATTTCACCGGGGGTAATCAGGCGGCATACGATGGGATTCATTTTGACCCCGTCTGGCGAAACCGTGACGTGGTTCTCTTCCAGTAACTGAGTGACCGGGTCATAGCGGGCAACGTCAAACCGAACTTCATTGGTTGACACATATTCGGTATGCACATAATCGGTTTGATCCGGAGCAATCCAGGCGTGGGGCAGTGCAGTTTCCACTACAAAGTATCCGTTGGGATCGAGATGCTGGGCCGCATTTTGAAAACATCGAATCTGATCCTCGGCTGTGAGAAGGTTAAAAATGGTATTGAATACCAGATAAACCAGACCATAGCGACGACCTGTTGCAATACGGCTCATATCACCCATCGTAACGTTGATCTGCTGACCGCCAGGCTTGCTCCGCAGTTTTTCGATCATATGAGGTGATAATTCAATTCCATCCACCGCAATACCCCTGGCAGCCAATGGGAGTGCGATTCGCCCCGTTCCGACTGCGAATTCAAGCGCAGGACGCTTTCCCGCGATTTCAGCAAGAAACATCACGGCTGCTTCCTCATCGCCGCGTGGAAAATTATTGTAGTCAGCCGCTACATCCGGTCCAAAACTTGAATCTGGTCGAAAATCTTGCATTTTTATCCATTCATTATGTATCATTTTTTATTATATACCAGCCAAATCATTCATCCGGTGGATGTGTTAGAATCGCACATTATGCCCATGATGCCCGTCATTGCCCTGGCTTCCGGCTCTCCGCGCCGGCGTGAAATGCTGGAATGGACCGGTTTTAATTTCATCACCTGCCCTGTGGATATAGATGAAAGCTGGTACGCGGGAGAACCACCGAATGTGTATGTGGCGCGTCTGGCTAAAACCAAAGCAGAAACCGCCATCCGGTTGTACCCTGGCGCGAAGGCTGATTTTTTCCTGGCCGCAGACACTACCGTGGCTGACCGGGGCGAAGTACTGGGAAAACCGACGGATGACGCTGAAGCACGCCGGATGCTGGTTCAACTGCGCGGGCGCGCGCATGAAGCCTTCACGGCCCTGGCCCTGTATCGCGTGAGCAGCGGGGAGTGGCTTTTTGACCGTTGTCATTCGTGGGTGACCATGCGTGATTATACAAATGAAGAAATGGAAGCCTATATCCGTTCTGGAGATCCGCTGGATAAAGCCGGCGCTTACGCCATCCAGCACGCGGGATTTCATCCGGTGATTGGCTTCAATGGTTGTTTTGCCAATGTGAAGGGCCTGCCGCTCTGTCACCTGGTTCGAAATATGAGAAAATTTGGGGTGGATTCACCCATTAACACTGCCCTTTCCTGCCAGCAGCATCTTGATTACGACTGCCCCGTAACCCGGGCGGTGCTGGCGGGCGAGGATGTGGGTTGAGAATTGCGAATGCGATCCTTTCGCAAATCAACATACAGGCAGTGGGAGGAATGATGATGAAAATGAGAGTTGGCGTCTTATTTCTGTTTGTGTTGATTAGCACCTTGATGTATTCCTGCAATCCTGAGGGGGTCCCCGCGGCCACCCAGGAGATACAGCCAACTGCCACACTGCCCGGGCCTCAGGTGAGCACCACCCGCGTGCCCGATACTCAAAAAACAGCAGAGAAGTTTTTACAGACCTGGAAAGAGGAAAACTACGAGTTGTTGTATTCGTATTTGTCCCCGCTCACCCAGCAGGCCATTACCCTGGAAGATTTCACTAAAAAATATTCCGATGCCGCCATCAACCTGACCCTGCAAACCTTCGACTATGAAATTCTTTCTTCGCTCACCAACCCCACCACGGCTCAGGTGGCATACCGGGTCACCTATCACACCTCGGCCATCGGCGATTTGCCACGCGATATGGTGATGAACCTGGTATTGGAGGGCGGGCAGTGGCTGGTGCAGTGGCAGGAGAACATGATCCTGCCCGAGCTGGTAGACGGCAACTACCTGGCCATTGATTATTCGGTGCCGGCGCGCGGAAATATCTATGACCGCGATGGTGACGCCATTGCCGCGGAGTCAGACGCCGTATCACTGGGTGTGATCCCCGGTCAGATTGACCCAAATGAAGAGGGCACGTTGCTGGTCAATCTTTCATTGTTGACCGGTAAAACCACCGAGGCAATCTACGCGTTGTACGAAAACGCCGGCGCTGATTGGTATGTATCCATCGGCGAAGCCACCCGCCAGGCAGTGGATGAGCGAATGTCGGTGCTCTCCACGCTGGATGGGTTGATGATGACGGATTACCGCGCCCGTTTTTACTATGATCAGGTAGCTCCTCAGACGGTTGGATACGTGCAGTCCATCTACGCGGAGGATCTGGATGAATACCGCCGTTTGGGCTACCGTGGCGATGAGAAGGTAGGCACCACCGGGCTGGAAAAGTGGGGAGAAGAATATCTGGCCGGCAAACGGGGTGTATCGATTTTTGTGGTCAATAACGCCGGTCAGGTGGTCACCCGTCTGGCGCAAACGGAATCACAACCGGCCTCTTCCATCTACACCACCTTTGATTCCACCTTTCAATATAATGTACAGCGCTCACTGGAGGGATTTGTGGGCGCGGCGGTCGTGATTGAGGTGGACACCGGGCGTGTACTGGCCATTGCTTCATCACCCAGCTACGACCCCAATCTGTTCCAGGCCGAAAATATCAACAGCAGTTACTCGCTTGGGGATCTGCTTTCTTCCTATGATTATCCGCTGCTCAACCGGGCTGCGCAGGGCACCTACCCGTTGGGTTCGGTTTCCAAGATTATCACCATGGCGGCAGCCCTGGAAAGCGGGGTGTATACCCCCGAAACCACCTATGACTGTCAGCACACTTTCACCGAGTTGCCCGGAACCACCCTGTATGACTGGACTTATGACTATCACGGCAGAACGCTGACCCCCAGCGGGATTGTGAATCTCGAAGAAGGCCTGATGCGCTCCTGCAATCCCTATTTCTGGCATATTGGCCTGGATCTTTATCATCAGGGCATGCCCAATTTGCTGTCCGAGATGGCGCGTTCCTTTGGAGTGGGAAGCGTTACCGGTATCGGCCAGATCGACGAGGACAACGGCTCCTTCCCGGATCCGCAGACCGATGGGGATGCGGTGCAGCTTGCCATTGGCCAGGGAACCATGCTGGCCACCCCGCTGCAGGCGGCCTACTTCACCGCCGCACTGGGCAATGGCGGTACCCAATACCAGCCTCAGCTTGTAGAAAAAATTGTCGATCCGAATGACAAAGTGACCTACGAGTTTGAGCCGATCAAAAAAGGTACTTTACCCGTATCGGAAGAAAATTTAGCCTCCATTAAAGAAGCCATGCACATGGTGGTGGCGGACCCACGTGGGACCGCTTACCGCACCTTCTCCAGCCTGAACCTGGATGTATATGGTAAAACCGGTACCGCTGATGCAAGCTGCAGCGATCCGCATGCCTGGTTTGCCGGGTACACCGATATGAACAGCGAAACACGACCCGACATCGCCGTGGTGGTGCTGGCTGAATGCTCCGGTCAGGGGTCGGATATCGCCGCTCCCATTTTCCGCCGTATTCTGGAATATTATTTCTTCGATAAACCCAGCCGGCTATACCCCTGGGAATCCAACTTCTTTGTCACCAGCACAGCCACTTCGGAACCCACCGAGACGCCTTACGGGGCTGATGCAGAGCAGACACCGGAGGCTGGGAACTGAGCAATGGCATCTGAAAGCGGGCTCGTCATCCGGTTACAGGGTGGTTTTTACCACGTTCAAACAGATACGGGTCTGTATATGTGCAATCTGCGCGGCAAGTTCAAGCGCGGAGCTGCTGAAGAAGATCTGGTGGCTGTGGGAGATCATGTTACCTTTCAGGTGATCTCCCCAACCACCGGCGTCATTGAAAAGATACATGAGCGCAAACGCGCTTTTATCCGCAAAGCGACCGGTACGCGCTACGATTACAAGCAAATCCTGCTGGCGAACCCCGATCAACTGATCCTCATCTTTGCCTGCGCTGAGCCTGCTCCGCGCCTGCGCATGCTGGACCGTTTTCTGGTCATATCCGAAAAGGAAGACATTCCGGCTATGATCGTGGCCAACAAGGTGGATTTAGTGGATCAGGACGCGGCGCGTCGATTGTTTGAAATGTATCCCCCGCTCGGATACGATGTGCTGTTCACTTCCACCAAAACCGGGCAGGGGCTGGAAGAGCTGCACCAGCGGCTGATTGGCAAGATCTCCGTTTTCACCGGGCCATCCGGGGTGGGTAAATCGAGTCTGTTGAACACCATTCAACCACACCTGGGGCTGGCCGTGGGGAAGGTGAGTGAATTAACCTCCAAAGGCCGCCATACCACCGTGGTGCGCGAGCTCTTTCCGCTGGCAGAAGGCGGTTATGTGGCAGATATGCCAGGCATCCGGAGTCTATCATTATGGGATACGCAACCGGAGGAACTGGATGGGTATTTTCCGGAATTGCGTGGTCTGGTTTCACAATGCCGCTTTAATGACTGCACCCATCAGATGGAACCGGATTGCGCGGTAAAAAAAGCGGTTGAAGAAGGGCGTGTACATCCGCAGCGTTATGAATCATATCTGCGGCTGAGAACCGGAGAAGAAGAGGAGGAAACCACGGAATAAATAGCGACGGGTAAAAGATAATGAACAGAAAGTCATGCGATTACATTTGACAAGCGAATTAAACAAAGGTATACTCTTTTCTACATTGTAAAAGATGGCAATTGCTCCCAATGCATAAGCAAAAAATCATAATTGTAGAGGACCTCTTATATGGCTGAACTCTTAAATTTAAAGGGCCTAGAAACCCGCTTCAGAACAAGAGAAGGCACCGTACATGCTGTTAATGGTGTCTCTTTCTCTCTAAAAGAGGGCGAGACATTGGGGATCGTTGGCGAAAGCGGTTGTGGTAAAACCGTTTCCGTCATGTCAATGCTGCGTTTGATCCCCATGCCGCCCGGTGAGATTGCTGCAGGACAGGCCTTATATCAGGGCAAGGATTTACTCAAGATGACCGACGAGGAAATCCGTCATGTCCGTGGAGCTCAAATCAGCATGGTCTTCCAGGATCCGATGACCTCGTTCAATCCCGTATTGACCATCGGACGACAGGTTTCTGAGCCCCTTGAAGTTCACATGGGAATGACACCAAAACAGGCTGAAGACCGTGTTGTCGAAACGCTTGAACTCGTGGGTATTCCCAATTCCCGTGACCGCCTGAAAGACTATCCTCATCAATTCTCCGGTGGTATGCGCCAGCGTGTGATGATCGCTATGGCGCTTACCTGTACTCCTCAGATCCTCATCGCCGACGAACCCACCACCGCCCTGGATGTGACCATTCAGGCTCAGATCATTGAACTGGTGAAACGCCTGCGCGATGAACTGGGTATGTCCATGATCTGGATCACCCACGACCTGGGTGTCATCGCCGGTCTGGCGCACCGCATGGCTGTAATGTATGCCGGTTACATTATTGAAGAAGCCGGTGTAAAAGATTTGTATGCTCTTCCGGAACACCCGTATACATTGGGCCTGCTCGGCAGCCTGCCGCGTTTGGATGCAGAACGTGTGACCGAACGGCTTGTTTCCATCGAAGGTTTGCCCCCTGTACTGTATGAGACACCTTCTTACTGCCCATTTGCCCCCCGGTGCAAATACCAGGTTGAACACTGCCTGCATGAGAATCCTCCATTGATTCCGGTTGGCACTGGCCATAATGTAGCATGCTGGGTAGATACCAAAACCGGGAAGGAACGTTTATGAACCAGAAAAGCGTGTTACTTAATGTAGAAAACCTGATGATGCACTTCCCCATCAAACGCGGGGTCTTCCAGCGCACAGTGGGTTATGTGCACGCAGTTGATGGTGTGAGCTTTGACATCCGTAAAGGCGAAACCCTGGGTCTGGTGGGTGAATCCGGCTGCGGTAAATCGACCACCGGTCGAACTATTTTACAGCTCTACAAACCGACCGCGGGTCATGTTTATTTTGACAATACCGATCTGACCACAATCAAAGGCGAAGAATTGCGCGTCCTGCGCCGCAAGATGCAGATGATCTTCCAGGATCCCTATGCCAGCCTGAACCCCCGCATGACCGTGGAAGAGATCGTCGGTGAACCCCTCATCGTTCACAACCTGGCCAAAGGCCGCGAAGTTCGCGAAAAGGTGAAAGACCTGCTGGGTCTGGTAGGTCTGAACCCCGCTTATGTTGACCGCTACCCGCACGAGTTCTCCGGCGGACAGCGCCAGCGTATCGGTGTTGCACGCGCCCTTTCACTGCAGCCTGATCTGATCGTCTGCGATGAGCCGATCTCGGCTCTGGACGTCTCCATTCAGGCGCAGGTGGTCAACCTGCTGGAAGACCTGCAGGCAAAATTCGGCCTGACCTATCTGTTCATCGCACACGACCTATCCATGGTCCGCCACATCAGCGACCGTGTGGCCGTGATGTACCTGGGCGTCATCATGGAACTGGCCGTCCGCCGTGATCTGTATGAACACCCCCTGCATCCGTATACACAAGCTCTCCTTTCTGCTGTTCCGATCCCGGATCCTGTGGTGGAAGAGACCCGTAAACGGATCATTCTGACCGGTGACGTGCCCTCCCCCATCAACCCGCCTTCAGGCTGCCGCTTCCGCACCCGCTGCCCCATCGCTGCACAGATCTGCGCCGAGCAAAAACCTGAATTCCGCGAGCTGCTGCCGGATCACTTTGTGGCCTGCCATTACGCCGAGAGATTTATCTAATTATTCAAAGTCAAAAACTGACCAAACCACCTGCTTGCTAGGTGGTTTGGTTTGATCCTTCAGGTAGTCGTTACCAGGTTTTTGGGGCACTTCTTTCAATCAAGTTTCGCTGTAACATGTAATTGTCTAACCCTGAAGGTGCATTGTCTGGTCCACGTGTTCCGGGTAACCCGGCTCAAAGACATACTGCCCTTCTCATAGCCGCATCACTTCATCGCTGCATCAAACATCGCTGTATCACAACATCGCTGCTTCGACATTAACTTATCGGTATTCGGGTTGTGTTTCGTTCACCTGTTCCCCTTTGAGGAATGCAGGTGTTTGATCGGAACCTGATTCTTGTTTGTTACCACCGGTTCCAGTTGTCGCTTGTCATTGCATCGAAAGATTTATATAATGATAAGAAGTAAATAGGATAAAAAGCATAGAATTGTCCTGAATTCATAAAGGAGGTGCTTATATCTTAGGGGAAAAATAAATAAAAAAGCGTTCAATTTGTCGGTCAACTCATTCAGATTCAAGCCGTTTTTGAGGAGAAAAAAATGAGATCCAAATTGTATCTTGCGCTAGGCATGCTGGTGGTCATTTCGATGATCTTCGCTGCCTGTGGTCCCACTGCAACCCCTGAACCCATCACCATCATTGAAACCGTTGTGGTGGAAGGCGAAGGCGGTACAGTAATTGAAACCCGCGAGGTGGTTGTGACTGCAACCCCCGAACCGGTAGTGGCAGTAGAATTTACTTCCAAGGACCCCACCACCTTCATTGAACCGACTTTTGGTGATGTGGATACCCTGGATAACGCCTACGCCTACGACTCTGCCTCCGGTGATATCCTACAGAGTCTGTATGACAAACTGGTCTGGTTCAAAGGCGACAGCCCGACGGAATTTGTCCCTCAACTGGCCGAAAGTTGGGAAATGTCAGAGGATGGTACCGTTTACACCTTTAAACTTCGCGAAGGTGTTACCTTCCATGATGGCAGCCCCCTGACCGCAGAAGATGTTGCCTTCACGTTCATTCGCAACCTGCTGCAGGGCGGTACCAGTTCACCGCAGTTGTTGTTCACCGAGCCTATCCTGGGAGCTGGCATTTTTGACATCACCGAGATCGTTGATCCCAATGATCCTCCGTATGATGACATCGATGCTTTGTCAGCAAAACCTGCTGAAGATCTGGTTGCAGCCTGCGAACTGGTGAAATCCAAGATCCAGTTCGATAACGAAGCCAACACCGTTACCTTCACGTTGGCTCAGGCTTGGGCTCCGTTTATCCCCACCCTGGCTGGTTACTGGGGTGGCGTCCGCAGCAAGCCGTGGGTCATGGCCAATGGCGGCTGGGATGATGACTGCGCAACCTGGCAGAATTTCTATGGCTTCACTCCCGAGACCCTGAACGAACTCGGTGTGGGTAACAGCGAAATGGGTACCGGCCCCTATAAACTTGATCACTGGACACCCGGTGAAGAGTTTGTGATGACCGCCTATGAAGATTACTGGAAGACCGAACCCCTCTTCGAGAGCGACGTGGCGGGACCTGCCCAACTGAAGACCGTTGTGATCACTCAGGTGGAAGAGTTCAACACCCGTCTGGCAATGGTGCAGGCCGGTGATGCTGATGTCATCACGGTTGGCTCCATGGAACAATGGCCGATCCTCGACGAGTTGGTTGGCGAGGAATGCCAGGTAACCAACACCAATGAGTGCGTACCGGTGGAAGGTCAGGAAGACCAACCATTACGCCGTATTATGAATCTGCCCAATGCAATACGTACTGATGTGTACTTCGCCTTCCAGGTGAACACTGAGGGCGGCAATCCGTACATCGGCAGCGGTGTGATCGACGGCAATGGTATCACCCCCGACTTCTTCTCCGATGTCCACGTCCGCAGGGCGTTTGCCTACTGCTTCGACTATGATGCCTACCTGAACGACGTGATGCAGGGCGAAGGTGAGCGCTCCCTGGGCGTCATGTTGCCCGGCATGATCGGCTACCCGACCGACGAAAGCACCACCTACACCTATGATCCCGCCAAGTGCGAGGAAGAATTCAAAGCCTCCACCTGGAAGGGTCCGAATGGTGAGGCGCTGTGGGATATTGGCTTCCGTCTGACCGCCGCATACAACACCGGCAATGATCAGCGCCAGTCTATTTCGCAGATCATCCAGGCTGGTATCACCGCCGTCAATGAGAAGTTCATCATTGAGGTGACCGGTCTGCCGTGGCCTGCCTTCCTGGCTGACAACCGCGCTTCCCGCATCCCCATCTACATCGTTGGCTGGGCGGCTGACTACTATGACACCCACAACTGGGCGCCTATCTTCACCAACTCTTACTATGGTCCTCGTCAGAATGTACCACAGGAAATTCTAGACCAGTATGAAGAGATCAACACCCGCGCCGTGCTGGCAACCGATCCTGTAGAACGCGCCGCGATCTATCAGGAATTCAACCAGTTGTACTTCGATACCTGCCATGGTCTGACGCTGCATGTGGCCAAACCCCGCAGCTATCAACCCAGATACATCACCGGCGGTGAATCGAACCCGATGATCGATAGCTTCTACTATGTTTGGGGAAAGAAATAACCCTGAAACAGTAGCAAAGCGTTGATAAAACAGGCTGGTGGGGACCTGAAAAGGCAACCCCATCAGCCTGATTTTCCCGGATTGTCCATCATAAAACTCCTTAAAGCCTGACAATCACTCAGATAAAAAAATAACGTTCCTCACGACGCCGGTGTGATAACAGACATGTATGTGGCGGCGAGTGAAGGTCCACCACAGCAGGAGGTGGCAATGGGAAGTTACATTATTAGAAGACTTTTGATCATGCCGTTGATCCTTTTGGGGGTTACGCTGCTGATTTTCGGCATGATTTCATTTCTTGGCCCCAATCAGCGAGTGGCCATGTATATTCGAGATCTGCCACGTTCAGATCTGCAAATGGATAACCTTATCAAACGGTATGGTCTGGATCAGCCATTCCTGGTGCAGTATTGGACTTGGTTGTGGGGTAAACACAACGAAACGGCTGATACATATGAAGGCGGAATTTTGCGAGGCAATTTTGGTTACTCACGCAGCGCCTCGCAGCCCATCAATGATCTCATCGCCCGCCGGTTTCCGGCTACTGCCGAACTGGCATTGTTAGCAGCAGGACCAATCATCTTGATCGGCATCTGGTTGGGGATGATTGCGGCAAAAAATCATAATAAGTTTATTGACCAGGCTTTACGCGTGTTCAGCATCATCGGGTATTCTTTCCCTACCTTTGTATTTGCCCTGCTGGTGTTGATGATTTTGTACGCCAAATTGCAGTGGTTCCCGCCCGGTAGAATGTCGGTATGGGCGTCACTGGCAACCAGTACAGCCGATTGGACCTGGTATACCAATTTTCTGACCATTGATTCACTTTTGAATGGACGGTTCGACATATTCCTGGATGCTTTGCGGCACCTGATCCTCCCGATCATCACACTCTCTTACCTGAACTGGGCTTTGTATCTGCGGGTTACACGCTCATCCATGCTGGAAACACTGCGGCAGGATTATATTACGACCGCCCGCGCAAAAGGAGTTGTGGAACGCCAGGTGGTGAATCGGCATGCCCTGCCAAACGCGTTGATCCCGGTGGTTACACTGGGCGGCTTAACGGTAGCGGGTTTGCTGGGCGGCGTGGTGATTACTGAAACGATTTTCGACTACCCCGGTATTGGATCAGCGGCTGCCAGAGCTGCCAGCAACCTGGATGTGATCACCGTGCTGGTGTTTACATTGCTGACAGGCACAATCCTCATCGTGGCCAACTTGATTGTTGATGTCGCGTATGCGTTCCTTGATCCGCGCGTACGTTTGAGTTAGGAGGAAACCATGGCAACAATCATAGAAGAGTCAGATGCAAAAGGCGCCGCGGCAGTCACCACGCTGTATGATCTGCCTGAAAGAAAAGTAACCCGTCTCGAATCCGCACTGGGTCCTGAAACGTATCGACTTATTACCGGTATCTTCAAGAACCCACTGTCTATTGTTGGGTTGACTTTGATTGTATTCTTTGTTCTTGTGGCAGTATTAGCCCCTGTGATTGCCCCCACTCCGGAAGGCTATCGCGATCCTTACCAGATCCCGCGTGATGGGTTCAGTCCCATTCCGCGCCCTCCGGGAACAACCTGGGAAAAAGGTGCCCCTGATATCCCATTCTGGTGGGCTATCACCGGTCAACCGCAGTGGACGCACCTGTTCGGCACCGCGGCTGGCTCATGGGATATCTTCTTTGGGGTCGTCTGGGGAACCCGGACGGCTTTGAAGGTGGGTGTTGTGATCACCGCCATCACCCTGTTGATCGGCGTGCTGGTTGGCGCTGTTTCAGGTTTCTACGGAGGTTTGGTTGATAACATTCTGATGCGTATCACGGAAATTTTTATGACCTTTCCGTTTTTGATGTCCGCACTGACGTTATCGGCCATTTTAACCCCTGTGATTGGAAAGGGTATCTGGCCGGCTACCATTGCACTGGTGGCCTTTGGCTGGATGACCTATGCCCGTCTGGTCCGCGGCGATGTGCTTTCATTGAAGGAGCGCGAGTTTATCATGGCAGCCCGGCTTACCGGCGCTACCGATATGCGTATTCTGGGTAAGCATATCGTCCCCAATGCCATCTACCCCACCATTGTGCTGGCTTCAATGAACGTGGGTGATGTGGTCATGTCCTTTGCTGCGCTCAGTTTCCTGGGTGTGGGCGTTGAAGTGGGTTATGCTGACTGGGGCCAGATCATCAGCTTTGCCCGCAATTACATTCCGCAGTTGTACAAGTACTGGTACATTCTGGTATTCCCCGGGATCACCCTTATCATGTTTGTGATGGGTTTCAACCTGATGGGCGATGCTTTGCGCGACATCATGGATCCCAAGATGCGCGGGCGGGGAACGTAACTATTTCTGATCTGCTAACGGGGCGGAGGAGGCCGATCGGCAGCCGCCGCCCCGTTTCCTTTGGTATATAATTGGGCTCATGATGAGCCTATTCCCTGTCAATGATCCAACACGAAAGAAATTGTTTCTCACCGCTTTGGTGAGTGTATGTCTACTGGTATCTTCCTGTAGTGCTCCCACTCAACTGGAAACCGGCACTCAGACACCATCCCTTCCGGCTGCCACAGTCACGCCGGAACCGACCCCAACTGCCACCGATGTACCGGCGCGAAACCTGGTTGTTTGCCTTGAACAGGAACCCTCCAGCCTGTATCTGTATGGAAGCAGCAGCCGCAGTTCACTCAGCGTGCTGGAGGCCCTGTATGATGGGCCATTTGACGTGGTCAACTACGAGGTGCGCCCGGTAATTATGGAAAGCACACCCTCTGTCGCCGCCGGCGATGTAACCGTTCAGCCGGTTGCGATGATGGACGGCGACCAGGTGGTGGATATCAACGGCAACCTGGGGGTGCTCAAAGCCGGCTCGCGTGTGATGCCCAGCGGCTGTACCAGCGCCGATTGCGCCATCACCTGGGACGCCATGTCCACCCTGCAAATGGATCAACAAACGATCGTTTTCAGCCTGCGTTCCGGTATCACCTGGTCTGACGGCGCGCCGCTGACTGCGAACGATTCGGTTTACTCCTTCCAGTTGGCTGCCAGTGAAGACACACCGGTTTCGCACCAAATGGTGTATCGCACCGCTGCCTATACAGCCCCGGATGATACACACGTGCAATGGACAGGTGTACCGGGTTATTTTCCTGAGCGGGTAGATCTGGTCTTCTGGTCGCCGCTCCCACAGCATGCCTGGGAGATTTATACGCCCGCCGATCTCATCACCAACGATGTTTCCTCACGCAGCCCCATCGGTTGGGGACCGTATGTGATTGAGGAATGGGTGACAGGCGATCATATCCGATTGAAGAAAAACCCGGCTTACTTCCGCGCTGGCGAGGGATTGCCGTATTTTGATAACCTGGTGTTCCGTTTTCTGGGGCAGGAAGGCGACTCACTGATCGCCGCTTTGCAGAGCAAGGAATGTGATGTGATTGACCAGAGCTCTTCTCTGGAGAGCCGGTTGACGGAAATTCAGGATCTTGAGACGCAGGGTCAGCTTAAAACCCATGTGGCGCTTGGACCCGAGTGGGAGCAGTTGATCTTCGGGATCAAACCCGCCAGTTATGATGACGGTCAATCAATTTTCTCAGATGACCGCGCGGATTTCTTTTCCGATGTTCGCACACGCCAGGCGATGGCTTACTGTATCAACCGGCAGCAGATAATCGATGAACTATTGAAGGGCATTTCGTATATCCCATCCACCTATCTGCCCAAAGATCACCCTCTGTTTGCGGAGGGCGTTCAGGAATACCCGTATGATCCTGAAACCGGCCGGCAGCTTCTGGATCAGGTGGGCTGGAAGGATTGGGATGGTGATCCTGAAACACCGCTGCAATCGGTGGGGGTTGCCAATGTGCTGGATGGCACCTTCTTCCGCATCAATTACTTCACCACCCAGGCCAGTCTGCGGCAGCAGATCGCCGGCATCATCAGTGCGTCACTGGCCGACTGTGGCATCGAGGTGACTGTTTCACAACTCACGCCGGACGAGTTATATGCTGAAGGTCCGGAAGGCCGTCTATTTGGCCGTAATTTTGATCTGGCACAGTTTGCCTGGAGTTCAGGGTTAATGCTGCAATGCGAGTTTTATGCCAGCGATCAGACCCCCACTGCGGGTAACCGTTGGTTGACGCTCAATATCGGCGGGTTCAGCAATGCCGAATATGACGCGGCCTGCCAATCCTCGTTATCCATCCGTCCGGACGGGTCTGAGGCGTATACCGAAGCCCAGAAGGAGGCCCAGCGTTTGTTTGCCGCTGATCTGCCGGCGGTTCCATTGTACTTCCGCATCAAAATTGCTCTTGCCCGGCCTGATCTGTGCGGGCTATCCGATGAGACATCCTCCGGCAGCATCTTTTGGAATATTGAGGGGCTTGACTTTGGTGAAAATTGCCAGCCATGAGTGATTTTCAGCATTTTCACAAAAATAGATTCATGTGGTATGATATTATTCGTAATTTGAAGCTTCTCCAGCACGCATGAAAACGATTGCATATAATATCTTGCCTTGCAAAAGGATTGGGTAACTTATATTAAGAGGAGAACAAGTGGCAGAAAAAACAAATCAACCTTTACTGGAGGTTAAGGGCCTCAAGACCTATTTTTTCACCGAAGACGGCGTCGTTAAAGCAGTAGACGGCGTGGATTTTGAAGTTTATCCCGGTGAGGTTTTGGGACTGGTAGGAGAATCAGGGTGTGGTAAAAGCGTAACCTCCTTTTCGATCTTAAGGCTGGTTGGCAGCCCCGGAAGAATTGTGGACGGGCAAATTTTCTTTGAAGGCAAAGATTTGCTCAAAGTCTCCAAATCGGAGATGGTTGATATCCGGGGGAATCGCATCTCCATGATTTTCCAGCAACCTCAATCCAGTTTAAACCCCGTCTTTCAGGTGGGGGCTCAAATTGGCGAAGTTTTCCAGATTCATGAAAAATTCTCCAAAGAAAAATCTGTAAAAGAAGCTGTTGAGCTTTTACAACTGGTGGGCATTCCGGATCCGGGAAGCAAAGCCAAAGCCTATCCGCATGAAATGTCAGGCGGTCAGGCCCAGCGTGTGATGATTGCCATGGCGCTGGCGCTGAAACCCCGTCTGTTGATCGCCGATGAACCAACTACCGCTCTCGATGTCACCATTCAGGCTCAGATTCTCGACCTGATGCGCGGCCTGCGGGAAAAGATGGGTACATCGGTAATCCTGATTACCCATGATCTTGGTGTCATCGCTGAAATGGCCGACCGCGTGGCTGTTATGTATGCCGGGCGTATCGTGGAAGAAGCCAAAGTGGATGAACTGTTCGAGCGACCGCTGATGCCTTACACACAGGGTCTGCTGGGTTCCATCCCCGTTCTGGGTAAAGTGTTGGATCGCCTGGATGTCATTCCGGGTTCAGTCCCCAACCTGGTCAACCTGCCCCCGGGATGCCGGTTTGCTCCGCGCTGCCGTTCACGGGTGAAGTTTGGCCTTGCCAAATGCCAGCAAAAAGAGCCGAGCCTGGTCGAGCCGATTCCGGGTCACAAGGTACGCTGCTGGCTGTACCAGGATGATGAAGATTTCAAGGCGCCATTGAACCCTGAAAATGTTACGCGCGAGAACCCTTTTTGATAGAGGCGAAGAATGACGATTGCACAACCTGTAGACAAGACCAATAAAAAAGACCTGATTCAGGTCAGTAACCTGAAGAAATTTTTCCCTGTACGCGGTGGTTTGCTGCAAAAAACCGTCGCCTGGGTCCAGGCAGTCGATGACGTCAGCTTCACGATCAAAGAAGGTGAGACGCTGGGCATGGTGGGTGAATCCGGCTGCGGTAAAACCACCGTTGGGCGAACCATGTTGCGTCTGATCGAACCGACTGGCGGCAGCGTGAAATTTGGCGACACCGATGTGTTCAAACTGCGCGGCAAAGAGTTGAAGGATCTGCGCCGCAAAATGCAGATCATCTTCCAGGATCCCTATTCCTCACTGGATCCCAGAATGCCGATCGGTGAATCCGTCATGGAAGGGCTCAAAATCCATGGTATCGGCACCCAGCGCGAACGTTTTGAACTGGTCATTGAAACCCTGCGCAAAGTGGGTTTGGAAGATTACCATGCCCGCCGCTATCCGCACGAGTTTTCGGGCGGCCAGCGCCAGCGTATTGGTATTGCCCGCGCCCTGGCTTTGAACCCCGATTTCATCGTTTGCGATGAGCCTGTATCGGCGCTGGATGTGTCCATTCAGTCTCAGGTGCTGAACATCCTCAAGGATTTGCAGCAGAATCTGAATCTGACCTATCTGTTTATCGCGCACAACCTGAGTGTGGTGGAACACATCTCCGACCGTGTGGCCGTGATGTACCTGGGCAAGATGGTGGAATTGACGGACCGTATTGAGCTGTTCCGCAACCCGATGCATCCCTACACCCAGGCTCTCATGTCAGCCATCCCAGTTGCTGACCCCAAGGTGAAGCGTACCCGCATGATCCTGAAGGGTGATGTGCCCAGCCCGCTCAACCCGCCCAAGGGTTGCCGCTTCCATCCCCGCTGCCCCATTGCGGTGGATATTTGCAGCCAGGAAGAACCCAAGTTCCTTGAAAAACGACCGGGTCACTTTGTTGCCTGCTGGCGTGCCGAGTAAACGCGGTAAAGAAAACTATTGAAAAGAGAGAGGCTGTCTGTCAAAAGACAGCCTCTTTTTTTCGTGTTTGTTGGGTTGCCATGGTTTTGTAGGATACGTTCGGTTTTTGAACGCACCACATGGATCAACATTTCCGTGCCATTGAGTGGTGAATCGGCGTGTTATCGGGAGGTAGGGTGGGTGGATGGGCACACGCTGTCGGATAGATGAGGATATTTGCCTGCCCCGTAACCCACCGAGCGAGTTTTTCTTATCGGTGGGTTACGGGCGGATTGGTAACCCGTATCATCCGCGTCAATACCGCCCTCCACCCACCCTACCAGGTCACCGGTGATTGGTTGATTGGTGGAAACCAGGTTTTGTAGGGGGCATTCGATTTTTGAATGCACAACACGGATCAATATTTTCCATTCAACGGTTGACCCTATCGGTGGGTTACGCTCGTCAGGGTTCGCGTCGCGAACCCTGACACACTCCACCCACCCTATGGTGTGTTTGATTTTGTTTACCATACCTCATTCATCCACATATCTCCTCATTTTCTATTCATTCTGTACCAATTATGATAGAATTACCCCCACGCCGGCGTCCGCTGGTATGTTGGGGCGTGGTGCAACGGCAGCACACCAGTCTTTGGAACTGAGGATTCTGGTTCGAATCCAGACGCCCCATCAAGTAGGACAAAAAACTTTGCGTCGCTGGATGTAGCGCAAAGTTTCTTTTTTTGTATACAATAAGATTACTTTATCAATGGACATTCGCAGGAGTACACAATGACCGTTTCGGTTCTTATCCTGGCAGCAGGCCATGGATCTCGGATGCATTCCTCTACACCGAAAGTTCTTCATCATCTGGCAGGAAAACCCCTCGTTCAATATTCCTACAACACAGCCACCACCGTCATGGATGGCAGCCCGGATAACCCAACGGACCCCAAACGGAAACCAGTTGTGGTCATTGGCCATTCGGCGGATGAGGTGCGCAGGGAACTGGGAGAAAAGGTTAATTTTGCTGTACAGGAACCTCAACTGGGCACCGGACACGCGGTTCAATCCGCTGAAACACTGTTGAAAGGCAAGGCTGACCAGGTGTTGGTGATCTCCGCGGATATGCCGCTGCTGACCGCTCAAACCCTGCAAAAAATGGCCGATCTTCAAAGAGAAACCGGCAGCGCCATGGTCATGCTGACCATCCACTCGGAAAACGCGCGCGGGTTTGGACGGGTGCTGCGCGCAACCGATGGCGCCCCGCTGCAGATCATCGAAGAGCTGCATGCCACACCGGAACAACTGCGCATCACCGAACTGAACGCCGGGGTGTATTGTTTTCGGGATGCCTGGCTGTGGGATGCGATCAAAAAAATCAAACTCTCACCGCGCGGCGAATACTATCTCACCGATCTGCTGCAAATTGCAGTCTCGCAGGGCGACCTGGTGAAGGTGTATACCACCGATGACACCGCGGAAGCCATGGGCATCAACAACCGCATCCACCTGGCAGAGGCGGGGGCTGTGCTGCGCAAGCGCATCAACACGACCCACATGCTGGCCGGCGTGACCATCACCGATCCGGCTTCCACCTACATCGAACCGGATGTGAAGATCGGGCAGGATACGATCATCGAGCCCAACACGCATCTGCATGGCAATACCGTTATCGGCGCAGAGTGTGTTATTGGGCCGAACACGATCATCCACGATACGCAAATCGGAGACGGGTGCACCATTCTATGCTCGGTTCTGGAAAGCGCGCTGTTGGAAGACCATGTGGAAATGGGTCCGTTTGGGCATTTGCGCAAAGGCGCGCACCTGGCATCACATGTGCATATGGGTAATTTTGGAGAGGTGAAGAATTCATATCTGGGGCCCGGCACCAAAATGGGACATTTTTCGTATATTGGCGATGCCCAGATCGGTCTGGATGTGAATATTGGAGCGGGCACCATCACCTGCAACTTTGATGGGGTACACAAGCATAAGACAGTTCTGGCGGACGGCGTATTCATCGGCAGCGATACCATGCTGGTGGCGCCGATTACGATGGGGGAGGGGGCGCGTTCGGGTGCGGGAGCCGTGGTGACAAAAGATGTTCCGCCGCATACCACGGTGGTGGGGGTACCTGCACGTCCATTACAGAAAAAGGAATCAAGTGAGTAATCTTTTTTGGTCCCTGTTGATCGTGTTCTTTGTTCTTAACATCGGCATCTCCATGGTGTATGACGGCCGTAAATATGTAAGGCCTTCCGGTCTGTTAGTGCTGCAGGATCAAATGCCTGTCGCGGTGGAACGGACCACCAATCTACTGAAGAAACCTTATCTGGATGCTACCCTGACCGCTGCCTGGGTGATGATTCACCTGATCCTGGGCGGATTTGGGGTATGGTACACCTGTCAGGTCTGGCCGGTGGTTCTGCAGAACTTGTGGCTTCTGGCAGGTGCGACCATGCTGATTGCGCTGATTCTTCTGATCGTCGAGTTTCTGATCGAGGGGTATATTCTGCGCGATAACCAGCTCTGGATGATCCGTCTGACCCCAACGGCTGAACTGGTGTACTTCCTGTTCAGGCCGTTTGCCTGGCTGGGCGGGTTTCTGCTGCGATCTTCATCCGGTTCCGATAATGTCCTTTCCTCCACCATTGAGGAAGAGATCAAAACCTGGGTCGAAACCGGTCAGGATGACGGCACGCTGGAGCAGGAAGAACGCCAGATGATTTACTCGATCTTCCAGTTCAGCGATACGCTTTGCCGTGAGATCATGGTACCGCGCATCGATGTGTTTGCGCTGGAAGCCAGCACGCCGGTTAAGGATGCCATCCCGCTGGTGGTCGCATCGGGCCACTCGCGCATCCCCGTGTATGAAGAAGTGATTGATAACGTGATAGGGCTGCTGTACGCCAAAGACATGCTCAAACCCAGCCTCGAACAGGAAGATATCGCCATCAATCACCTGCTGCGTGAAGCCTATTTCATCCCTGAAGCGAAAAAGGTGGATGAACTGCTGAAGGAAATGCAGGCCCGTGGGGTTCATATCGCCGTGGTGGTGGATGAATACGGCGGCATGGCCGGGTTGGTAACCCTGGAAGATATTGTGGAAGAGATTGTGGGCGAAATTCGGGATGAATATGACCAAAGCGAGGAACTGCTCTTCCAACCGGTGAACGACAACGAGATGCTGTTCCACGGTAGAATTGATATTGATGACTTCAATGAGCTGATGGACACCCACCTGACGCGCGACGTGGCGGACACTTTGGGAGGGTATATCTACGGCCAGGTGGGACGGGTACCTTTTGAGGGTGAGAAGGTTGTGCTGGAAGAATGGGAGTTGACAGTCGAAAAAGTGATCGGACGGCGCATTCGACTGGTTCGGGCCAAACGGATAGAAAGCGAACAGGAGCAGGAAAATGGAAAAAGCCAAAATCGATGAACATCTCAAACAAAAACTGGTTGAAGCCGGCGTGAATGCCCGGAAACGAGCCTACGCTCCATACTCGAAGTATTTTGTAGGCGCAGCGGTTTTAACAGAAGATGGAAAAATCTACGAGGGCGCCAATGTGGAGAATGCTTCTTACGGCGCTACCGTATGCGCTGAACGGGTAGCTATTTTCAACGCAGTCTCGGCTGGTGAAAGAAAGTTTGTCGCCATCTCGGTGGTAGGCGACCAGGGCGGAGCTCCCTGCGGGATGTGTCGCCAGGTGCTGGCCGAGTGGGGTCTGAACATGCTGATCATTGAAGTGGACAAAAATGGAAAAGTGGTTCGTGAGGTGACCCTGTCTGAAATTTTGCCGGATGCATTTACCCCGGCTGCATTGGGGATTGACCCAGCCGGGTACTAGGAAACAGCAGGAATGGAATGACGCGTGAGTTAAGAAGCCAACGGGTGGAGGCAGTGGTGCTGCGCCATTCCGATTGGGGGGAAGCAGACCGTTTGTTGGGTCTTTACACGCGTGAATTGGGTAAGATCCGGGCAGTCGCCAAGGGCGTGCGAAAACTGCGTTCTCGCAAAGCCGGGCATGTAGAACCGTTTTCACGGGTGAGCCTGCTGCTGGCGCGCGGGCGTGATATGTGGATCGTAACGCAGGCCGAACTGCAGGAAACCTTTCAGCCGCTGCGTGATGATCTGCTGAAGACCGCCTATGCCGCTTATGTGGTGGAGCTGCTGGACCGCTTCACCTACGAGGAGGGGCAAAACCAGGCTCTGTTCCGGCTGCTGGTGGATACCCTTCAGCGGATCTCCACCGAGGAAGATCCGTTTGTGGCGGTGCGTTATTTTGAGATCCGGCTGCTGGATTCATTGGGTTTCAGACCCAACTTCTTCCAGTGTGTGCAGTGCGGCCGTGAAATCCAACCGGAGGACCAGTTCTTTTCCCCAATGCAGGGTGGAGTGCGTTGCCCCACCTGCGGCCCGGTGCAGGACAGCCGACCCATCACGGTGCGGGCCTTGCGCTATTTACGCCATTATCAGCGCAGCAAATACAGTGATGCCGCCCGGCTGCAACCGCCTGCCGGTGCGCGCGCAGAACTTGAATCCATTCTGAATTATTACCTCACCTTTTTGCTGGAACGAAAACTGAATTCTCCGGAGTTCCTGAAGGAAATCCGCGATAATCAGGCGGAATAATCACCGCCTGTTGAGGGTATAATTTGAACCCAATGTTTTTCACATTTAAACGAGGTGTTTATGGCGTCCACAAACGATTTCCAATCCATCATTCTCAAACTGCAGAACTACTGGCATGAGCAGGGCTGTCTGATTTGGCAGCCCTACCATACCCAGGTGGGCGCCGGTACCAACAACCCGGCCACCGTTCTGCGTGTGCTGGGTCCTGAACCCTGGAATGTGGCGTATGTGGAGCCGTCCATCCGCCCGGATGACGCGCGCTACGGCGAAAATCCGTACCGTTTGCAGCAGCATCACCAGTTTCAGGTCATTCTAAAGCCTGATCCGGGAAATTCGCAGGAGTTGTATCTGCGTTCGCTGGTTGCGCTGGGTATCGATCCGCTTCAGCACGACATCCGCTTTGTGGAAGATAACTGGGAATCACCGGCTCTGGGCGCGTGGGGGTTGGGTTGGGAAGTGTGGCTGGATGGTCAGGAAATCACCCAGTTCACTTATTTCCAGCAGGCCGGCGGTATGCCCATGAACCCGGTATCGGTGGAAATCACCTACGGGCTGGAGCGCATCGCCATGCCGCTGCAGCGCGTGCGACACTTTACCAAAATCCAGTGGTCGCCGGAACGCACCTATGGCGATGTCAACCTGGCATCCGAGCAGGAGTACAGCAAGTACTACTTTGAAGTGGCCAATGTGGAACGATTGCGGCGCCTGTTTGATGCCTATGAGAGCGAAGCCAACCTGGCGCTGGCCAATCACCTGGTGCTGCCCGCCCACGACTACGTGCTGCAGTGCTCGCATGCTTTCAACGTGCTGGATACGCGCGGTGCGGTTGGCGTGACCGAGAGGCAGGATATGTTCCGCCGCATGCGTGACATCTCGCGCAAGGTGGCCGAATCATATTACGAACAGCGAAAGACACTCGAATTTCCGTGGCTGAAAGAGGATGAAATCCAGATCAGCCATTTGAAGGATGCCTGGAAGAAACCTGTTGCACCGGCAGTCGAACCTCCCGCGGTGCTCCCGGATCAGGCGGATTTCCTGTTTGAGCTCGGTACCGAAGAATTGCCCGCCGGTGATCAGGAAGCAGCCTTGAAACAGGTGTACGATCTGACCGCCAAAATGCTGGAGGAATCGCGCCTGGCTCATTCCGGTTTTCAGGTGATGGGTACACCACGCCGCCTGGTGATATTGATCAAAAACCTGGCCAGCCGCCAGGAGGATAGCACCCGTGTACACAAAGGTCCACCTGCTGCGCGCGCCTTTGACGCAGACGGCAAACCCACGCAGGCTGCGATTGGTTTTGCACGCGGCAAGGGGCTGCCAGTGGAATCGCTGCAGGTGACTGAGATGGACGGCGGTAAATATGTGACCGCCACCGTGCAGGAAAAAGGCCGCAGTGTGATCGAGGTGCTGTCAGAGGCTTTGCCGCGCCTGATCGCGGGTATTCGGTTCGACCGCGGTATGCGCTGGAACTCGAACGATCTCAGCTTCTCGCGCCCCATCCGCTGGCTGCTGGCGTTGTTCGACGGGCTGGTCATCCCCTTCCAGTATGCCGGGTTGGATTCAGCTCGCTTCACGCGCGGGTTGCGTTTTGCCGAACCGGAAGAGTTTGCGGTGGATAGCATCGCGGAATATTTCGCCAGGCTGGAGGCGCAGGGTATTATCGTTGATCCCGTCAAACGCCGTGAGGTGATCCGCCGACAGATCTGCGAGCTGATGGAATCGGTGCATGGCAAACCCGAGGTGGATGAACATCTGCTGGACGAGGTCAATGCCCTGGTTGAGGCGCCCACCGCGCTGATTGGACGTTTTGCTGAAGAACATCTGAACCTGCCCGAGCAGGTGCTGATCTCGGTGATGAAGAAATACCAGCGTTACTTCCCGGTGTTCAATCAGACGAATGGCAATCTGCTGCCGTACTTCATTTTGGTGCGCAACGGCAGCCGCCAGTTTGCCGAGAGCGTGGTGGACGGCAACGAACTGGTCATTCAGGCCCGCTTCGCCGATGCAGCTTTCTTCATCCATGAAGACCTCAAGCAGCCGCTGGAAGCCTTCCTGCCCCGCCTGGGGACCCTGATCTTCCAGAAAGACCTGGGCTCCATGCTGGATAAAACGCGCCGTGTGACCGCCCTATCTGAAAAGCTGGGCAAGGTGACAGGCCTGCAGCAGACAGAGTTGACACACCTGATCCGAGCGGCTGAACTGGCCAAAACCGATCTGGTGACCCATATGGTGGTGGAGCAGACCTCGCTGCAGGGCATTATGGGGCGGTACTATGCGCTGCAATCCGGTGAAGACGCTTTAGCCGCCGAGGCTATCTACGAACATTATTTACCGGCCTTTGCCGGTGATGTGCTCCCGAAAACGCGGGCTGGTTTTGTGCTGGGCCTGGCCGACCGGCTGGATTCGCTGATCGGGTTGTTTTCGGCGGGTATGGCGCCGACCGGCACCAAAGACCCGTTTGCGCAACGTCGTATGGCGCTGGGTGTGATTCAACTGCTCACCGGCTGGCAGCAGGAGATGAATGTGCGCCAGGCTCTGCAAACAGCCGCTGAAAATCTGCCCATCCAAACAAAGCCGGCGGTGTTGGAAGAATGTCTGGCGTTTATCACTGCACGCATGAAAAACGAGTTCCTGGAACGCGGTTATCCGTATGATGTGGTGGATGCCGTGCTGGCAGTACAGAACCATAACCCGTATCTGGCGCTGACAGCCATCCAACAGCTCGCCGGGTGGACGAAACGGGCTGACTGGCGTGAAATTCTGCCGGCTTTTTCGCGCTGTGTGCGCATCACCCGCGACAAAAAAGAGGATTTTCCCATCCAGCCGGAAGGGTTTATCCTGCAGGCTGAAAAAGATCTGTACGAGGCGTTGCTTCAGGCCGAGGGGCGCGAACGCAAGCCCGGCTCGGTGGATGATTTCCTGAACGCCTTCCTGCCGGTCATCCCGGTCATCACACGCTTTTTCAACGAGGTGTTGGTGATGTCTGAACAGGAAACCGAACGGCGGAATCGGCTTGGATTGTTGCAGCGTCTGGCCCGGTTGAGCAGCAGCGTAGCGGATCTTTCGTATCTGGAAGGGTTTTAGGTTTCGAGAAGAGTTCGGTTTTATTTATGTAACAGATGTCAGGGATCACGGTGTGGTCCCTGATGAGTTTAAAGGGTAGGACAGGTGGATCATCCCGGCGGAGAGGATTTATTTATGTGTTTGGTAGGGTGGGTGGAAGGCGGAACGTTTTCCTGTGGCATAGACCGTTCATCCGCCGGGAACCCACCGATGAATTTCATGACCGTTTATTGGTGGGTCACGAGGGAGGATGACGAATTGATCACGGATTTCGTTGTGCCCCTTCACCCACTTTATCAAAACGAAACATCCATAGGGTGGGTGGAAGGCGGAACGTTTTCCTGTGGCATAGACCGTTCATCCGCCGGGAACCCACCGATGAATTTCATGGTCGGTATCGGTGGGTTGCGGGGCAGGACGCCTGATTGATTAAGGGTCTCGTTGTGCCCCTTCACCCACCCTACGCGGATTTTCGTGTTGTGACGTTATAGGGTGGGTGGAGAGGCGGAGGGTTTGCCCATTCATATTGGGATCCACCGCCTCGGAACCCACCGAAGGCCCCATTTATCGCATATTTCGGTGGGTAAAATTCGTGGTGTGGTGCGTTCAAAAACCGAACGCAACCGACACCTTATCACAGGGATCGCTGCATTGGTGGGTTCCGGGCGGATTGATGCCTGGGATCACATGGAAAATTGCCGCCCTGCACCCACCCTATGCGATTTTCGAGTCACATTGGTTTCAAAGAACAGGTTCCAGATATGGAAACGTATGGAGATCGTTCGCTGTCCGATCCCTCACAGCGTTCAGGATGACAATACCAGGCAGTCTTTGCGCGAAATCTCAATACTCGTATGGCACCAGCCAGTATTCCGTACCGTCGCCTTCCGAGGTCCAGCCGGTCAGGTTGGTCGACAGGCTGGTCACCTTCCACCACACCCACTGGCTCAGGCAGATGGGCCCCTCGACAATGCGAACTGCCTCGCCGGGTTCAATATACCCGATAATGGGGTTATCACCACCCGCTTCATCGCGCACACGGTTGGGGATACGTGAATCGGTGTTGACAATGGCCGTCTCACCCACCGATAAGCGGGTCTGGAAAGCGTCGCCGCACAGTACCCAGATCAGATCCGGGTTGATGGTGGGGGTGATGGTGGGGGTTGGCTGCGGCCCGGCTTCAGTACCGGTGCCGTATGTGGACAACAATTCACCGCTGATGGGATCGATCTGATAGACCTGTGAATTTTCTTCATCCACTGCCCATAAAAAGCCGGAGCCAAAAAACAGATCGGTGAGCTCTGCCGCGCCGGTTTCAATGTCGGCCAACTTTTCACGTGTATCCGGATCAATTTGAAGGATGTTGCCGCCGCGCAAACCCACCCACACCGATGTCCCATCCTGGGTAATCACCGAAGGAGTCTCGGCGATCTCGTAAGTGACCCGCAGACGGTCTTCCGGCTTGCCGGTAGTGGAGCTGACCAGATCGATGTACATCGAATGATCATCGGCAGGGATCATCCACAGCCAGTCGCCCAGTTTGGTGAAGTGAGAATACTTTTGTGTATCACTCAAAATGATGCGCGTTTCAGGCAGGGTGACCATGGATTGATCGGTCAGGTTGATCTTATTGATGAGCGAGTAGGTGTTGCGGTTGGCCAGCACCCATAGAGTATCGCCTTCTGCAAACACATCGGCTGCCAGGGCGGAGAGATCATACGTCTGGGTGATCTTGCTGGGGTTGGGGTCCACCTGCAGCACAGACCCGTTGCGTGAATATTCCACGCATCCGCCGGCTGCCTGGCTGAAGACATAGTCTCTGGCCACGCTTAACCAGATAAACCCATCACCGGAGGTAACCAGCACGGCTTCACCATCCATGGCCGGAATGTGCGAACTGGCCAGGTGCGAATAGGGGTCGATCCGCATCAGGATGCTGTTCTGATCGCCGATGGTGACCACCACCCAGATACCCCCCTCACCGGTGACGATGTCTCTGGGAACGCCTTCCACCGGAATGGTTTCAACGATTTTCTTCGCATAGGGATCGATCCCCACCACGGTATGATCGGCCGGGTTTACCAGCCAGACGATTTCAAGCGCAGAAGCGCGCGGGGTGGGCGTGACCACGATAGCAGTCGGGGTGTGAGTGTTGGTGGGCTGAAGGGTGATAAGCGGCTGTGTTGGGGTTGCGGGCAGAGGGGTAAAGGTGGCCGGATAGGTCGGACGAAACCCTGTGCACCCCGAGCAGATCAGCAGAATCACTGCCAGAAATGATATGCCCCTGAACCATTTCATGCCTCACTCCTCAATCAGAACAAATTGCTATTGCTGCCAGTGTTTGTAATCTTATTGTAATGCCAATCCGAATTTCAAGACATCCATTTACCGGGTACAGGTGTTATATCTCATACAGTCAGCCGCCTGGCCAACGGAAAGGCATACTTTTCCACCTCGGTCGTCGGTTGAGGTTCCCCCATGATCCGATAAACAAGAGTAAAATTGGGGTATATAGAAGATATGTTCAAAAAGAGATAGATTTCAGGCAGCCATTCGATCATGACAGCAGTAGATGAAATAAAAGCGCGCCTCGATATTGTAGATATCGTGTCGGAAACGGTGAATTTGCGGCGGGCCGGTAAAAACTATACCGGTTTCTGTCCGTTTCACAGTAATACCCGCACGCCTGCATTTGTGGTATTCCCCGAAACCGGTACCTGGCGCTGTTTTAGCTGCAACGAAGGCGGCGATCTGTTCAACTTTGTCATGCGCAAGGAAGGCTGGGATTTTCAGGAAACGCTCAAACACCTGGCCCGCCGCGCCGGGGTGGAGCTGGAACCGCTCACTCCCCAGGTGATCGAGCGCGACCAGCAGGCTGATCATTTACGGCATTTGCTGGAAGAGGTGGTGATCTTCTACCGCCACCAGTTGCTGCAAAGCCCGGCTGGTAAACAGGCGCTGGCTTATTTGACCCGGCGGGGATTAACTTCCGAAACCATTGAGTTGTTTGGCCTGGGATATGCTCCCGGATCGTATGAGGTAACCCATAAGCACTTTTTGGAAAAGGGTTACAAGCAGAGCGATTTGCTGGAAGCCGGTTTATTGAGCGAGCGGACGGACGGTACCGGCGTATATGACCGTTTCCGCAACCGCGTGGTGTTCCCCATCCGCGATTCCAACGGCGATATGGCCGGCTTTGGCGCGCGAGCCCTGTCTGATGAGGATATGCCCAAATACCTCAACTCGCCACAATCGGTGCTGTTTGATAAAAGCCACCTGCTGTACGGGTTGGATAAGGCACGAAAATCCATCCGTAAGGAAGACCGCGTGGTCATTGTCGAAGGCTATATGGATGTGATCGGGTTGTATCAGGCCGGGTTCACCAACGCCGTTTCGCCCATGGGCACCGCGCTCAACGAATACCACTTCAAACAGCTCAAGCGATATACCCGCCGGATGGTTCTGGCGCTGGACCCGGATGCTGCGGGTCAGAAGGCCACCTTACGCGGTCTCGAACTGGCCCGTCAATCGCTGGATCGCAGCGCAGACATCACCGCCGATTCCGAAGGGATCTTTGACTCGCGCGGGTTGATCCGGTATGAGGCCAGGCTGGAAACCGATTTACGCATCACAACACTGCCGGAAGGCCTGGACCCGGATGAAATTGTGCAAAAAGACCCGCAGGATTGGGTGAGGATCATCGACGAGGCCAAACCGGTGGTGGAGCACGTGATGACCATGCTGGCCGCACAGCAAAATATGGATGACCCCAAGGTCAAACGCTCCATCGCCGACCAGGTGATGCCGTTGATTGAAGATGTGCCCAGTGCGGTGGAACGCGACGCTTACCGGCAAAAACTGGCCCGGCTGCTGAAAATTGACGAGCGGGCACTCATGACCACCGCTCCGGCAGCAGCCCATCTGGCCCGCCGCCGAAAAAGCGAAGCGCAGCCCCGCCGCGCCGGACCACTGGCGGAAAAATCCAGCGAGAAACTGTCAGAGGAGCTGGAGACCTATATTTTACGTCTGCTGATCCGGCAGCCGGATGCCCTGCATACACTCGACAGGGTATTGCAGAAAGCCTCCCTGACCCGTTTTGACGCGCAGGATTTTCAAAAATCTGATTATCAGGTGATGATGAAGTTGATCCAGGATTCGCTGGAGCAGGATCAACTGGAGCCTGTTCAGTTTGTGCATGAGCATGTACCTGAATCCCTCATGGCGGTGGTTTCCGAGTTGGAAAAGCCGCTGGGAAAGGTGGAACCCGACTTTAACCATCTGGTGGAGGAACTGGTCCGGATTGTGCTACGGTTAAGGCACGTGCGGATCGAAATGGGTATTGACCAGTTGCGTGTTTTTCAGCAGGATTTGCCTGGTGATGATTTTATGAGTCTGGCTGCCTATCACGAGATGATCCTGAATTACACTAAAACGCGGGAGAGAATCGATCAGGTTTTGAGCCGTCCCGTTCAACTGGATTAATTGATTGGATTGGTATATAGTTAACCCCATGGCGCAAAAAAAGAACAGCAAGCACCAGACCACCCCAATAAGGGAAAGCAGCACCCGCAAAACAAAAAAATCTCATCAGAACCTCTACGATCCGGACGATGAATCGCTGAATAATGAAGGTTCTGCTATGGATGATTCTGACGTAAAAGAGATGGGGGAAATCTCTGCGTCTGATGAAGAAAACTCCGCGTCAGACGGCATGCTGAACGGGTGGGCAGAGAAGAAAGGAAACGAGACTTCGCCCGGCTCGGACATGGATACCGAGACGGAACCGGATACCGAGACCGATGAAGGGGATCTGCTGGAAGACCCGCTGGAGATCCTTGAAGATCCCACCCTCACCCTCGAGCTGTCCGGTGATCCGGTGCGCCTGTATTTAAAGGAGATCGGGCAGATCAATTTATTGGATGCCGACAGTGAGTTCAGACTGGCAGCCCGCATTGAGGCCGAAACGTTGGTGCGGCAGATTCTGAAGAAATTGCCCGCCGGTATCTCTCGGGATGACAAATATCAGCAGTTGTTCTCTCAGATCGGCCAGAATATCCTCATCAACGGTGAGGAATTCCAGGAATCCATTTCAAAAATCAAGCAACTGGCTCCGCTCGATTTATCACTGACGCTTTCAGAAGCGCAAAATTTGAAGCAACAGTGGAGTGCCAGCGAACCTTCGTATCTGCGTCACTACTTGAGTCTGGATGGCATGTGGGGAAAAGACACCAACTGGGATAAAGCAGCCCGGCAGGCCTTTTCACTGTATCTATGCTTTTACCTGCTGCCGCAAAAAACGGCCGCGGCTTTACTGGTTCATTTTCGTGAGAAGAATGAGCTGCCGGACCAGGAAATGCTGGACCGGCTGCTGGAGCGTGAGGCTTACCTGGCGGATGAAATCAGCGCGATCGAATGGCGCTCTGAAGAAGCCAGCCAGGCATTGATCCGGGCCAACTTGCGCCTGGTGGTTAGCATTGCCAAACGGTATCTGGGGCGCGGAATTTCCTTCCTCGATTTGATCCAGGAAGGCAATCTGGGTCTGTTGCGGGCGGTGACCAAGTTTGACCCGGCGCGTGGGTTCAAGTTCAGCACGTACGCCACCTGGTGGATTCGTCAATCCATCAGCCGCTATATCGCCGAACAGGCCCGCACCATCCGTATCCCGGTGCATTTGTTTGAGGCCATCACACGGCTTTTACGGGTCCAGCGTTCCATGATTCAAACGCTGGGACGTGAGCCAACCCATGAGGAACTGGCCCTTGAATCAGACCTGATGACCAGTGCGGATGTTACACAGATCAAGCACGCCCTGGCCGAAAAATTGCCGATCGATCCGGATCTGCAGCGACGTTGGGTGTGGGCTTCGTCAAAAGTCCAGCGCATCCTCCAGTCGGCTGAAGAACCGGTTTCACTTGAACGCCCGGTGGGGGACGAAGACAGCAGCCAGTTGGGCGATTTTATTGAGGATGAGGAAGCACTGGAACCGATGGATGCCGCGGCGCGTGAAATGCTGCGGGAACAGGTTCAGCATGCACTTGCGGTGCTTTCCGAACGAGAACGACAGGTATTGGAGTTGCGGTTTGGTTTGATCGATGGAAAGGATCACACGCTCGAGGAAGTGAGCCGGTATTTCAACGTCACTCGCGAGCGGATCCGCCAGATCGAGGCCAAGGCGCTGCGTAAGCTGCGGCATCCCTCAAAAAGCCGCAACCTGAGAGAATACCTGCCATAACCCCTGAGCAATCCTCAGGGAGGGGCGAAAGCAGCCTGCGAAAAACCGAACAAAAATTGACAGTCCCGCTGCAAATATGATATATTTCAGTGGAATACACCATATTTAAGGATGATCTCATGGTCAATGACTATCTTCCGTTAGCGTTGTTATTCATCGTAGCGCTGATCATCGCATTGATTGCGGTAGGTTTGGGCATCATCTTTGGCCCGCGCCGCCCAACCAAAGTCAAGTCACAACCTTACGAAAGCGGAATTGTGCCTTTTGGTCCCGGCCGCAGACGAATATCGGTAAAGTACTATCTGGTAGCGGTTCTGTTTATTCTATTCGACATCGAAGTCGTGATTTTTTTACCGTGGGCTGTCGCTTTTCGTGACGCCGGAATGAAGGGCTTCATTGTAATGCTGGTCTTTGCCTTTATCCTGGAGGCCGCATTCGTGTATGCCTGGAAGAAAGGGGCAATGGAATGGGAATAGAACAAAAAACAGCGAATTTTGGCATTGTCACCACAACCCTTGAAGATGCTGTCAACTGGGCCCGAACAAAATCGATGTGGCCCATGTTGTTTGGATTGGCCTGCTGTGCCATCGAAATGATGATGTCACAGGCACCCCGGTTGGATTTGAGCCGGTTTGGGATGGAGCTGATGCGCGCCAGTCCGCGCCAGGCCGATTTGATGATTGTGGCAGGCCGGGTTGCCAACAAGATGGCGCCGGTTCTGCGCCGGCTGTATGATCAGATGCCGGATCCAAAATGGGTACTTGCCATGGGTGATTGCGCATCCACAGGCGGCGTATTCAACAACTACGCCATCCTGCAGGGTGTGGATGAGATTGTGCCGGTAGATGTGTATGTGGCCGGCTGCCCGCCCCGCCCGGAAGCCCTGATCCACGGCATTATCACCCTGCATGAAAAAGTGAACCACGAACGACTGAACGAGTGGTCATAACGTAACCTGCCTTTTTTCTGAAACGCTCCTTTTTTGAAAGGATGATCAATGGAAGAATTGTTTGAGAAAGCCTGCGCGGCGATTCAGGAACGTTACGGCGCACAGCGGAGTGATTTTCGCGGGGAAACAACGCTGATTTTATCGGCAGAGCACAATATTGAAGCCTTATCGGTATTGAAGCAGGAATTTCATTTTGAGATGCTGTTGGATCTCACCGCGGTAGATTATTGGCCGCAGCAAGAACCCCGTTTTCACCTTCTGTACCGCCTGTATTCGTTTGGCCTGAATACGCGTATCCTGCTCAGGGTGCCGCTGGATGGTAACTCGCCCTCTATCCGCACCTCTGAAGTGGTGTATAAAAACGCCAACTGGTACGAGCGCGAGGTGATGGATCTGTTTGGTATTACCTTTGATGGGCATTCCGACCCGCGCCGGATCATGATGCCGGAATCCTGGCAGGGACACCCGCTTCGTAAGGATTACCCGTTGGGTTATGAAGAAGTTCAATATACATTCAACGCGGATGAGATTCGTGTACGGAAAAATGTTCCATCCCGCTAGGGGGGAAATTCGATGATCCAGGAGAGCGGTAGCTGATGAGCGATATTCATGATGTAGACCTGGAACAGTTCAAACACCTGGTTTCTGAACGCGCGCTGCGGGGAGAGACCATGGTTTTGAACATGGGCCCCCAGCACCCCAGCACGCACGGGGTTCTGCGGGTTATCCTTGAACTGGACGGCGAAATTGTCGTCAACACCATCCCGGATGTGGGCTTTTTGCACACCGGGATCGAAAAATCCATGGAGTCAAAACGCTATTTACAGGCCGAGGTGATGACCGACCGGCAGGACTACATGGATTCGCTGGGCAACAACTTGGCGTACTGCCTGGCCATCGAAAAACTGGCCGAACTGGATGTACCGCCACGTGCTCAGGCACTGCGGGTGATTTTGGTGGAATTGAACCGTCTCAGCAATCACCTGCTGTTTGTGGCCAGCACCGGGCTGGATCTGGGCGCGTTGAGCATGTTCTTTTTCACGCTACGCGAACGCGAAACCATTTTAGATATCATGGAACTGGTTTCCGGGCAGCGTGTGATGACCACTTATTTCCGCCCCGGAGGGGTGTGGCGGGATGTACCGGTCGAATTTGAGGATGCGGTACGGAAGTATGTAGACACCCAATGGGAGCGCATCAAGCAGTATGAAGCGCTGCTCAACGACAACCCGATCTTCAAAAAACGTACCCAGGGTCTGGGTGTGATTAGCCGCGAGCAGTGCATTGAGATGGGTCTGACCGGACCCTTCCTGCGCGCCACCGGACTGGCTTACGATCTGCGCAAGGCCAACCCCTACTGCGGTTACGAACAGTATGACTTTGAAATCCCCACCGAGCCAAATGGCGACATTTACTCTCGTTATAAGGTGCGTGTCGCCGAGATGCGCCAATCGCTGCGCATCATCGAGCAGGCGCTGGATAAACTGCCTTACGGCCCGGTGATCAGCAGCAACGGTAAATTTGTGGCGCCGCCCCGCTCCTCCATTGGGGTGAGCATGGAGGCGCTGATCCATCACTTTAAACTGTGGACGGAAGGATTCAACCTGCCCAAGGGTTCGGTGTATGTACCCATCGAGTCACCGCGGGGCGAATACGGCATTTACCTGGAAAGCGATGGAACCAACAAACCCTACAGAGTGCATTTCCGCACGCAGTCATTTGCCATTGTTCAGGCGCTGCCCATATTGATGAAGGACCTTTTTGTGGCTGATGTGGTGGCGACCATTGCCAGCACGGATATTGTTCTGGGAGATGTAGACCGGTGAACCAACTGCTCAGCAAGTATCACGATGAAATTGAACGGATCAAGTCCAAGTATCCGCCGGACCAGATGCGTTCGGCGTTGATGCCGCTCCTGTTTCTGGCGCAGCGGAAGGAAGGCTATGTTTCGCTGCAATCCATGCATGAAATCGGCGAGATCGCGGGGGTATCCACCACCGAGGTGACCACGCTGGTAGGGTTCTATTCTCTGTTTCACCAGGAACCGGGCGGACGCTATCGCATCCAGATCTGCAACGATATTGCCTGCGCCCTGCGCGGAGCCGATCAATTTTTGCAGCAGGTATGCGAGTATCTGGGCATTCAACCCGGTGAAACCACATCGGACGGTTTGTTCACCGTGGAAGCCGTGATGTGCCTGGCAAGCTGCCACAACGCCCCCATGTTCCAGGTGCAGGCTGACGGAGCCATTTACTATCACGACCACCAGACCATCGATACGGCGATTGCCTTTATCGATGAGGTGCGCCAGGCCCATGCCAGGGAGGCTGAATGACAGAGCATATTCTGCTTCGCCACCGCGAAATACCTGAACTCAACCAACTGCGCGTCTATCGCGAACACGGCGGTTTCGAACCATTCCGCAAGGCGGTGACCACCTATAAACCGGTTGAGATCATCGATCTGGTTAAAACTTCCGGGCTGCGCGGACGCGGTGGGGCGGGTTTTCCCACCGGCGTGAAATGGAGCTTTCTGCCCAATGACCTGTGGCCGCATTATGTGGTGGCCAACGCTGATGAATCGGAGCCGGGCACCTTTAAAGACCGCGAGATCATCACCGGCAATCCGTATCAGTTTCTGGAAGGGTTGATGATTGCCTGCTACGCCGTTCAGGCACAGGTTGGATATATTTACCTGCGCGGCGAATTTTGGGAGCTGGCCAATCAATTGGATGACTGCATCGCCGAGCTGGAAAGAGAAAAGCTGCTGGGCAGCGATCTGTTTGGCAAGGATTACAACCTGCGTCTTTACACCCATCTGGGAGCCGGCGCATATATCTGCGGTGAAGAAACCGCGATGCTCGAATCGATTGAAGGCAAACGCGGACAGCCACGCGTAAAACCGCCTTTTCCGGCGGTAGCCGGCCTGTACAACCGCCCTACGGTCATCAACAATGTGGAAACGCTGGCCAACCTCCCGCCCATTCTTGAGAAAGGACCTGAATGGTTCAGCTCGATGGGCACCGTAAAGAGCCCGGGTGTAAAGATCTTCTCACTTTCCGGGCGGGTGAAGAAACCCGGCAATTATGAGCTTCCGCTGGGAACCACCTTTCGAGAGTTGATCTACAACCACGGCGGGGGTATCATCGACGATGCCAAAATTAAGGCCATCATGCCGGCCGGCGCTTCATCCTGCCTGATTGTGGCGGATGATAAAGCCTTGGATACGCCCATGGACTGGGAATCCGTTCCCACACTGGGCTGCGCGCTGGGCTCTGCGTCGGTAATGGTGATCGACGAGACCATCAGCGCGGCCTGGGTGGTGAGTAAAACGGTGCGCTTTTTCCAGCATGAGTCCTGCGGAAAATGCACGCCCTGCCGTGAAGGAACTTATTGGATGAAAAAGGTGATGGAAAAATTCATGCGCGGCGATGCAACACGGGGAGATATCGATCTGCTGTACAGTATTGCAAAACAAATCCCCGGTACGCCTCTGTGCCCTCTGGGCGATTTTTCGGTGCCGGCTGTTATGTCGAGTATCGAGCGTTTCCGCCCGGATTTTGAAGCCCTGGTAAGGAGTTAGCTGCATGGCGCAAGAAGTTACGTTGACCATCGATGACAAGACTGTAACCGTGCCAAAAGGCACGCTGATTGTCAATGCGGCCCGCCTGATTGACGTGGATATTCCCGTCTTCTGCTACCATCCCAAGATGGAGCCGGTGGGTATGTGCCGCATGTGTCTGGTGGAGATTGGACGGCCGTTGATCGACCGGGCCACCGGGCAGGTTCAGCTTGAAGCTGACGGCACCCCCAAATTTCTGTTTGGTCCCAAACTGGAAACCGCCTGTACCACCGAAGCCACCGAAGGAATGGTGGTGCGCATCAACACGGCCAAAGTAAAGGATGCCCAGCGAAGCATGCTGGAGTTTTTGCTTACCTCGCACCCGCTGGATTGCCCCATTTGCGACAAAGGCGGAGAGTGCCCGCTGCAAAACCTGACCATGGCGCACGGGCCCACCAGCAGCCGGATCGACCTGGAGGACAAGAAACACCTGGCGAAAAATTACCAACTGGGTGATCTGATTGTACTGGATCAGGAACGCTGCATCCAGTGCGGGCGCTGCATCCGTTTTCAGGACAAGATCGCCGGCGACCCGGTGCTGCAATTTTTACACCGCGAGAGAACCACAGAAATTGTCTCGTATTCCAACCCGCCATTTGATTCCATCTATTCAGGCAACACCACCGATATTTGCCCAGTGGGTGCGCTGACCTCGCGTGATTTTCGGTTTCGCGCCAGACCGTGGGAGATGCGCCCGGTGGCATCAATTTGCAATCACTGCCCGGTGGGGTGCAATACCGTTCTGGATACGCGTCGCGAAGCCAAATCGGGCGGCGATTTTGTGGTCAAACGGGTGATGCCGCGCCAGAATGAACAGATCAATGAAATCTGGATCTGCGATAAAGGCCGCTTTGTGTACCATTACCCGGAGGAGGAAACCCGGCTGACCACCCCCATGAAACGGGTCAACGATGAACTGGTTCCCTGCTCATGGGACGAAGCGCTGGATTTGACCGCGCGAAAGATGCATGAAATCGGTTCGCGGCTGGTGACGCTGGTTGGCGGACGCCTGAGCAACGAAGATTACTTTAACCTGGCCCGCCTGACACGTCATCAGAACGGCAAGACGCTATTGTATACCTACATGGCAGGCGGTGACGCCGTAGCCAGTTTTGGCTTGACCCCAGGCTCCAACCTGGGCGAGTTGGGCAAGGATGATGCCATTCTGGTGGTGGCCAGCGATTTACAGGAAGAGGCCCCCATCTGGTGGCTGCGCGTCAAACAGGCATCCGAACGAGGCGCCACCCTGATTGTGATGAACCCGCGCGAGACCAAACTGGATCAATATGCTGACCACGTGATCCGCTATGCGTACGGGCAGGAAAACCACGCCTTCAATTCACTGCTGTACGGGAGCACCAGTGTGGATGAAACTTTCCGTGCCGCGGTGGAAGCTTTCTCAGGGGCCAAAAATGCCGTTGTTTTCTACGGCAGCGAAGGTATTGGGCTCGAAACATCACAGAACCTGGCGCAGGCCTGTGTGCAGTTGTTGACGAGCACCGGGCATTACGATCGCCCCAACAACGGACTGGTCGCAGTGTGGCACCAGGGCAATATGCAGGGTGCCTGGGATATGGGCTTCAGCGCCGATCCGGGGCTGATCAACCAGATCAAAAAGGCCGGCTGCGTATACATTGCCGGAGCCGATCCCGTACAGGGACAGCCCGAGTTTATTCACGCTGTGGATACGGCTGATTTTGTGGTGGTGCAGGATCTCTTCCTGACCGAAACAGCCAAAATGGCCGATGTGGTCTTCCCGGCGCTGGCCTTCACCGAGCGTGAGGGTACCTATACCTCAGGCGAACGGCACGTCCAACGCTTCTACCAGGCCGTCAGCCCGCTGGCCGGGGCACAGGCCGATTTTACAATTACCGCGCGGATTGCCCGCCTGTTAGGGCTGCAACTGGAAGAGAAATCGGCTGCGCTGGTGATGAAAGAAATTGCCCACCAGACCGCCGGTTATGAAGATATTGACTACGCCTGCCTGGCTGAGTGTATCCAACAGTGGCCCATTATTGAACGCAAGGACCTTTATTACGGCGGAACGCAGTATGAAAACCGGCAGGGGCTGGGAAAACGTCTGCCGAATGTGAACCGGCCGGCCGAAAACGGTTTTGCCCGCTTCTCATTGGGCAGCGAACGACCGCTGGCAGAAGGCAGTTTACGGTTGGTTCCCATCACCAAACTGTATGATCAGAGCCGCACCATGATGTCAGCTCCCTTGTTGAAGAACCGCCGCGCCAAAACCGGTATCGTGATCCATCCGGATACCGCCGCCCGCTCCGGCATCACCGGCAACAGGGCGCTTCTGACCGTGAACGGTTCACAGGTTGAGGTGGAACTGATTTTTGACCCGTCACTTCAGGCCGATGTCGCTCTGGCCGCGCGCAGTACGGGAATCCCTGTCAATGAGCCGGCAGCCGCTGTGCTACATCAGGCAGATGGTACTGAAGAATAAAAGGACCGGATATGGAACTTGCGACGATCATAGAAGTAATTGTCAAATCGCTCATTCTGGTGCTCTTTCTGACAGGCGCATTTGCGTACACCACGGTGTATGAGCGCAGACTGCAGGCCCGCATTCAGGTCCGGTTTGGTCCCAACCGCACCGGCCCGTGGGGTCTGCTTCAGCCGATTGCCGACGCGGTGAAGCTGATCTTTAAAGAGGAATTGACCCCCGCCGGAGCCATTAAAAGTATCTTCTTCCTGGCGCCCATCATCACAGTGATGCCGGCCCTCATCATACCGGGGGTGATCCCGTGGGGACGCGACATCAATCTGTTTGGGCGTACCATCCACCTGTACATTGCCGATATTAACGTGGCGCTGCTGTACATCCTTTCTATCACTTCCATCGCGGTGTACGGCATCACATTGGCGGGCTGGTCATCCAACAACAAGTACGCCACCCTGGGCGGTTTACGTTCTACCGCGCAGATGATCAGCTATGAACTTTCCATGGGTTTCTCGGTCATGGGACCGGTCATGCTGGCGGGCTCGCTCAGTATGGTGGATATTGTGGAAGCGCAGTCCAAGCTGTGGTATGTGTTTCTGCAGCCGGTGGCCGCGGTGATCTTTTATATCGCCGCGCTGGCTGAGGTGAACCGCTCGCCGTTTGATATGCCTGAAGCGGAGCAGGAACTGACCGCCGGGTATCACGCCGAGTATTCTGGTATGAAATTCGCCGTCTTTTTTATGGCCGAGTACATCAAGATGTTTGTGGTTTCGATGATCTGGGCCACTCTGTTTTTTGGTGGATATATGGGGCCGTTTGTGGATAAGCTGCCGTGGCTGGGGCCCATTTATCTGCTGATTAAGGTGATCATCTCGCTGGGTATTATGATCTGGATTCGCGCGTCCATTCCGCGCTTCCGCTACGACCGGCTGATGGCATTGGGCTGGAAGGTGCTCTTTCCGCTGGCCCTGCTCAACACAATGATCACTGCATTTGTCATCCTGGTGGTGGGAGGCTAGTTATGCTGAAGGGGTTCTGGACCACATTCAAATCGATGTTTGAGAAACCGGTCACCATGCCGTACCCTGAGGTGAAACGGCCGGTTTCGGCTCGTTTTAAAGGCCGGCATGTTTTAAACCGATATGATAACGGGTTGGAAAAATGTATTGGCTGCGCCCTGTGTGCGGCAGCCTGCCCGGCGGATGCCATTTTTGTGGAAGCGTCGGAAAATCACGATGAAGAGCGTTATTCACCCGGTGAGCGGTATGCCAGCACCTATGAGATCAACATGCTGCGCTGCATCTTCTGCGGGTATTGCGAAGACGCCTGCCCCACGGAAGCCATCACGTTGAGCGACAATTATGAGCTTAATTTTATCGACCGCAAGGACGCCATCTATACCCGTGAAATGCTGCTTCAGCCGGTGGGTCCAAACGGGCAACCCACCCCGCAGAAAACCGAACCCGGCAAGTTCACCCGTTCGGTGCCTGAAATGAAGGATCCGGAGGACTAGTATGGATCTCTCATCCGCATTGCCTGGTTACATTGTCTTTGGGGTGCTGGCGCTGCTGGCAGTTGCCACGGCGGCAGCCATGCTGCTGGCTCGACAGCCGGTATTTGCTGTGCTGTTTCTGGTGCTGAACTTTGCCACCATCGCGGTGCTGTACCTGATATTGGGAGCGCCGTTCATTGGATTTACCCAGATCGCAGTGTACGCCGGGGCCATCATGGTGCTGTTTTTGTTTGTGGTGATGATGCTGGGCACCGAAGAGCTTTCCTTCCTGGAGCCGCTCAAGGGGCAGCGCTGGGTGGTTGGGACGCTGCTGGCCGTGTTTCTGCTGCTGGTGGTCATTTTTCTGAGCACGCAAATGGGCGGAGAGAGTGAAATGGCCGGCCCTCCATCTGATTTTGGCTCTCCCGGAGCCATTGGCGGTCTGTTGATGGATCAGTACGTTCTGCCGATTTTGATGGTAGGCGGGATCATCCTTTCAGCCACCATCGGCGCGGTAGTGTTGACCCGCCGCGGTGGGAAGCAGCTTCCCATCATTGAAAAAACTTCCACCCCGAGTGAAACCGTGGAGGAAAAATAACATGCAGCTTACCCTGCCTCCCATTACTTATTTCCTGGCCCTCTCAGCGGTCATGTTTGCGGCCGGGATCATCGGTGTCACGCTCCGAAAAAACGCATTAGTTATTTTTATGTCCCTCGAGTTGATGTTCAACGCAGCTAACCTGGCATTTGTGTCATTTGCCACGTATTACCAGAACATCACCGGGCAGGTATTTGTTTTCTTTGTCATGTCGGTGGCGGCCGCCGAGGTGGCCGTGGGCCTGGCGTTGGTTATTGCCATTTTCCGCGCCAAAAAGAGTATTGATATTGACCAGATGAACAGTCTGAACGGCTGACAAGTGATTGGAGATCATCATGGCCTTGAGTGAAACCGTACCTCTTTCGATCTTCAACTTTACCCCCTGGGTGATTTTCTTTCCGTTAATTGGCCTGCTGTTCAATCTGATCTTTGGAAAAAGAATCGGCGAAAAAGCCGCCGGGTGGATTGCCAGTGTGGCCACCGCGCTTTCATTTGCCCTGGCTGTGGTTCTGCTGCTGGCGCTGCGCGGTCAGGAAGAAGCCATTCGCCTCAAACTGGCCGACTGGATCAGCGTGGGCACCTTTGACGTCAACTGGATCTTCCGCGTGGATACGCTTTCCACAGTGATGATGCTGGTGGTCACCGGGGTGGGCACATTGATCCATATTTACGCCGTGCAGTACATGTATGACGACGTACGCCATAATCACGATGTGGGCCGCTACCGCCGCTTTTTTGTTTACTTCAATTTGTTCATCATCGCCATGCTCCTGCTGGTGACCGCCGACAACTACCTGATGTTGTTTGTGGGCTGGGAAGGTGTGGGGCTGTGTTCGTACCTGCTGATTGGTTTCTGGTTTGAGAAGGGCGCAGACGGCATCGCAAACGCACAGGCGGGTAAAAAGGCCTTTATCGTCAACCGCATCGGTGATTTTGGTTTGCTGATCGCCATGTTCCTGCTGTTTGGGGCATTTGGCACCCTGCAATTTGACCAGGTTTTTGAGCAGGCCTCCGGTGCATCGGTGGGGCTGCTGCTGGCTGTCACCTTGTTTATGCTGCTGGGCGTGGCTGGTAAATCAGCTCAACTCCCGCTATATGTGTGGCTCCCGGATGCCATGGCTGGCCCTACACCGGTATCCGCGTTGATCCATGCGGCTACCATGGTGACGGCGGGCGTCTATCTGGTGGTGCGTTCATCCGCGCTGTTTACACTGGCCCCGGCTGCTTCCTCGGTTGTGATGTGGGTAGGAGCCATCACCGCCATTTTTGCCGCCACCATCGCGGTGGCCCAGTATGATATTAAGCGCGTGCTGGCGTATTCCACCATCAGCCAGTTGGGCTTTATGGTGGCGGCGGCCGGGATGGGCGCCTATGTGGCGGCCATTTTCCACCTGGCCACACACGCCTTTTTCAAGGCGCTGCTCTTTCTTTCGTCCGGCTCGGTCATCCAGGGGATGGAACGCGGCGCGCACCCCAAAGGGCGCAGCCACAGCAATGAGCATGAAATTGAAGTGGATCCGCAGGACATGCGCAGCATGGGCGGTCTGGACCGGCGTATGCGTGTCACCTTCTGGGTGTATTTGATCGGTGCACTGGCCATTTCGGGCATCGCGCCGCTATCGGGCTTTTTCTCCAAGGACGAAATTCTGGGAGCTGCCAGTACCCGCTCACTGCCGGTGTACCTCATTCTCACCGCCGCGGCTTTTTTGACCGCTTTCTACATGGGGCGGCAGATCTTCCTGGTCTTTTCCGGCAAACCGCGCAGCTCGCTGGCCGAGCATGCCACGGAAAGTTCACCGGTAATGACCGTACCGCTGGTTATTCTGGCGGTGCTGTCAGTGGCGGGCGGATTGCTCAACCTGCCGGGGGTGCATACACTGGGCTCCTGGCTGGAGCACTCTGTGGCTGCCGGTCTTGAGGTGGAGTTCTCGTTCAGCATCGCCCTGATTTCGCTGGTGGTGGCGCTGGCGGGACTGGTACTGGCCTGGGTTCTGTACGGGCGGGTTTCATTGGGACGCAACGCCTTCACCGATCCGCTGGCAGGCATGCTGGGATGGTTCTTCAAAGCAATGAACTGTAAATGGTGGGTGGATGAGCTGTACCACGCCATCATCGTGCGGCCATACAACTACATCTCCAATGTGCTGCTGGGCGAGTGGTTTGATCAGGAAGTGATCGATGGGGCCGTCAACGATGTGGGCGGTCTGGCGCGTGCTCTTTCCGGGTTCGCGCGCCGCTTCCAGACCGGTTACATCCGCACCTATGCCCTGGGTATTTTACTGGGCGCTGTCGCGATCGTCTTTTATATCATCTTACGATAATACTTCCTTCGGGAGAGAGCATGGATCCAATTAGCAGTCAAAGAGACAGCATGGTCGAATGGGAAGGGGCGAGCCTATGAATATCCTCACCAATCCGCTTTTCTGGGTGACCTTTTTCCCGCTTGTGGGAATGGCGGTGATTGCTTTTTTCAAACCGGAACAAAAAAACGCCGCGCGGTGGACTGCTCTGGCCGCGTCGCTGGTCACATTTGCGATCTCACTGTGGATGCTGGCAGGCTTTGATCCGGAGAACACGGATATCCAGATGGGTTTCACCCTGCCGTGGATCCAGGCCGGCACCTTACAGGTTCAACTGGAGATGGGGCTGGATGGCCTGAATATCCTGATGGTGCTGCTGACCACCTTTTTGTCCCCGCTGGTCATATTATCCACCTGGGGCAGCATTCAGGAGCGCGTCAAAACCTTTATGCTGGTGTTCATGCTGCTCGAAACCGCCCTGCTGGGCGTATTTCTCTCGCTGGATCTGGTGCTGTTCTTCCTGTTCTGGGAACTGACGCTGATCCCCATGTATTTCCTGATCGGTATCTGGGGCAGCGAAAACCGCATTTACGCGGCAGTGAAGTTCTTCCTGTATACCATGGCCGGCTCCATTTTTATGATGGTCGCCATCTTCTTTATCGGTTTGAGCGCCGGTACCTTCTCATACCCTGAATTGATCGCCAACCGGCAGTTGTTTACCGGTGTGCAGTTATGGCTGTTCCTGGCATTCGCCATCGCTTTCGCGGTGAAGGTGCCCATGTGGCCTTTGCACACCTGGCTGCCGGATGCGCACGTGCAGGCACCCACCCCGGCGTCGGTGATTTTGGCGGGTGTATTGCTGAAGATGGGCACCTACGGCTTTTTGCGCTTCAATCTGGGCCTGTTCCCTGAAATGTCGGTTAAGGCCGCGCCGGTGATCGCGGTTCTGGCTGTCATTGGCATCCTGTATGGGGCAGCAGTATCGTTCGCTCAAAAAGACCTGAAGAAGCTGGTGGCGTATTCATCCATCAGCCACCTTGGGTTCGTCATGTTGGGTTTATTTGCTCTCAACCCGCAGGGCGTATCCGGGGCCATTCTGCAAATGGTCAACCACGGTCTCAGCACGGGCGCCCTGTTCCTGCTGGTGGGTATGCTGTACGAACGCCGTCACACCCGCGCACTGGAGGCCTTCGGTGGATTGTGGAAGGTAGTCCCGGTGATGGGAACCATCATGCTGGTGGTCACACTTTCATCGGTGGGTCTGCCGGGTCTGAACGGTTTTGTGGGCGAGTTCACCATCCTGCTGGGCGCCTTCAATTCAGCCGTACTCGACAGCCCGTGGTTTGCGGGTGTGGCTGCGCTGGGCGTTATTCTGGCGGCTGTGTATCTCTTCCAGATGTTTGAAAAAGTCTTTCTGGGCCCGGTGCGGCATGAAGAAAACAAACAACTCAAAGATCTCAACTGGCGTGAGATTGCCATTCTGGCCCCTATTTTGGTTCTGATCTTCTGGATCGGTTTGTATCCGCAACCCTTCTTTGATCTGATCAACCCGACCGTGGAACACCTGGTGGAAATGGTGCAAAGCGCCGCGCTGGTAATTCAGTAGCAGCCTGTTAGGAGAATGATTTCGATGACAAATAATGACCTGATGACTATCCTGCCTGTGGTTGTCGTGATCGGCTCGGCAGTTGTGCTGCTCCTGGTGGATTTGTGGATCCCGGATAAACAAAAAGGGATCACCGCTTTTCTGGCAGCCCTGGCACTGGCAGCGGCACTGGGCCTGAATCTGCCCCGCCTGACATGGGATGCCACCGCATTCAAGGGCATGGTGGCGGTGGATGGGTTTAGCGTGTTCCTAAGCTCCATCTTTCTGCTGTGCGGCTTGCTGGCCATCGGCTTGGCGTATGATTATCTCAAGCGGATGGGGATCGAGCGGGGCGAGTTTTACCCCCTGCTGATGCTGTCCATCTCAGGCATGATGCTGATGGCGCATGCCAACGACCTGCTCATCATCTTCCTGGCGCTGGAAACGCTGTCCATCCCGCTGTACATCCTGGCCGGGTTTGCCATCCCGCGTGTGGAATCGGAAGAATCTTCGCTCAAGTATTTCATATTGGGCACCTTCGCGGCGGCCTTTGTGCTGTACGGGGTGGCGTTGATCTTTGGGGCCAGCGGGTCGACCAATTTGCAGACGGTACTGGCCGCGGCGGAGGCGGGTCAATTAGTGAACCCCACCCTGTTTATCATCGGCGGGGCATGCTGCTGGTGGGTTTCGCGTTCAAAATGGCGGTGG